>JBMNCR010000001.1:0-5026 GCA_049366695.1 Eubacteriaceae bacterium
CCTTATGAAGCATTTACCAGAATTGTTGCGTTAAAAGCTTGAGACCAAGTTAGCTGTGAAATTATAGACTATAGCATACAGGTAAGCCTAGTTCAGTCTATAAAATTACGATCATACAGCTAGAATTCAGTGTTTCTGATGTAATAGGACAAAATTTAAAAGTATGGACAGAAATCAGACTCAGGAAAAAGTTTTCCAGGTTTACCAAAGTCTATCGAAAAGAAAATATCATTTGTTTACCAGGTTTCCTTGACCCAGCTGCAAACATTGATAAAAAAAGAACATAAGATATCTTAAATTCCAATAAAGTCAGTATTTAGGCCAAGTGTAGCTTTATTGGCTTTAAAAGTCCAATGAACTTGCCCGTGGGTATCTGTGTTATTTATAAACGGGGATAAATATTTAATTATTTTAGTACAGATAAAGGAATATATTTAAAATGTATCAAATATTTAAGGGCTTTTCCTTTAATATAATAGACATTATTAAACTGCAAGACCAGGTATTTAAAATCAATGTAGTGAGAGTTATGTTGGTTCATTTTTTTATTTACCTTGTATTGCCGTTTCAATCAATTTATATGATCAATTTGGGACTATCTCCTATTCAACTTGGTTGGGTAACAGGTTTTGCAGGCATTATTGGTGGAATATTCTCTTTTATATCTGCACAAAGAATAAGTGTAACATTTAGTTTGAAGACCTTCTTTTTAATTACAACTCTTTCAATTGGATTAGGATCAATGATTTTATCAATAGCCAACAATTCAATTTTAGCTGCCTTAGGGGCTGGAGTATTTATATTTTCTTGGTATTCAATGATGCATCTCTGTGGGTCAGTTTGTGGATTATGTCTAAATAATGATATCAGAGTTACTGCTATGCAAACTTGTGATATGCTCGCAAGTATTCCAAAATTATTAGCTCCTGCGCTTGGTTCTTTTTTAGCAATTACTTTTAGCAGAAATCATGATATGACAACAGGTATTCCTTTACTATATTTGATTAGTACTTTAGGATTTTTCATAATATTTATATTGTTATTAAAGTATTTTTCAAATCCTTCTTCGCTGTGTACAGATAGTGTAGTCCAAATGAAATATAAAAATGACAGGTATTTTAGAAAAAATGTCCGAGACTTGTTAAGCCAGAAAAATGGGATAAATATAAAGTGTTTACTCCTAACTTTGATTCTTATTCAAATTCCTTGGTTTATAATGAATATATATATGCCTTTGTTTGCTCAGCAAGTAAAAAATGCAGATACTTTGACTATAGGTTTTATGCAATCAGCTTTTTGGGCTTGTACGTTACTTTTAGCGATTCCTGCTGGTAGCATAGCTGACAAAATTGGTAGAAAATCCTCATTAACTATTTTTTTGTCAATTGCAATATTTTCATTAATATTACTAATTTTGTCAAAGACTCAACAAATGCTGATTGTATCAGGCTTTTTACAAGGTTTTACATTTTTAAGCCTTGTGACTTCTTCAGGCATGTCTATAGAGGCAGTACCTAAAACATCTTTGATAAAATGGTTAGGATTTCAGGGGCTTTTAAAAGGATTAATGGCACAATTAGGACCAGCAATGGGTGGCACATTATGGGGGGTTTATGGTCCATATTCTCTAATTTATTTAATAATTGGTTTTTATATTATAGCTATTGTTTTATTAAGAACACTGCCTGAAACAAAAGAGGGGATTTTGAATTATTCTTCAGAAAGCCTGAGTGCTTGCTGAAGTATTATGAAATTGTTGATTTTTTATGGTCTTCAATATCAATTTATTGAGACCAAAGTAAAAAAATAGGAGATGTTTAGTTATGATTGTTAAATTTAAGCATGATATCATAATTATAGATAATAAGGACAATGTTGGAACAGCTGTTAGGGATTTGGCTAACGGCAAAGAAGCTATAGCAGAATTGCCGGATGGGGAAAAGCTAAAAATAGTGCTATTGGAAGACATTCCTGCATATCATAAAGTATCGATAAAAGAGATTATAAAAAATGAAAATATAATCAAGTATGGATTTCCAATAGGAAAGAGTGCTTTTAGAATACAAAAAGGAAAACACGTTCATACTCATAATATTACTACAAACCAAGGAGGATTTTAAAATTGGAAGAGAGTAAAATGTATGGTTATAAACGTAAACAAGGGCTTCCAGGAATAAGAAATTATGTTACAGTGATTTTTACTGTTGACTGTTCTCGGGTAGTAGCAGAAAAAATAGCAAAACCATTTGAAGAAGTGATAACTTTTGGTTTTCCTGGATGTGGTCACAATGATTCAGCATATAGTACACTTTATTCATTAGGAACACATCCCAATGTAGGAGCTGTTTTGATTGTAGCTCTTGGTTGCGAGGGAACTGACTTTAGAAAATTAAAAAATCAAATTTCTAAAACTGGAAGATATGTTGATTTATTGGTAATTCAAGAAAGAGGAGAGATAGCCACAATAAATAAAGGGCAAGGTATTATTGTTAAGATGAAAAAAGCTCTAAAAAATTCTGTCAAATGTCCTATTGAAGTAAAGGATTTAATAATAGGAATTGAATGTGGTGGCTCAGATTCTACCTCAGGTTTAGCAGCCAATCCTGCCGCAGGTTATATGGCAGACAGAATTCTAGGCAATGGTGGGACTATTATAGTGGAGGAATTTCCTGAACTTTTAGGATGCAAAGATCTGTTGAAAAAAAGAGGTTTAAACAAGAAAGCCCAGTTTTTAATTGAAGAAAGAATTGAAAAATCAAGATTGCATTCACAGAAGACTGGGCATTATCACATCGGAGTTGGCAACAAAGAAGGTGGACTTAGCACAATAGAAGATAAATCTTTGGGAGCTGCATGTAAATTAGGTAAAAAGCATCTTATTAGGAATATATTAGTATTGAATGAAGTGCCCACTGAACCAGGACTATATTTGCTAGACAATATTGAATCTCCGGAGGATAAGTGGTTATGTATGTGTCAACGTGCGAATGACGCTTTTGGCAATACATCATTGTCAGCTTCCCATGCTCAAATAATTGTTTTTACTACAGGTAGAGGAAACGTAATAGGTGCAGCAGTAAGTCCTGTAATAAAAGTCACTGGAAATACAAAAACATATAATCGTATGAAAGAAAATATGGATATTAATGCTGGAGAAATACTGATAGGCAGCTCATCTCTTGAAGCTATGGGTATGAAAATCTATGAAAAAGTGATTAATGTAGCTAGTGGAAAGATGACAAAATCAGAAGTATTAAATCATCATGAGAGTTGGATTACTTATCATTTCAATCCTGAATTTAGTAATAGAAAAGTAATTTAAAATTTAATTAGTAATTTAATGAATGTATGTTTTGAAAATATATTGATTTTAAGTTTTGTATATATTTAGCTTGAATTCTTCTTATCAGATGGGTAAACAAAGATGAATTTAAAACTATTTGTTTTTTTAAAGAGAATAAGCAAAGAGAACACCAAAAGCAATTATTTTAAATACAAATATGCTATTTTTATGATGTTATTTTCGGGGTTAAGTGGTTCCTTTATGCGTCTTTTCATAAAAAGTATTCATAATATCCCAGAGGTAGAATTATTAATATTTCAATATTTGCCAATTTTGCTATTTGCACCAATTTTTATAAAAAAAAGAAAATATGTGCTGTTTGGTAAAAATAAAAAAGTTTTATTCTATAGAGGTTTCTATGGTTTTTTTGGAGGTATTTTTTATATATATGCTATCCAGAATTTATTATTAGCTGATTCTGCAGCAATTTCTCAATTAGTGCCTTTTTTTGTTATATTATTTTCGTGGTATCTATTAAAAGAAAAACTTTCCATTAATCGTGTATTAATACTATTGTTTGCTTTTTTTGGAGCTATGTTTATTATAAGACCTAGTTATAATTATGTTCAATTTTCAGCATTAATTGGTTTATTAGCTACAGCTTTTACGGGATTGGCACATACTTTTGTTCGAGCTTTAAGAAAAACTGAACCTCCCATAGTAATTGTTAATTATCATGCGTATTTTTCATCAGTTGTTTCAATTTTTGTATTATTAATTACTAAAACATTTGTATTGCCGGAGATTAAGCAAATTATACCCTTAATCTTTATGGGCATTTTTACTTTTCTAACACAAATTGGTTTTACCTATGCTTATAAACTTGGCCCTGCAAAAATTGTGGCACCTTTTTCTTATTTCCAAATCGGGTTTTCAATTATTTTAGGGTTTATATTTTTTTCTGAAATTCCAAATATATACAGCATATTTGGAATGATTATTATTGTTTTAAGTGGTTTATTAAATGTAAGCACTTTACCACAAGAAATATCTTTGAATCAAGCAAAGGATTCCCATCTGTAAGAGGTATGAGAGTATATTTCCTGTGTTTTCCAGTTGTACTTTGATAAAAAAAAGATATGAAATTTTAAAAAGTCGCATACATGGTATATAAAACCAATACCTCATCTTGATCAATTGTTATTGGATAAAATTCCTAGTCTTTGGAGTAGACAAGCTGTCTGGAGATAAAATTGTATGAAAATAATAAATTCTACTAGGAAACCATTTCTGGAGTCGAAACCATTGTATTAATATTGTTGATTTGAAGGAGAATAAAATCAGAAAACTTTTCAAATACCAAGATGATAGAAAAAGATAAAAAGAAATAGACTATTAATAATTCAACCCTTTGTAGATATTTCTTAGATCCACTTGCTTAATAGTAGGTTTTACTGAAATTAAGTTAAAATATTACTAATAATTATTTGCTAAACCTTAGAATAGGAAAAAATAATGAATAATTCTATATCAATAAAGCCAGAAACAAAAAAAATTGAATCTATTTAAAATTCTATTAATAATTTCGATCCCTCAATTTGCAATTAGTCTAATCCACAATGGCTTTCTTGGTCTTCTCCCCTTTGTTCGGGAAGAATTTGTTTTAACAAGAACGCAAATTAGGCACATTCAATAATCTAACGCAACAATTTGGTATTCTATATAGAGGATATCGAAGGAGGG
>JBMNCR010000002.1:0-7302 GCA_049366695.1 Eubacteriaceae bacterium
ACAAAATCTCAATATCTAAACCGGCTTCGGATATACGCCATTACCTTAAGGAGGCAAGATAATGCTATTAGTTACTTCATATAGTTTATCCATAGTACTTATTATCAACTTTATTTTAACTTTTATCATAATTTTTCTTGAAAGAAAAGATCCACAAAGTACTTATGCATGGCTCTTATTTATATGGATTATTCCTGCTTTAGGTTTCTTATTTTATCTTATCTTTTCTCAAAATATTGCTAGAAGAAAAATTTTTAAATTGTATTGTGACGAGTTAGAGATCACAAATAAATTATTAAACCAGCAGAAAAATGATTTAATAAGTGATAAAATAGTTTTTGAAGATTCTTTTAGAGAACAATATAAGGATATAATTCATTTTCATCAAAATATAAGTAATTCTTTGTACACAAATAATAATCAAATTAAAATATTTACTGACGGCAAAGAGAAATTTAAAAACCTCTTTGAAAATATTGATAAAGCCAAAGATCATATTCATGCAGAATATTTTATAATCAAAAATGATGATTTAGGGAAATCTTTTATTGAACTTCTTACTAAAAAAGCAAATCAAGGTGTAGAGGTTCGGTTATTATATGATGATCTTGGAGGTCGTTTTATTAGCAATGAAGTTTTAAAAGAATTTTTAGCTGCTGGTGGAAAAATAGGAAGGTTCTTCCCATCTAAATTAAAATATATTAATTTTAAAGCTAATTATAGAAACCATCGAAAAATTGTTGTAATAGATGGTAAAGTTGGTTATATTGGCGGTTTTAATGTTGGAGACGAATATTTAGGTCTTAAGAAAAAAATGGGTTACTGGAGAGACACTCACATTCGTATATCTGGTGGGGCAGTTTATGAGTTGCAACTTAGATTTTTATTAGATTGGCGTTCTGCTACTAATGAAGATGTTAGACTTACCAGTAAGTTTTTAACCGACGATACTTTTGATGGAGATATAGGAATCCAAATCGTATCTTCTGGGCCTGATGATGTAAACGAACAAGTAAAACAAGGATATTTAAAAATAATTAATTCTGCAAGAAAATATATATTTATTCAAACCCCATATTTTATCCCTGATCAAAGTATGCTAGAAGCTTTAAAAATTGCTGCAAAATCAGGAATTGATGTTAGAATCATGATACCCAATAAACCTGATCATATGTTTGTATATTGGGCTACGTACTCCTATGTGGGGGATCTTGTGAAATATGGTGCAAAAGCGTATATTTATAACAATGGCTTTTTGCATTCAAAAACTATAATTTCAGATGATGCAATTTCATCGGTAGGTACATGTAATTTTGATATAAGAAGTTTTAGACTAAATTTTGAAGCTAATGCTTTTATATATGATCAAGATATTGCAACAGAGTTAAGAGATATTTTTTATGAAGATATGCAGGTATGTACTGAAGTAGGCTATGAAGAATACAAAAAGAGAACTATAATTATTAAACTAAAAGAATCCATCTCTAGATTATTTTCTCCTGTTTTATAATCTCTCCAACCTACCTAGTTTTCTTTTGCCATATTTTTTTAATCTTCTACTATACTCACCAGTAGCTAAAATTTTATCAGCTAATGATACTATCCATGATTCTCTGTATATAGGTATACCAAAAGGAAACATATGTTTAAGTATAATATCTTTTTCTATCTTGTTTATTTCAAAATATTTCTGAGCATTATCATAAGCAATTTTAGGATGATCAAATATATGCATACAAGCAGTATAAAATATCTTCCATGTCCTCTTGTTAAATTTGTACAAATAAAAGTCATGGAGCAAAGCCCCTCTAACCGTAGAAACAACATCTAAATTTAGTTTCCTAGCCATTACAAAAGATAAATAGGCTACTTCTAACGAATGATGAAAAACACTTTCATCATGGTGTATTATATTTTTCATCTTTTGAAACTCCATATTATTCACAATGGGTTTAGCCAATGTTACAAATTCATGACAATACTTTTTTAAGTCTTCCAGTTTATTCACTATCCTTTTTAGTAGTTGGTCAGTCAGTCTGTTAGGGTATGGGTATTTAACAAGCATTGAGCCATCAAAATCATCGAGAATCATTGAAGAATCATTGGGGACGGTTCCTGTTGCTTACGTTAGTCTGTTAGGTCACAGGACTCCTTTGGGGTCAAGATCCTTCGTCACAAAGATCCTCTGGATAACGTAGTATGATGGTTCAGCCATGGCTCGAATGTCATTCAGAGCGGAGCGAAGAATCTTATTCTCCAACAACTTCTCAGTATTACAAGCATAGGGTATTCCTCTTGGACCTAAGATCCTTCCTCACGATCACCTCTAGATGACAGGAAGCGGGGCTTCCTCTTCTCACTTTCCATCTTTCTACCTTTTTCAACTTTTTAACTCTTCAACTCTTCCAATTATTATATGCATTTAAATTATTTTATTTCATGTCTCATCTTATTATTAAAATTATTTGGTATAATTAATCTTGAGGTGAAATTATGTACAAGGTTCTTATTATTGAAGATGATTTTTCTATATGCAAAGAAATAAATACCTACTTAAGTAAATGGTCTTATGTATGCAAAATTATCAAAGATTTTAATAATACTCTTGATGAATTTGTTGAGTTTAATCCTCATTTAGTATTACTAGATATCAACCTCCCCTTTTTCGATGGATTTTATTGGTGTCAAAAAATAAGAGATTTATCCAATATCCCTATTATTTTTATTTCATCCCATGATACAGATATGGATAAAATAATGGGCATTAGCTTAGGTGGAGATGATTTTATTACTAAACCCTTTTCTTTAAATCTTCTTACCGCAAAAATACAGGCTATTTTAAGACGGACTTATTCTTATATCGACAGCAGTCTAAATATTCTACAATCAGGAGATGTCATATTAAATATTGATGAGTCCGTTGTATTATATAATAATAAAAGGCAAGAGCTAACTAAAAATGAGTATAAGATTTTGTATCTTTTAATGAAAAACACTGGCAAAATAATAAAAAGAGATACGATAATTGAATTTTTATGGGAAGACGAGAGTTTTGTCGATGATAATACTCTTACTGTAAATATCAATCGTCTTAGAAAAAAATTAAACAGCTTAGGTTTAAATAACGTTATTGTCACTATAAAAAGTATGGGGTATAAATTTCATGAAAGTTAAATTGTTTTTTAAAGAGTATTTCTCTTTGATATTATTTTTTATTATTATACTATTATTTATATTCTCAGTATCTTTTTTTGATGCAAAGATAAGAATGTCTTCATCAAATTTCTTATATATGATAATTTCAATTTTTATTATGTTTTTCATATATCTGATCATTGATTTTTCTATAAAATATCATAAATTAAAACAATTTCAAAAATTAACTCCTGAAGAATTAACTGAAAATGATATTAAAATTTTGGGATTTTATAATGAATATATGAAAACCATAATCCGATTTCAAAACGAAAGCAATCAAATAATTCAAACTTTAAACAAACAAAAAGATAAAGAAATGGATTTTGTTTTATCTTGGGCTCATGATATAAAAATTCCTTTATCTGCAATGAAATTGATTCTAGAAAATAATCAAGATCAAATTGATTATGATATATTTAAAAGTACCGAAAATCAAATCTTAAAAATCGAACATGATATAGATAAAATATTGTATTATATAAGACTGAATGATTTTAATCAAGATTATATTGTAGCTAATGTCAATATAAAGAAAATTATTTACGAACAACTAAAACAATACTCAAAGTTTTTTAGCTATAAGAAATTAAAGTTAAACATGAAAAATATTGACCACATTGTATTAAGCGATGAAAAATGGTTAGGTTTTATTATTAATCAATTGCTTTCCAATGCTATAAAATACGCTGATGAAAATGGCAGCATAGATATCTTTTGCATTAATGATAATCACTCTATTATTCTCACAGTACAAAATACAGGAATTGGTATAAAAAAAGAAGATATCCCTAGGATTTTTAATAGAGGATTCACTGGTTACATAGGTAGACAAGGAAATAAAGCTACGGGGTACGGTCTATATCTAAGTAAAAAACTCTCAGATAAATTAAATCACAAATTATATGTAAACTCTATATACGGTGAAACAACAAGTTTTTATTTAGATTTTTCCAAAAAAGATACATTATACAATATTACAAAAATGTAAGGTTAGCTTTATAATTGTAAGGTTATTCAATGGAATACTGCAATCTTTTGTTATAACCTATAATTGTAAAGGAGGTCTTTAAAATGAGCATTTTAAAGGTTGAAGGATTAAAAAAAATATATAAATCAAAAATTGGTCTTGTTCAATACTCTGCACTTAAAAATATTAATTTCGAGGTTGATGAGGGTGAATTTTTAGGTATTATGGGACCATCTGGTTCTGGTAAAACTACATTGTTAAATATTTTGGGCACTATTGACAAATGTTCTTCAGGTAATATTATACTTGGTGACAAGAATTTGTCTAACTTGAATAAAAAAGAAATGTCTGCTTATCGTAGAGAGAACATCGGTTTTATATTTCAAGATTATAATTTATTAAATACTCTTACAGTAAAAGAAAATATCATCTTGCCATTGGTTTTAAACAAAGAAAGTATTAGCAAAATGGATTCTTTATTAAAAGAAATAACAAATGATTTAATGATTGCTGATATTTTACATAAATATCCCTATGAAATTTCTGGCGGTCAACAACAAAGAGTTGCTACTGCTAGAGCAGTTATTTCAAAACCTAGAATTATTCTTGCTGATGAACCTACTGGAAATTTAGATTCTAAATCTTCGAAGGAATTATTAGATATGCTAACCATTTTAAATACAAATTACAAGTCTACTATATTAATGGTATCTCATGATCCATACGCAACAAGTTATTGCAATAGGGTAATCTTTATAAAAGATGGTGAACTTTATAATGAGATTTTTAGAGGTTTAAATAGAAAAGATTTTTATGATAAAATAATCAATACTCTAGCTTCCATTGGAGGTGAAAGACAGTGAGTTTTACAAAAATTGCAATTAGAAATATATTAATGAATTTTAAAAAATATATTATGTATTTATTTAGTGTTGCATTTTCAGTATTTACATTTTATACGTTTATTTCATTGAGTTATACTAAAGAAGTAGTCAAAGCTGCAGGGGATTCTTCAAAAATTGACGTAATGCTTCGTTCCTTTGCCGTTATTATAGCTGTTTTCATTGTTTTCTTTTTATGGTATTCTAATAAAAATTTTTTGAAAAGCAGAAAAAAAGAAATTGCTACTTATGCTCTATTTGGTATGCCTTACAGTAGAATCGGTAGATTAGTATTAATAGAAAACACCATAATAGGCGTTATTGCATTAATTATAGGCATTGGTTTTGGAATATTATTTTCAAAATTGCTAACCATGGCACTCTTAAGTCTTTTAGGGGAATTTCTTCTAATAGAACCTATCTTTATTATAGAAAAAACAGCTATTATTCAAACAATAGGGATTTTTATAGGAATATTCTTGCTAATTGGGTTACACAGTTATCTTTTAGTTTATAGGTTTAAAATTATAGAATTATTTAGTGCCGAAAAAGTTGGTGAACAAAGAATGAATGGTTCTTATCCTTTATTACTAGTATCAATATTAATGATAGGTGGAGGATATTATCTAGCTTCTTCAGATAATGCTTATAAAATAGTAAACAACTTTTTTCCCATCTTATTTTTAACCATATGCGGAACCTTTCTTCTTTTTATAAAGGGTCTACCAATCATTATTAAATCTATTACAAAGCATACAGACTCATATTATAAAACAACAAATTTGTTATCATTATCAAGTTTTTTATATAAAACAAGGTCAAATGCTGTACTAATGTCCACTATAGCAGTACTAAGTGCTGTTGCCATGACAGCCGTAGCAATTACGTATTCAATGTATTTTTTATCTTCTAATGCATCCTATAATAATAGCAAATATGACTTGTGCTATGAAATAAAAGATGAGTCTATTGATTCAAAAGTAAATGAGATATTTTTTAAAAATAATAACGATATCAAGTACGATGTAAAATTTGATATCGTTACCTCTATGATATCTACAGAAACTATTAACGTAAATGATAAAGACTATTTTAATGAACCCACTAAAGTACAAGTAATTTCTTTATCTGATTTTAATAGTTTATTAAAAAAACAACCTGTCAGTGATATTAAGATAAATATTTCCTCTAACATGGATGCAGTGTACTTATACGCATATATGCCAGATAAAATGGAAAAACACCTTGAAAATGACAATGAGTTCAATATAAATAATTCATCTGTTAAATTAAATATTATTGATGCTATACATGATAATATCATGCCAAATATCAAGGGATGTCTAGGAACATTAGTAGTAAGTGATAGTCAATTTAATAATCTACTTAATAACAATCTACTCTCTAGAGACACTAGATATAGAGGTATTATGTATGAAGATGCAGGTACTGACAAAAATGTCTTTGAAGAACTTTCAGTACTATTAGAGGATTATTCTCCATCTTTTTATTATGCATATTACGCAAGTTATTTAAAACTTTTTGGAATGGTATTATTTATAGGTATCTTCATGGGAGTAGTATTTCTATTATCCACCGCTAGTTTATTGTATTTTAAACAAATGTCCGATGCAGAAAGTGATAAAAATTATTTTGCAACACTTAAAAACATAGGCTTAGATGAAAATACAGAAAAAAAAGTAATTGCAAAACAAATATTACCCGTTTTTCTATTGCCATTACTTGTAGGCACATTGCATTCTGCTTTTGCCATGAAAGCAGCCAGCGCAATGTTATTAAATCTAAACTTATTTGTCCCAGCTACAATGATGTTTATTCTATATTCTATTATATATAGCGTCTTCTATTTAATAACATTGAAGCAGTATCAGAGAGTAGTTGGATAGAAAACACGGATTCCTCTTGGGTCTAAGATCCTTCATCACAAGTTCCTCTGGATGACGTAGTATGATAGTTCAATCATGGCTTGGATGTCATTCAGAGCGGAGCGAAGAATCTTATTCTCTAGTGACTGCTCCATATTACAAGTACAGCGTATTCCTCCGAGGTCTAAGATCCTTCGTTGCAAGCTCCTCTGGATGACGTGTGGTAATGTATTCCTCTTGGATCACAGTTCCTTTGTCGCATTGCTCCTCTGGATAACAAGAAACCGGGCTCTTTCTTACAACCTTCCAACTCTACCATCTTTCCAACTTTTTTCACATCACCGTCTGATTCTTTCCATTGCTTTTGGCT
>JBMNCR010000003.1:0-2159 GCA_049366695.1 Eubacteriaceae bacterium
CAATTTACTCTTCGGATCAATGCTTTTAATGAAGCGGAAAATATATTTTTATTAAATGGTGTAGTTATAAAATTATCGGCCCCTGCTTCTAGATATTTGATCAACAATTTAATATTATTGCTATCGGAAACAACTATAATTGGCATATCAGAATATTCTCGCACTTGTTTAACCAGTTTTAATGAAGTTGTATCATTTAACTGGATCTTAATAATTAATGCATCATAATGATCGTATTTATTAATAAAAGAAGGGGTTTTATTATCAAAATGGATAATTGACGTTTCATTATCTAAAATAGACGATTGTAAAGCATCCTCTACTGCACTAGAAGTATTGAAATTATTACCAGTTATTAATATATTTAACACCTCAATACTACATTAAAAAATATTACTGTTTTAACTAAAGATTAATATATCCCATAACGGTTTCAATTTGGTTAATTTTAAACAAAGAAGAGTTGTGTGAAGGTTACAGTTAGGTTCCAGTGTTGTAACCATAAATTATTATGGTTAATTTGATACTACAAAACTTGATATCCTTGAAGTAATGTTGTTTATGGTATATCCAATCAATAATTTTTGAGGGTAAATAATGGTATTAATAATTATTGATATGTATATAGCGAGGAATTATATTGTAGAAAATACATAACCTAATCCTCTTCTTGTAAGGATTATCTGAGGATTATTAGGGTCCTTTTCAATTTTTTGACGTAATCGACGTATATGAACTTTTAAACCATCTGTTGCGCCAAAGCAATCAATCCCCCATAATGTTTCAGCTAATTGAGAATGACTAACCACCGTATCCGGATTTTTTATTAATTTTAAAAATATTATATTTTCACAACGTGTAAGCTCGATATTTCTTCCGTTTATTATCAAAATTTGTTCCGATGGATTAAAATTCATATCACGAACAGCTATATAATTCTCTTTAAAAATATCACCTTGCCTGCGCAAAATAGCATGAATACGCGATAATAACTCCATTTGCCTAAATGGTTTAATTATATAAGCGTCTGCTCCAAGTTCTAATCCTCTTACAATATCTGACTCATCTCCTCTGACAGTTAAAATTAATACAGGTATATCTGAAAAGTTACGAATGTCTTTTAAAACATCGAACCCATTTATATCTGGAAGTCCCAAGTCAAGAATAATTAAATTGGGTGTTTCTCTCTCAATAATCGATAAGCCTTTTCTCCCTTTATCGGAAGAAATAAATTTAACATGTGGCCAACGTATTTGAAGAGCTAATGATACAGCATCGACTACTTCACTACTATCTTCAATCATTACTACTTTGTTTAAGTCATTCATTTTTTACAACACCTGTTTTATTGTTCGGTAAAGGAAGAGAAAATCCAAATATACTTCCCTTTAATTTGCGTTTTTTATACCAAATTTTACCATTATGAAGTTCGATAATTGTTTTGGATAAAGCCAACCCTAAACCCAATCCGCTAAGATGGTTTCGATCGCATTCCTTTTTATAATATGGCATAAATAATCTAAGTCTTTCACTCTTACTTATACCTATTCCTTCATCATAAACCTCAAAAACAATTACTTCTTTTTTTAATTTTGTCCTTATTAATACAGTGCCATGGTCAGCATTAAATTTAATTGCATTGGCGATAAGATTGACAAGAACTTGTTTAATTCTTGACTTATCAACCATAATAAAAGGGAGCAAATAAGGATTGTCAAGACATAATTTCTGTTCGTTCTTTTCAACTAATACTGACATTTCACTAATTACCTCTTGAATTATTTCTATAGGGTCCGTTAATTCACAATTGATTGATAATGTCCCGAGTTCTCCCTTGATAGAATCCAGGAGTTCATCGATTCTATTATTTAGAAATAAAGCACCATTATATATATTTTCTGCTAATTTGGATTTAATTGGAACTTTACATTTTTCTGACAATATTTCACTGGAACTGATTATAGCTGTCAAGGGGGTTTTCAGTTCATGCACTAATGCACGTGTAAAATTATCCCGTTGATTTATTACATCAGCTAATTTTTTTGTTCTTTTATTAACTAATTCAGTGAGATGCTCTTGATATTTAATTAACTCGTTTTCCAGGTTCTTCCGTTCATTAATATCAGAAATGATTGATAATATTGCTTGATTTTGCCCTT
>JBMNCR010000004.1:0-32503 GCA_049366695.1 Eubacteriaceae bacterium
TATAGACATCATCTTCTATAACCATATTTTTAAATCGTCCTTGAAATACAGGTCCGTGTCGTTGATATTTTTTATTATAATACATTGCATAGCAAAGATTTAATCCATGCATAAACTTTGATATATCACAGCCTTGGGGATCAAATTGAATATGTACATGGGTATCCATGAGACAATATGATATTATACTACATTGTAATTTCTTACAATAAAGCCCCATTAAGTTTAGATATTTAATTTTATCAGTTTCACTGCGAAAGAGAGAGATTTCGGAGATACTTCTGCAGATAATATGATGGGTCCTTTCCGGATCTCGTCTACGGGCAACTCTTGGCATTATCCTCACCTCTAGAACATATGTTTGTATAATTATTATTTCATAAATATTTTGAATTGGCAAGGGAAATATCAGTAATTATTAAAAATAATATTAGAAGGTAGACATGTCCCTATTGGTGTTCTATTTATAAGTATTTATGAATATATATATTCAATTATGTACTGATATTTTTACTAATTTTATCATATTTATTTATTAATGATTTTAAAATAATTAAATATCAATATAATTCTTATAATAAAAAGTTTTAATCAACTATATGAAGTTGATTAAAACTTTTTATCTAAATAAATGAGGATTTGAAAAGAATATTTCATAGAAAAAATATCATTTGTATTATTGAGATTAATATTTTGCAACTCTTGAATTTTTTTTATTCTATAATCAATGGTGTTACGGTGAACATTTTGTTTTTTGGCAGTTAATGGGATACTGCATCCCATATCTAAATAACAACGAATTGTGTTAACATATTCAGTTTTATATTCGCTGTCATATTTTAGTAATCCTAGCAAACGACTATCACAAAATTTTTCTAGATTATAGTGTTCTGATATAATATCCAGACCATGATAATATCGATAATTATCATAATCATATATATATATATTGTTATCTGATAATTTTATTCCAAGCTCAATAGCTTTTTTTGCCTCGATATAACCTTCCTTAATAACAGAAATATGATTTATGCATGAACTAAAACCTATTGAAATTTTACGTTTTTGAATGAGATTTGGTATCATTTTTTTTAAATCGGAAATATAATATGATTTTTCTTTATCTATTGGAAGTATATAAACTACTCGATCATCATATACAGTCGAAATACTATTATACATGGAAAGATTTAGGTTTTTTTTGATATAAGGTGCTGGAAGATAAAGATTCTCGTTTCCAGTATACTGTGCTATAACAACTAACCAATTTCTACCCTCTGGAAAATCTAATAGCTTTGATCGCTGAGTGATGATTTCTAAATCGATTTCATTTGTTTGAAGAAGATGTAATAGAAAATATTCTTTAGAATCTCCTTTTGCATAATGAAAACTGGGATCTTTTACTATAACATATTCGATGATTTCTCTCAGAGTTTCATGAAGCTCTAATGCCTCTTCTTCAAAGTGAGAACACCACTCAATTACATCTAGAAAACCTGATACCTTCCCATCGATTTCAAACTGGCTACTGATAAAGCGATTTTCTAAGAAATCTAACTTGTAAATTCTACTAATTTTTTCACCCTTAAGGACTTGTGATACTAATCCATTTCTTTGGGCAAGTTCAAAGTTAGTTACGGGAATGTAGCCATCTTGAAGTATTGTGTTCATTAAAGGGTCGTCATATACTCCATATTGAGCTGTGGCAATATTGCGTAGAGTGGTATCATAGAGCATAATAGGATTTTTAAAGAGCACAGAAGCTTCATCTAATATTTGCTGTAGACCTTTACCACTGGTCATAGCTTTATATAATTTTTCTTTCATATTTAGAACATTATATTTACCAATTTCCATAGGATACTTCCTCTCGTGCTGTAAATTTTACAAAAAGTTATCATTAAGTTTTGACCTTTTCACATATTCTATCAAGTGCAGATATGATATATTTTAAACAATGATTTGAGTGATGTATTCTTAATATTATATATCATACCATACATTATATTATACATATTATTATAGGAGGTCAATTATGAAAAATGAAATTGATAACAAAGGTATATCTAGAAGAGATTTTTTGAAAGGTGCTACTGCTGGTGTGGTGACAATTGCTGCTGCTAGTACGTTAAGTGCTTGCACACCATCTTCTTCAAATGATACTAATGGAAAAAATGAATTGGATATTAAGCATACATGGGATATGCCACCTAAAGAAATCAAAGATAGTCAAATAGCTAGTACTGTGGATTCTGATGTAGTTGTTATTGGAGCAGGAATTGCAGGAATGTCAGCTTTTCTAGCTGCAAATGAATCAGGAGCGCACGGAGTAATAATAGAAAAAACTTCTTCATATAGTGCAAGAGGTTTAGATAATGGTGCAATAGATTCTAGGTTGCAAAAGGCAGCAGGTATTAAAATTGATAAAGGTGCAATAGTTAATGATTTAATGCAAGCTTCTGGCTATAAAGCTAATGGACAACTATTGAAGTTGTGGGCTGACAAATCTGGAGAAGTATTTGATTATATTATTGATATGGTAGAGTCTAATGGCGGTGTATGTTCAATTGGTGAAGCTGGAGAAGGCTCATTAGATACTGAAGGTTTTTGGCAACGTGTATACCCTACTGACCATGTATTTGGGACAATGGTACACAAAGCACAACAAGATGTTGTAGGCTTAATGGAAGCACGTGGGATCGAATTTGGTGGACAATCATATTATAACACTTCTGCAGAACAGTTAATAAAAGATGATTCTGGTAGAATAGTAGGAGTAATTGCCATGAATAAAGATGGAGAGTATATTAAATACAATGCAAGTAAAGCAGTGATTTTAGCAACAGGTGATTATGCTGCTAATCAAGAAATGGTAGATGCGTGGTGTCCTATTGCTAATCAAGTTGATGGAACTACATATATAAAAGAAGGTACTAATACTGGTGATGGTATTAATATGGCAATGTGGTCTGGTGCAAGCATTCAAAAAGGTGCTCATGCTCCAATGATACATCCTATATTTGGTGGAGGAGCGTTGAGTACTGCTTCACTATTGCGAGTGAATAGAGATGCTATGCGTTTTTGCAATGAAGATACTCCTCTTCCAGGAATAACAAATAGTGTGCTTATTGCGCCAGATAATATTGTATGGACTATTTTCGATTCTAATTATGAGGAACAATTGCCAAAAATGACTCATTTAAGTAATTATAATTTCAACACTTCTGGACCTTTATATTTTGCAGATGGCAGAACACAATTTACTGATCCACCTTCCGTTTCTGTAAAAGTTTCTTTAGAGGAAGGTACCGTCGTTAAAGGAGAAACTATTGAAGAATTAGCTAGTGCAATGGGAGTGCCTAAAGATAATCTGGTATCTACCGTAGACCGTTACAATAAATTAGGTGATCAAGGTAAAGATGAAGACTTCAATAAAGATATAAAAAATATGAATCCAATAAAAGTAGGACCATTTTATGCTTCTAAGGTTCCAGCAAAAATGTTAGTTATAGTTGGAGGCTTGAATGTGGATTATAGATTAAGAGTACTTGATAAAGAGGACAAACCGATGGAAGGCTTATATGCTATAGGGAATGTCCAAGGTAATTTCTTTGGTAATGATTATGCATTAGTAGCACCAGGTATAAGTCATGGTAGATGTCTTACATTGGGTAGGTTGATTGGACAAGCGGTTGCTAAAGATGAATATGTGTTATAATTTACTAAATAATATTGGGTAATAAACTAAGATTAGTAATAGAGAGGAAAGGTTATTTATGAGAATTGGTATGTTAGAATTATTGGTAATTTTGATAGTTGCATTACTCGTTCTTGGTCCAGAAAAAATGCCTTTATATGCTCAAAAGACTGGGAAGTTTCTAAATACATTGAAAGATTATACTGGGAAATTAACAAAAGATATTCAAGAGAACATTGTAGAACCATTTGAAGAAGTTCAAAAACCTATTAAAGAAGCTACGGAACCTTTAACTAATATTACAGATGTAATGACTAAACCAGTAGAAGAAATGAAGAAGTCAATTAATAGTATTGGAAAAGCATCAAATAAAGATGTGGTTGATTCTGAGAATGATGAAAGCACAATAAATATTCAAGTTGAAAAGAAAGATACTGAAGGAATAATAGAGAACCATTCATAATCGTAGTAACTGAAGTAGTTAATATATGTATTTTCCGAAAAAAATAATAATAGCACAGATATTTACTCAATTGACAAAAGGAGAGAAAATTTTATGTTAGGAAGATTTGGACCTACAGAATTATTAATAATATTAGTAATTGCATTGCTGATATTTGGACCTAAACAATTGCCTAAGCTAGGTAAGACATTTGGTAAAACTATTAAAAGTTTTAAAGATGGCGTTGAAGACGATGATATTAAAGACACCTCAATTAGTAATGAAGAAAGCTAGATTTAGGAGACGATTATATTGAAAAAAAATAAAAAAACTGATGTTATGGGCGTCATTGAACATTTAGCAGAATTTAGAAAAAGATTGATTATAGTTATCGTATATTTTGCTATTATTACATTAGTTAGTTTTAATTTTTCAGATAATATTGTCAAACTTATGATAGAAAGTGCACAAGAGTTAGGTTATCAATTAGTTTATTTAGCTCCTGGAGAACTATTATCACAATATATAAAATTATCAATTATTTGTGGAATAGTATTCTCATCACCAATAATATTAGTGCAAACTTGGTCATTTATTCGCCCAGGTTTAAAAAAAAGCGAGAGTACGATTGGATTTTTAACTCTATTTGCTGGATTAATTTGTTTTTTAATTGGTGCAATATTTTCTTATATTATTGTAATGCCATTAATATTAAGTTTTTTCATAAATATAGATCAATACCAAACTGTGGCTGCAACAATTTCAATACAAAACTATTTAAACTTTGTATTCTCTACATTGATTAGTTTTGGTATTGTCTTCGAAATGCCAATTATTACTGTAATGCTTACTCAAATAGGGTTGCTAAAACCACAATGGTTGATAAAAAGTCGTAGAATAGTAATTGTTGTAATCTTTGTGGTAGGTGCAATTATTACACCGCCAGATATAATTTCTCAAATATTAATATCTATACCAATGCTAATATTATTTGAAATTAGTATCATATTAAGCAAGATAATTAATAGAAAAAAAATAAAAAAAGACATTGAATTAGGTTATGATTAACTTATCAATAAAAGGGAGAAAAAATGAATAATAATAAATTAAAAATAATGGTTATAGTAACAGTTGTTTTAATGGCAGTATTTATGGTAGCTGGATGTAGTTCTAGTGTAAAGTATACTGATGGTACATATGATGGAGTCGGTGTTGGAATACATGGAGATGTAAATGTGGAAGTAAAAGTAGCAGAAGGGAAAATATCACAAGTGTCTGTTGTTTCTCACAATGAAACAGAAGGTGTTGGAACTATGGCAATAAATGACTTGCCTGAAATGATTGTAGAAGCACAATCTACAGAAGTAGAGGTAGTAACTGGTGCAACTATTACTTCAAATGCAATCATTGAAGCAGTAAATAGCGCTCTAGAAACTGCAAAATAGTTAATAGTTTGAAAAGATAAAACAAGCAATACCCCCCACATATAATAATATATAAAAAATGGTGTAAATAAACATTCATGATGTTTATTTGCACCATTTTTATTTAATAAACAAACAATAAACTGGTTTTCATTAAGATTCAATCATATTGCTTTATACTTTATATTATTTGCATTAATAAGGAAACCAATAGGGACATGTCTCTCTCAATCCTATATTTAACCTAAACAAGCAAAAATAGTGGAATAAAATTATTTTGCTGTTTTTATTGGGTTAAATTGTAGATTAGGAAAGACATGTCCCTAATGGTTTTGTAATTTAGGAAAAGCAAGATGTTAACTATATAAGATTTTTGTTATAATAAAAAAATATACTCTATATAATGAGACTTAATTTATAATAACAATTCAGAAAGGATTGGTAAAAATGCAATATAAGATATTGGTTGTAGAAGATGAAGCCGATATAAACGGATTGCTGGTTAAAATATTAAATGAAGCCAATTATCAAGAGATACAGGCTTTTTCGGGGACAGAAGCAAAACTACTGTTAGAAAAAGAAATTCCTGACCTTATTTTACTTGACCTTATGATTCCGGGCATTTCGGGAGAAGAATTATTACAAGATATTCGAGTAAATATGCATTGTAACGTGCCAGTTCTGGTGATTTCTGCAAAAGATTCTCTAGGTGATAAGGTATCTTTATTAAAGAATGGTGCAGACGATTATATTACGAAGCCATTTGAGCCGGAGGAAGTGATTGCAAGAGTGCAGGCAAGTTTAAGGCGTAGTGGTAAGGAAAATGTTTCTGAAAAAACTTTGACTTATAAAAATCTTAAACTTTACCCTCGATCAAGAAAAGCAATGATTGATGGAAAAGAGCTTGTACTGACTGCACATGAATATGATATTCTTTTCCTGCTCATGCAAAATCCAGAGAAAGTATATTCCAGAGAAAGTCTGTATGAACTGGTATGGCATGGTGGATATTATGGAGAAAATAACACAGTAAATGTTCACGTCAGTAATTTGAGAAAGAAAATAAAAGAGACAGACTCTACAATAGAATATATTCAAACTGTATATGGTATTGGATTTAAGCTGCAATGAAAATCTTTATTACTTCTTTAAAAGTTCTTTATGACTTATTAAAAGTTGAAATAGTACAATACATTTGTCAATAAGGATAGCCCCTAGTTAACAAATGTATTTTCGAAAATGGAGGTAATGAGATGAATGAATATGTCATAGAGACAAAGCAAGTTACAAAAACATATGGTTCTCTTCTTGCATTAGACCATGTAAACATTCATGTGAGAAAAGGAAGCATTTATGGACTTGTCGGTGATAATGGAGCCGGAAAAAGTACATTATTGAAATTATTAGCCGGTCATAGTTTTGCAACAGAAGGAGAAATACGATTCTTTGGGAAATATGGAGAAAAAGAGTTAGAAAAATCTCGCAAAAAAATCGGATGTATGATTGAACAACCGGGATTTTTTCCAAATATGACTGTTGAACAGATATTAAAGTATTACTGTATTCAAAAAGGAATTCCAAACACAGAAAAAGTTGCGGAGTTGTTAATGCTGACAGGTATTGAGGAAAAGAGAAGGAGCAAATGTAAAAATCTTTCTTTAGGTCAGAAGCAAAGGTTAGGATTGGCGATTGCTTTGATGGGAGAACCACAGCTTCTAATACTGGACGAACCTATCAACGGACTTGACCCTAGCGGAATTATTGAATTTCGCAATTTACTCCACCGCTTAAATAAAGAAAAGAATATAACCATATTATTGTCAAGTCATATACTGTCAGAACTTCAACAGATTGCTTCTGTATACGGATTTTTAAGCTATGGTATATTGATTGAGGAAATCACATCTCATGCATTACAGGAGAAGTGCTCTGATTGTATCGAAATTACTGTTTCAGATATTGAGAAGTATTCTGTTTTATTGGAAAAGGAATTTTCGAAAGAAAGTTACAAAGTTCTTCCAGAAAACAATATTCGTATCTATAAACCGCAGAAACAGGCGGAGGTATATAGCAGGCTTGCTTCGGTGAATGGCATTTATATCACTGGTATGCAGACAATACAGTCTTCTTTGGAAGATTACTATATGGAATTAAAGAAAAGGGGTGCTGAAAATGATGAATTATGTAAAAAGTGAATTTTATCGAGTGTCGCATGGCAAGGGAGTTTATTATTTTACTGCAATTTTATCTATTTTAGTCTTTTTACTTAATGCCATACTCCACTGGTTTGGCAAAATAGATGGTGCAAGTTTCCCGTATGATACTACTTCATTTTCTTATTCAAATTTGGTGGCAAATCCAATGGTATTTTGTGTTATGGGAGCAGTTATTGGAATTATTCTTTATGAGGGAAACAGGAAAAATGGAAATTTGAAAAATACGATTGCTTTCGGTATTCCCAGAACAAAGGTTTTTGCCGGAGAGTGTATTGTGGCTACTATTACGGCTGTTGCTTCTTTAATTGTTGTGTTGGCGGTCTATATCGTAAGTGCAATTATACTTTTGGAACATACAGGTCCTGTAAGTTTAACTGATTTGTTGACAGAAATTCCAGCCGTATTTTTATTAGCTATTGCTTCTCTGATTTCTGGAATTGTTTGTATTGAAGCGTTTGGGAAAGATTCTACCGGAATTATTGTTTGGATTGTTATTTGGTTTATTATCCCTAGAATCTTCTTTTATTTAGGGCTTCGCATTGATGTCATTCACAATATTGCTATGTGGATGCCTGAGAATTTTTTCGGAACAAGTTCAATGAGTGTCAATATGTCTCAGAGTATTACAGCATGGGGAACAGCAGAGGGAATGGCAAAATGTATTATTTCTGGTATGATTGGAATTATTATTTTTTCTTTTTCTGGCATAGTGTTATTGAGAAAAAGAGAACTATAAGTTAGAAATCTGATTTGGGAGGAAAGACGAGATGTTGTATTTTGTTTTAATTGTTATAGCCTTTATCACAGGGGGATATTTTACTTTTCGTTATTTTTCATTCCTCTATTCTTTTAAACAGATTATAAAAGAAATAAGAGATATACAACATGACCTTGCACAGAATCAGATTCTTCATTTACCAATACCTGACCGGCATTTAGGGAAATTACTCTCCTCTTTTAATACTGTTTTAGAAGAGATACGAAAGGAACGTCAAAAATACGAAAAAAGAGAAAGAGAATTTCAAAGACAAATAGAGAATATAAGCCACGATTTACGCACACCTTTAACAGTTATTCTAGGGTATTTAAAACTAATCAAAAAATCTGATAACAACCATATGAAAGAGAATAATGAATTGATAGAAACAATAGATATTATCGAACATAAAGCTGAAATTTTGAAGAATCTGGTAACACAGTTTTATGATTTTTCCCGAGTAAATGTTGGCGATTATGAACTGTCACTGAACAATGTTGACATTTCAAAAATTTTGAGAGAATCCATTATGGGAAATTATAAAATTTTGGGAAAAGCTCATTTAGAGATAGAAATAGATATTCCTGATACTCCGATATGGATATTAGGAGAAGAATTAGCCTTAGAACGAATATTCCTTAATCTGTTCCAAAACGCAGGTAGGTATGCTGATACATACTTTCATATCTCGATAAAAGAATGTAAGAAAAGTATAGCTATTTCATTTATCAATGATACACGGGTACTTTCAGAAGATGATATACCTTACCTATTTGAAAGGTTTTACATGCAGGACCATTCGCGAAATCAAGGTGGTACAGGCTTAGGTTTAACAGTGGCAAAATCATTAGCAGAAAAAATGGGTGCGCAATTAAATGCTCATGTTAATAGTATAGAATCATTAGATTCAGAAATAAATGCACTTGAAATATGCTTTGAATTATGTATGAAACAGATCGACAGATGAAGATAAAATATATAATTATGAGGGTATATCATGTAATTGGTGTAAACTTTCTGAAAATTATACATTAGAATATTTTAAAAGTTGCATATTATTTGAGGAAAAGGATTAAATTATTTCCTTAAAACGTATATTTAACTGACCAAAATCATGGACCAATTTTTTATTCTTTGGGACCATTTTTTAGTTATATCAAGTGAAGCTAAATATAACATTTTTAAGAGTGATTTATCTGTTGGGAAAATATTCTTTGATGTAGTTACTATCTTTAGTTGTCTATTAAAGCTTTCAGTAGTATATAGTATAAAAATTGAACATTGAAATGCTAGAATTGTAGAAAGTGTGGAAAAAAATTATAATAAATAATAATTAGATTTAGTAGACAAGAAATAACTCTTTATGATATTACTGTGATTAACTGTGATTTCAATATAATGAAAGGAATAAATATATGTTATAATATTTATAATAATGTCTAGGAGGTATAATGTGGTAAATATATTTTCAATAATTTCAATTATATTCACATGTTTTATATCAATAATCTTACCGATTGTTTTAATTATTTATTTTAAAAGAAAATATAATGCATCATTACTGTATTTTTTTATTGGAATTATTATATTCACAGTATTTCAATTAATTATACGAATCCCAATATTAGAAAAAATAAGTGGACAATTTTGGTTTACTGCATATATTGCCAGTAATAAGTATGTTTACGGTTTATTTTTAGCTTTGACTGCTGCTTTATTTGAAGAAATTGGTAGATTTCTTGCTTTTAGATTTGTACTATTAGATAATAGAAAATGGGAAAACGGAATTGCTTTCGGAATTGGACATGGAGGAATAGAAGCTGTTGCTATAGTAGGTATTAATTATTTATTATTATTATTAATTTCACTAAATATAAATTTTGATATCTTAGAACTATTAGTCACAAAAATACCGCAAGTTAGCTATGCTAGTTCTGTATTGTTTGATGTATCTCCAGTATTATTGTTGTTTGCTGGAATAGAGCGACTATTTACTATGTGTATACACATAGGTCTTTCAGTGATAGTACTTGATTCGGTAAGAAGAGGAAAAATCAAGGGCTTATTTATAGCTATATTTTTGCATACCTTAATAAATTTTTCTGCTGTTCTTTTATTGAACAATATTTATGTTGTTGAGAGCGTGATAGCAGTGGCTGGAATACTAAGTATACTTTATGTAAGAAGAAAGAAAAGTTTTTGGAAATTTATACTTTGAAAGGGATTGATAAAATGAAAAAATATGTAATAGCACTCATTGTTGTAGTATTAATTTTAAGTGGATGTTCAGGCGGATTAGATAAGGATAAAATTAGTGAATTTGCTGATCCAATGGTGGAAAATGTATTACAAGGACTTAATGATGGTGATTATGCAACTTTTAGCAAAGATTTTGGTCCAATAATGATGGGAGCATTAAATGAAGAAATCTTTAATACTTATATGAAAGAAAATGTAGTTGATATCATCGGGCAATATGAATCAAAAGAACTAGTTAAAGCAACGAGAGAATCACAAGATGGAGTGGATTATATAGTGGCTATTTATAAAGCTAAGTATAGTATTGAAACTGGTGATGTTGCTATTACTGTTTGGTTTACAGATGATGAAAATAACAGAAAAATTGAAACATTATTATTCAATTCACCAAAATTGATTGAAAGTAGCAATTAATGTGATATATATATTTATAATTTGCTCTTTAGTATTCATAGATTTAATGACCAAAACATATGCTAAAAAGTTATTATCTGATAGTGCTTATATGAGAGTATACAAGAATATATATTTGAATTTAGTTTTTAATAAAGGCGCAGCATATGGATTTTTAAAAAAGAATCAATTTTTATTGAATCTTTTGATTGCATTGTCTTTAGTATCTTTGAGTATTATGTTATGTATTAGTATTTCAATTAAATATTATTCAGGTTTTAACTTTTTAGTTTCTATTATATTAGGAGGAGCTCTAGGAAATTATATTGACAGATGCAAATACGGACATGTAACAGATTTTATATATATAAAATATAAAAGATTACCTGTATTTAATTTTGCAGATATATTTATATTCTTTTCTTCAATTATATTAATGATATATTTGATTTATATATAGTTGCTAATTGATTAAATTGAATTCATAAATATATTCTACAAGGATATTATCATTTAATTTATATTTAGTGATATATTCAGTAGACAAGTTTTCCTTTAGTTTAGTAAGATAAGAATTACCTTTATAATCATTTATTTTCCATTTATTTTTTTTATCTTTAATAAATTCAATCATTATATTTCTTTCTTCATTATTTATTTTATTTGTGTTCGAATATACTACCCCTGAATCATAAATTTTTTGTATTGAAAAAGGTTCTATAATAACATTAAGATATATATACTTTTTTTCTTCTAAAGGATCATTATAAACTCTTGAGATTTTAATACTTATCATGTCGTAATCTTTAAAGTTTAATTTTGAGTATTTTTCAACAGTATTACAATCTATATCTATAACATTTTCTAATATTACTGGATTAAGAACATTAGTTATATGATTGCCATAGGTTTTTTCATCAATAAAGAAAACCAAAGAATTATCTTTATATTCTTTATATGTTATTTTTATATTGTGTAATTTCCAATCTAATTCAATTAATTGTTTAGTAGTTTCTATTATTTTTTCATTCGCTTTATCGTCATTATTCTCACATGAGGGAAACAATATAAATATTAAAAACAAAATCAAAACTAATATAAACTTTTTCATAAATTTATCTATCATAGTATATTGTATTTTTATACATGATAAAATATTTCTTAAATATGAATAAAATAGAAATTAATTTCTTTTTACCATAGTAGTTTGGTATTACTACTCTAACTAGCATAATTCAATGAATTTTATTATGAATTATAAAAGATATGCTTTTATATCTAGGGCAATAGCATGAAAAAAATAAACCCAATAATTGGTTGCATAATAAGTTTATTCTTATCTATTAATACAATTCAAACACGCTTATGCCAACACTAATGGAAAGAAATCGAAGAGAATATGAATTTTAGGAACTCGTGTGGCTTAAACAACTGATAAATTTTGAACGGTTTTCGTCTCTTTCTTTTGAATAAACGAAGCTAATAGCTTGTCTGGCACATAAGAAAGATTTTTAATTCAATAATACAAACTAAGTTGATTTATTGCATTTTATAATGTTTCAATATATTAGTTTATGTGCGGGATTTTGATATTATATTGATAATACGCGAAGATATTCTATATAGTATTTTACTTTGATCAAAGTTTATTTAAATATTTGCAGAAACCTATGAAAAACATATTATGATTTAAAAGCAAGTATTTTAAAATATTTCAGTTCTTAAAGTTATTGTTTTAAGAAAATAGTATATCTAATTCTAAATAATTTTTCGTGCAATTGACCTGTTTTTTTTATCTACATACTATGTACAAAAATATGTAGTGATGATAAAATGGTTTTTCGTAAACTGTCTTGTTTTATATGGAGTAATTAGTCAATAAACTACTGAAAGATATTTTGTTTTAAGGTAGTACTTTGTGTATAATTGAGTATATATCTTAAATCAAATAAAAGAACAGATGAAGGGAAGAAAAAGGACGTGAAAAATATTAGACTTCATGGTAGAGAAATTGTTTTTGGAACAGGTTCATTAGAATACATTAATGAATTTAAATACAAGAGATATTTTATAGTTACTGGAAAATCAGCCATGTTTAAGAATGGTACAATAAACAAGATAAAAAAAATATTGGATGATAAAGAGTGTGAATATACAATTTTTGCTGGAATAGGTGGAAATCCAACTACTGATGAAGTATTACGTGGAACAACTGAGATGGTTTCCTTCCAGCCTGATGTAGTAGTAGGTGTAGGCGGAGGTTCTGCCATTGATGCTTGTAAAGTTATGCTGCTTTTATATGAAAATCCTCATTTAAATTTTAATAATATAAATCAAGGGATTATGGAATTAAAGAGAAAAACTGCTTTGGTGGCTATTCCATCTACATCAGGGACGGGGACAGAGGTTACTAAGACAGCAGTAGTTACATTTAAAGAGAATAATATAAAGATAGGACTTAAAACATACGCTTTTATACCAGATATAGCAATTTTAGATGGTGAATTAACTTTATCTATGCCTAAAGAAATTGTTGCTTATACTGGTATGGATGCAATGACTCATGCAGTAGAGTGTTATATTAATAATAAACTTGATGACTTTAGTGAAGTGTTGTGTAGGGGTGCTGTTGAAGGACTTTATAAGTATTTGCCTATATCATATGAAAAGGGAGATATAAAAAGTAGACAAAAAGTACATAATTATCAATGTATGGCTGGAACTGCTTTCCACAATGTTGGGTTAGGAATGGATCATGGAATATCCCATGCTTTCGGAGGAATGTTTGATTATGGTCATGGGTTGTTAAATGCTGTTGGACTTCCTTATGTTTTACAATATAATTCAAAAGATGATACTGTAAAAAAGAAATTAGACAAACTAACAAAAGCAATTGGAGAAACAGATTTTATTGAAGGAATCAAAAAATTAAATAGTGATTTGTCTATACCTGCTTCTTTCATGGAAATGGGCATAAGTGAAGAAGAATTTATTAATAATTATGAAGTACTATTAGATAACTCTATGTTGGGTTCCACTAGATCAAATCCCATAACAATGAGTAGAGAAGAAATGGATAAAGTTTTAAAATCAATTTTTTATGGTAAGATATTATTTTAATAATAAACGATAAGGAGAAACTAAATGGATCTTTTAAAGGGATTAAATGATATGCAACAAAAAGCGGTAATGCATACTGAGGGTCCTTTGCTTATTCTTGCAGGTGCTGGTTCAGGTAAAACAAGAACAATTATGCATAGAATATCGCATATTATTCTAAGCAATAAGGCTCGATCAGATGAAATATTAGCATTGACATTTACAAACAAAGCGGCTCAGGAAATGAGGAATAGAATAATACAGATGAATGTGCCTAATGCAGATAGGATTTGGATGAGCACATTTCATTCTTTATGTGCAAAGGTTTTAAGATTTCATTGTAATCTAATAGGTTATGAAAGAAATTTTGTTATATATGATACTTCTGATCAAAAAAGTGTTTTAAAGGAATGTTATAAAGAATTAAATATTGATGATAAAATGTATAATATTTCTTCGGTATTATCAAGTATTTCAAAAGCTAAGGAAAATGGAAAAACTGTTGAAATATTTAATAAAGAGAGTATTGGAGATTTTAGAGAGGAAAAAATTGCTTCTATATACGCATTATATCAAGAAAAATTATTAAATAATAATGCAATGGATTTTGATGATTTATTGATAAATACGTTAAAACTTTTTAAGGAAAAGGAAGAGATAATATCTTATTATCAAAATAAATTCAAATATATCTTAGTGGATGAGTATCAAGATACAAATCACATACAATATAAAATCGTTAATATGCTAGCAGAAAAGAATAAAAACCTATGTGCCTGTGGTGATGATGATCAGAGTATATATGCTTTTAGAGGAGCAGATATTAGGAATATATTAGGGTTTGAAGAAGATTATCCAAATGCAAATATTATTAGATTGGAACAAAATTATAGATCTACATCAGTTATTATTGAAGCAGCTAATAAAGTGATTGAAAATAATCAAGAGCGAAAAGCAAAAAAGATGTGGACAAATACTGAATCTGGAGATTTGTTAGAACTGATGCAGTTGTATAATGAAAGAGAAGAATCAGAATATATATGTGATAAGATTAATGAGATAGTTGATAATATAAAATATACTTATGGTTCTTTTTCAGTTTTATATAGGACTAATGCTCAATCAAGGGTTTTTGAAGAATCATTTATGAGAAAGGGTATTCCATATCAAATTATTGGAGGATTAAAGTTTTACTCTAGAAAAGAAGTAAAAGACATTATATCTTATCTTACTTTATTAGAGAATTCCAAGGATGATATTAGTTTTAAAAGAATAGTTAATGTACCTAGAAGAGGCATAGGAAATGCTACAATAGAAAAAATACAAGAATATGCTGATTTTAAAGATATGAGCTTATTTGATGTTGTTTACAATGTAGAAGAAATGGTAGGATTATCAAAGGCTATAATAAATAAATTGACTGTAATATCAAATATGATGAAATCACTTATTGAAATAAAAGATGCTCTACCATTAAGCGAATTGATTAAAAAAGTTATTAAAGATAGTGGATATGAAAAAATGCTTGAAGAGAATAAAGTAGAAAATGCTTCTAGAATAGAAAACTTACAAGAACTTGTTTCTAGTGCAGTGGAGTTTGAAAAGAATAGCGAAGAAGTAACTCTTAGCGCGTTTTTGGAAAATGTTTCATTAGTTGCTGACGCAGATAGTTTTACTAACCAAGGTGGACATGTTACACTGATGACTCTACATAATGCCAAAGGTTTAGAGTTCCCAGTAGTATTTATTCCTGGTTTAGAAGAGGGTATTTTTCCCCATTCAAGATCAATTGATAGTGAAATTGGATTACAGGAAGAGAGAAGATTGTGCTATGTAGGGATAACTAGAGCTATGGAAAAATTATTTTTAACATATACAAATTATAGAACATTGTACGGTAAGTTGAATTATAATTTAAAATCTAGGTTTATTGATGAAATACCAAAAGAATTAATAACTAGCAAGACAAAAGAAAGACCTCAACCTAAAAAAGTTCAAGTTGATTATATTAATAAAAAAGAAAGCTTAAATAAGCAATTTAACAGATTTACATCTGCTTTAGTTAAAGAAAAGAAAGTAAACAAGTTAAATATTCATGAAGGAACTAAAGTAAAGCATAATAAATGGGGGATAGGAACAGTAATTAATATTTCTGGAGAAGGTGAAGATGCAATAGCTTCTATAGCGTTTCCAGGGATGGGTATAAAGAAAATTGCTGTTAATATGGCACCTATTAGTATCGTTTAGATATAAAATTAATATTTATATGAGGTTATTGACAAAATTTATAGTGCATTACTTTGTTATTATCTAACTTTTTTATATTTGGGAGGATATGGTGGATAAAAAAACGGAAATAGAACAATTGAAAGAGGAGTTGAAATTTCATAATAAACAGTATTATGAACTAGATTCTCCAAAAATAAGTGATTATGATTATGATTTATTAATGAAGAGATTAATTGAGATAGAAGAAAAAAATCCTCAATATAAAACAGCAGATTCGCCTTCTCAAAGAGTAGGTGGTAAGCCATTAGAAAGTTTCGATAAGGTAGAATTTAATATTCCTAAATTAAGTTTAGCTAATGCTTTTAATCCTCAAGACCTGAGAGATTTTGATGCTAGAGTGTCAAAAATCATAAGTGATTACAGATATATTGTTGAATATAAATTTGATGGATTAACAGTAGTATTGAGCTACAAAGATGGTATATTTATACAAGGAGCTACTAGAGGAAATGGAATTGTTGGAGAGAACGTTACAAAAAATCTTAAAACAATAAATAATATACCTTTAAAAATAAATAATTCTGATACCCTTCAAGTAAGGGGAGAAGTATATATTAATAAGAAAGATTTTACTATACTAAATGAAAATAGAATTAGAGAAGAAAAATCATTATTTGCTAATCCAAGAAATGCAGCTGCGGGTTCATTGAGACAGTTAGATTCTCGAATGGTAGCAAGTAGACCATTAGATATATTTATATTTAATTTGGAAGAAATAAGAGGAAAACAGTTTGAAACCCATCATCATAGTTTGGATTATTTAAAGGTTTTAGGATTTAAAGTAAGTCCTTATAAAACTTACGATAATATTGAAGATATAATCGACTATTGTAAGGAGATGGATAAAAGTAGATTTGAGTTACCTTTTGAAATAGATGGATTAGTAATCAAAATAGATAACATAGAGCAAAGAGATGAACTTGGAAACACTACAAAAAATCCAAGATGGGCTATAGCATATAAATTTCCTCCTGAAATAAAAGAAACAAAATTGTTAAATATTAATGTGCAAGTTGGTAGAACAGGAAATTTAACTCCTGTTGCAGAGTTAGTACCAATTCACTTATCAGGTAGTGTAGTTAGTAGAGCTACATTGCATAATGAAGATTATATAGCTGAGAGAGAAATAAAAATTGGTGATTATGTTAATGTAAGAAAAGCAGGAGAGATAATACCAGAAGTTGTTAATGTAAATTTTGATAAGAGGACTGGACAGGAAATGGAGTTTAAAATGCCAAATAATTGTCCAGAATGTGGTGAGCCTACTTATAGACAAGAAGGAGAAGCAGCACGTAAATGTATAAATGCTACGTGTCCAGCACAGGTTAGAAGGAGTATTATACATTTTGTTTCAAAGAATGCTATGAATATAGAAGGATTGGGATCTTCTTTAATTACTAAATTGTGGGAAAAAGATTTTGTGAAGGATCCATCGGATATTTATTTACTATTTAAAAAAAGAGATGAGCTTATTAATTTAGATAAATTAGGTGAAAAGTCTATAGATAAGCTAATAAGGTCTATAGATAACTCGAAAAATAGAAGCCTAGATAAATTAATTTTTGCCCTTGGAATACCATATATAGGAGAAAAAAGTGCTAAGTTGTTATCTGAAAATTATGAAAACATGGAAGATTTAGTCCGTGCCCGAGAAGAAGAACTGGTTTTTATAAATGAAATTGGAGAGAAGATGGCTAACGAAATAGTAAATTATTTTAGCATTTCTTCAAATGTAGAATTAATTAATCGTCTAAAAGAATTAGGTGTTAATATGACACAAAAATCTAAGAAAAAGAATTCAAATGTATTTGATGGTGCCAAATTTGTTTTGACAGGCACTCTTCCAAATTTAAAAAGAGATGAAGCAAAAAATTTGATTCAAGAAAATGGTGGTAAAATAGTTGCTTCAGTAAGTAAAAACACTGATTATGTAGTTGCAGGGGAAAAACCAGGATCGAAATATGATAAAGCACTCCAATTAGGTATAAAAACTATTAATGAGAGCCAGTTGTTAGAAATCATTGGTAAATAACATTGAAAATAGAAATATGTTGTCATATAATATTATCTATGTTCCATACCATATTTATCATAAATATTAATTTGAGGTGAAATAATGAAATTAAAAAAAGAAGATGTTATATATGTGGCTGATTTAGCCAGATTAGAATTCAGTGAAGATGAAGTGCAAGTATATGCAAATCAGCTTACAAATATACTAGATTATGCAGAAAAATTAAATGAATTAGATACAACTAATGTTCCTCCAACGGCACATGTATTACCTGTAAATAATGTTTTGAGAAAAGATGAAATTACACCTTCATTAGAAATTTCAAAAGTACTTCAAAATGCCCCTTCTCAAGAAGACGGATGTTTTAAAGTACCTAAAGTTATAGAATAGGAGGAATATCAAATGAATAATTTAACAATACATGAAATACATGACTTGATTAATAAAAAAGAAATGTCTTATACTGAGCTAGTTAAAAATTATCTGAAAAGGATAGATAGTATAGAAGATAAAGTTCAAGCTACATTAAGTATATTAGGCGAAGAATCGTTAAAAAAGGCTGAAAAATATGATAAAAATTGTAAAAAAAGTAAAGGATTATATGGAATTCCATATGGATTGAAAGATAATATATGTACTCTAGATATAAAGACTACATGTGCATCAAAAATTTTATCTGACTATAAACCTCCTTTTAATGCAACTGTAGTTGAAAAACTAGAAGAAAGTGGTGCAATATTACTCGCTAAAATGAATATGGACGAATTTGCTATGGGTTCATCTACAGAAAATTCAGGGTATAAAATAACCGCTAACCCATGGGATTTGAGTAAAGTACCTGGCGGATCAAGTGGAGGATCAGCAGCATCGGTAGCAGCTAACGAAGTAGTATTTTCTTTAGGATCAGATACTGGTGGCTCAATAAGACAACCTGCATCATTTTGTGGAGTTGTAGGACTAAAACCTACATACGGATTAGTATCTAGATATGGTTTAGTAGCTTTTGCTTCATCTTTAGATCAAATAGGGCCTGTAACAAAAGATGTTGAAGATTGTGCAATAGTACTTAACTCTATCGCTGGACATGATAAAAAAGATTCAACATCAATAAAAGTAGGAAATAAAGATTATACAAATAGTTTGAAACAATCAATAGAAGGATTGAAAATAGGTGTACCAAAAGAGTATTTTAAAGAAGGTTTAAATAGTGAAGTTGAAAAGGCTGTAAAAGAAGCAATTAAACAATTAAAAACTTTAGGAGCTGTAATAGTAGAAACTAGCTTGCCATATACAGAATATGCTCTTTCAGCATATTACATTATATCTTCAGCAGAAGCTAGCTCAAATCTTGCAAGATATGATGGAATACGATACGGATATAGAGCCGAAGAATTCGATAATTTAATTGATCTATATAAAAAGACAAGAAGCCAAGGATTTGGAAATGAAGTAAAAAGAAGAATTATGCTTGGAACATATGCTTTAAGTTCTGGATATTATGACGCATACTACAAAAAAGCACTTCAAGTAAGAACACTAATCAAGGAAGATTTCGATAAAGTATTTAATTCTTGCGATATAATCTTGTCCCCCACTTGTCCAACAACATCATTTTCAATTGGGGAAAAAAGTGAAGATCCTTTAGAAATGTATTTATCAGATATATATACAGTTCCAGTAAATATTGCAGGGATACCTGCTATATCTATTCCTTGTGGAATGGATTCTAAAAAACTTCCAATTGGATTGCAATTAATTGGAAAAGCATTTGATGAAGAAACTTTGTTAAGAGTAGGATATGCCTACCAACAAGTAACGGATCATCATAAAAAGACACCGAGCTTATAGGAGGTAATATTATGGAATATGAAATAGTAATTGGATTAGAGATTCACTCGGAGCTTGCAACGAATACTAAAATATTTTGCGGCTGTTCAACAAAATTTGGAGCAAAAGAAAATACTCAGACTTGCCCAGTATGCCTTGGCTTACCAGGCGTGTTGCCAGTATTAAACGAAAAGGTAGTAGAGTATGCTACAAAAGCTGGAATGGCTTTAAATTGCGATATTGCTCGTTTTAGCAAGTTGGATCGTAAAAATTATTTTTATCCAGACTTACCTAAGGCATATCAAATATCACAATTTGATTTACCACTTTGCAAAGAAGGAAAAGTTGAAATTCAAGGAGAAGGATTTAAAAAAGAAATAGAAATAACTAGAATTCATATTGAAGAAGATGCAGGCAAATTAATTCACGATGCAGGGGAAGGGACTTTAGCTGATAATAACAGATGTGGTGTGCCGTTAATAGAAATAGTAACTGAACCTGATATGAGAAGTGCTGAAGAAGCTAAAGCTTTTGCAGAAAAAATCAAGACTATTTTAGAATATACAGAAGTATCAGATTGTAAAATGCAAGAAGGGTCATTAAGATTTGATGTAAATTTATCTATTAGACCTATGGGAAGTGAAGAATATGGGACTAGAACAGAGATGAAAAACTTAAATTCTTTTAGATCCCTGGTTAAAGCAATAGAGAATGAATCAAAACGTCAAATTAAAGAGATCAAAAAAGGAAATAGAATTATCCAAGAGACTAGAAAATGGGATGATGATAAAGGGGTAAGTATATCATTAAGAAGTAAGGAAGAGGCGCATGATTATCGATATTTTCCAGATCCTGATCTTGTACCAATAGTGCTTGATGAAGAATATATACAAACGATACAAGAAGAATTGCCTGAATTACCGTGGGAAAGAAAGAAAAGATATATAAATGATTGGAATTTACCAGAGTATGATGCAGAAGTTTTAACAGTTTCTAAGCATACGGCTAACTTCTTTGAAGATACTGTAAATCAATGCAAGGATGCAAAATCTGCAAGTAATTGGCTAATGGGCGATATATCTGCGTTATTAAATGAAAATAGTATCGATATAACACAGGTAAAGTTTACACCAGTAGATTTAGGTGAGTTGATTAATTTTATTAATAATAAGACAATAAGTGGTTCCATTGGGAAAAAAGTATTAAAGGAAATGTTTGATAAAGGAGAAAAACCAAAAAAAATAATTGATACTAAAGGATTTTCACAACTAAATGATGAGGGACAATTAAAAGAAATTGTAATGAAAATTATGGAAACGAATCCCCAGTCAGTCGAGGATTTAAGGAGTGGAAAAGATAAAGCAATTGGATTTTTAGTAGGTCAGGTAATGAAAGAAACTAAAGGGAAAGCGAATCCTCAAATGGTTAACAAACTTATTAGAGAATGTTTATAAATACATTTAATTGAAAATAATAAGAGATATAAGAAAATTCTTCATTTGATAGGATTTTCTTTTTTTTTTATATAAGTATAGGTATAATGAGAATAATACTAATTAATATTTTGAATTAATTCTTCTTTTTGTGACAAGTTAATATTGAGAATATAATCTATACAAAAATATTTTACAAATATTTTTGTATAGATAATTTATAGTGTAGATATAATTATAATTTTATTGGGAAGTGATAATAGGTGCTGCAATATATTTTCAAACGTGTGTTTTATACAGTGATTACAATTTTCATTATATCTTCTTTGACTTTTTTATTAATGAATCTAATTCCAGGGGGACCATTTTTAAGTGAAAAAAGTCCTACACCTGCTGTATTGGAAGCGATGAATGAAAAGTATGGTTTAGATCAACCCCTAATAATACAATATAAAAATTATATGGTGAAATTAGTTCAAGGAGATTTAGGCGTCTCAATAAAGAAAAAAGGACGATCTGTTAATGATATTATTGCTGAAAAGTTTCCTGTTTCTGCAAGGATTGGGGGATTAGCTATAATTGTTGCAATAATTTTTGGCATATCTATGGGTGCAATTGCGGCATTAAATAGGGGAAAGTGGTTTGATAGTATAATTATGTTTTTTGCTACTATGGGAATTTCAGTACCTAGTTTTGTGGTGGCCACTACGTTGATGATATTTTTTGGTGTAAATTTAAAGATATTACCTACATATGGATTAAATTCGCCTTTGCATTATATTTTGCCAGTTTTTTCATTGGCCTTTTATCCTACTGCTTATATATCTAGATTAATGAGATCTAGTATGTTAGATGTATTGAATCAAGATTATATTCGAACAGCTAGAGCTAAGGGATTAGCTCCTTTAGTTGTGTTATTTAAACATGCACTAAGAAATGCTATTTTACCTGTTGTGACTTATTTAGGACCATCTATCGCATTTATACTAACTGGAAGTTTTGTTGTAGAAAGGATATTCACTATTCCTGGGTTAGGTGGAGAATTTATTAGTTCTATTACTAATAGAGATTATCCTTTAATCATGGGAACAACAATTTTTTTAGCAACTTTACTTGTTGTTATGAATGTAGTGGTAGATATTTTATATAAACTCATTGATCCAAGGGTAAACTTAAAGTAGAAAGGTAGGTATAATCATTGAAAAAAAATAACTTGCAAAAAAGACCACTTAGTTTTCAATTGAATGCAGATGATTTTTTACCTGCTGATATAGACGAAAAAAAAGAATTAGTTATAATGCGTGAAAGCGTATCCTATTGGAAAGATGGATTTAAGAGATTAATGAAAAAGAAAGTGCCTATGATAGCGTTGGTTGTTATTATTGTAGTTATGATATTTGCATTTATAGTTCCTTCTTTTTATCCTTATTCATACGAACAGCAAATCAGGGGAAGTGAAAACCTACGCCCTTTTGAATATTCACAAAACGAACAGGTACTAATGAGCCAAGGAGAAAAGGTATTTCCACATATTTTTGGAACAGATAATTTAGGGAGAGACTTAACCATTCGTGTAATGATGGGGACTAGGATTTCGTTGCTTGTTGGTTTAGTGGCAAGTTTAATTATTTTAATTATTGGTACTATTTATGGTTCTATCTCTGGGTATTTTGGTGGACGAGTGGATAATGTTATGATGCGGATTGTAGATATAATATATTCTGTCCCTGAGATACTCATTATTATAATATTAATGGTAGCAATAAAAGAGCCTTTAACTAAATTATTTAATACTAGTAGTATGTTTGATGGTCTAAGTACATTGGGTGTGCCATTAATTAGTATTTTTATCACTTTTAGCTTATTGTATTGGGTGAGTATGGCGAGGATAGTTAGAGGTCAAGTACTGATATTAAAAGAACGAGAATACGTTAATGCTGCTAGAGCTTTAGGAGCAGGACATACTAGAATTATTACTAAACACTTAATTCCAAATTGTATAGGTATGATTATAGTAACTTCTACATTGCAAATACCAAGTGCTATTTTTACGGAATCTTTTTTAAGTTTTTTAGGAATTGGTGTATCAGCACCTATGCCTAGTTTGGGATCTTTAGCTGCTGTAGCATTAAGTGGAATTTATTCCTATTCCTATCGATTGATAGCTCCGGCTGTGACTTTAAGTATTATCATACTTGCTTTTAATTTGCTTGGAGATGGATTAAGAGATGTATTTGATCCAAAATTAAAGGAGTAGGAGGACTATTATTTATGAATTCAGAATATCTATTAGATATACAAAACTTAAAAATTTCGTTTTTTACATCTGCAGGAGAAGTGAAAGCTGTTAATGATATATCTCTAAGATTAAAAGACGGAGAAGTACTTGGGATAGTTGGTGAATCTGGTAGTGGAAAAAGTGTTTCCAGTTACTCTATAATGGGATTGATTGCTAATCCGGGAAAAATTATTGGTGGAAGTATTAATTTTAATGGTCATCAAATAGAAAAGTTGAATAATAAAGAATTACAAAAAATACGAGGAAATGAAGTGAGTCTTATTTTTCAAGATCCTATGACTTCTTTAAATCCAGTATTTACAGTAGGAAATCAAATTATAGAAGCTATTATATTACACACAGATAAGACAAAAGATGAAGCAAAAGCTAGAGCTATAAAATTGTTAGAATTAGTTGGTGTGAATGAACCACAAAAGAGATTAAAACAATATCCTTATGAGTTTTCAGGAGGAATGAGACAAAGGGTAATGATAGCCATGGCTTTAGCTTGTGAACCAAAATTATTAATTGCCGACGAAGCAACTACAGCGTTGGATGTGACTATCCAGGCACAAATATTAGAATTAATGATAGAGTTAAAAAAGAAAATTAATATGTCAATAATTATGATTACTCATGATTTAGGAGTAATTGCAAGTATGTGTGAAAAAGTTGCTGTTATGTATGCCGGGAAAATTGTAGAATATGGGACAGTTAATGATATTTTTTATAATCCCAAACATGAATATACTTTGGGATTACTTAAATCAATACCAAAATTAAATACAGATACTCATGAAAAGTTGATTCCTATAGAAGGAAACCCAGTGGATTTATTAAATCCTCCTAAAGGATGTCCTTTTGCTCCACGTTGTGATAAGTGTATGAAAATTTGTTTAAAAAAAATGCCTTTATATACAAATATAAGTGAGGAACACTATAGTGCATGTTGGTTGTTAGATAAAGAAAAATTTGAAAAGGCTAAGGAAGATTAGTATGAATAATAAGTTGTTGGAAATAAAATCTTTAAAAAAATATTTTCCTGTTAAAGAAAGTTTAATTCATACAAATTATATTAAAGCAGTGGATGGAGTAAACTTTCATATTGATGTAGGAGAAACATTAGGATTGGTTGGAGAAAGCGGATGTGGTAAAACTACCGTGGGAAGAACAATACTAAGGTTGCATGAACCTACTGAAGGTAAAATAATATATGATGGAAATGATATTACTGAAACATCAATGATGCCATATAGAAAAAAGATGCAAATAGTTTTTCAAGATCCATATGCATCACTAAATCCAAGAATGACAATTGGAGATATTGTTGGGGAATCCATTGATATACATGGATTAGCTAAAAATTCAAAAGAAAGAAAAGAAATAATTATATCTCTATTAGAAAAAGTTGGATTAAACAGTGAACATGCTACAAGATATCCACACGAGTTTTCTGGAGGACAACGTCAACGAATTGGTATTGCTAGAGCGCTTGCAGTATCACCAGAATTCATTGTATGTGATGAACCAGTTTCTGCATTAGATGTGTCAATTCAAGCTCAAATTATTAATATGTTTGAAGAATTGCAGGAAGAGATGGGATTAACTTATTTGTTTATTGCCCATGATCTTTCCATTGTAAAACATATTAGTAATCGAATAGGTGTGATGTATTTAGGGAAAATTGTAGAATTGACAGATAATGTTTCATTATATAATAATCCTATTCATCCTTATACACAATCATTATTATCTGCTATTCCTATTGCAGATCCTATTGAAAATCAAGAAAATAAAAGGATGTTTTTAGAAGGGGATGTACCAAGTCCTTTAAATCCTCCTTCAGGATGTAGTTTTAGAACTAGATGTCCTTATGCTAGGGAGATATGTGCACAAGAAATACCGGAATTTAAAAACTATGGCGAACAACATTATGCTGCTTGTCATAGAATAGGAGAATTCTAATAAGTATTATATTAATCTGTAAAGAATTTGCAACGCAAATTTTTTAATAAAATATTTTTATTGGGGGTAAAGAAATGAGTAAAAGAATTTTAACAATGCTTCTTGTAGTGATTATGGTTTTAACAGTATTCACTGCATGCCAATCATCTACAGGAACTACTGAAACCCAAACCATTACAGTAAATGTTGGACCAGAACCACAGAGTATTGATCCTGCATTCAATGAATCTGTAGATGGAGCCACATTGCTTATACATGCTTTTGAAGGATTAATGTCATTAGATAAGGAAGGTAATCCAGTTTTGGGTCAAGCAGCAGAGTATACTGTTAGTGATGATGAGACAGTGTATACCTTTACTTTAAGAGATGATATCAAATGGACAGATGGTGAAGACGTAAAAGCAAATGATTTTATCTATGCATGGAAAAGAGCAATAGATCCTGTTAGTGCGACTTCATATGGCTACATGTTTGATGTAATAAAAAATGGGGCAGAAATTTATGAAGGTGCTGAAGGCGTTACATTAGATGATTTTGGAGCTGTTGCATTAGATGAAAAAACCATTGAAATAACTTTAAATGCCCCAACACCTTATTTTTTAGAATTATGTGCTTTTCCAACGTATATGCCAGTTAGACAAGATGTTGTAGAAGAAAATCCTGATACTTGGGCAAATGATCCAGCCACATATGTGACTAATGGACCATATAAGCTTTCTACATGGACACATGATTCAGAAATGGTATATGTAAAAAATGAAAATTATTATAATGCAGATGAACTAGTTCCAGATGAAATTAAATTCATATTAATGGATGATGATAACGCAATTCTTGCAGCTTTCCAAAACGGAGATATCTTGTTTGCAGATTCTATGCCAAATGATGAAATTGATGCATGGAGAGATAAAGAAGAGTTTAATTTAGAAGGACAACTTGGAACATACTATTTAGATTTTAATTGTCAAAAAGCTCCTTTTGATGACGTTAAAGTAAGGAAAGCTTTATCTTTAGTAATTGATAGAAACTATATTGTAGAACAAATTGGTAAAGCTGGACAACAACCAGCAGCAGCATTTGTTCCAACTGGTTTAACTGATATTAATCCTGCAGAAGAATTTAGAACAGTTGGTGGAGATTATTTCTCTGTGGCAGCAGAAGATTATGAAAGCAATGTTGCTGAGGCTAAACAATTATTAGCAGATGCTGGATATCCTGATGGAGAAGGGTTCCCGAAATTTGAGTATATGTACAATGTTAATACTGGTCATGCTCAAATAGCTGAAGCTTTGCAAAGTATGTGGAAAGAACAATTAGGCATTGATTGTACACTTGTATCACAAGAATGGGGAGTATTTATTCAAACTAGACAAGATGGAGATTATGAAGTAGCTCGTGATGGATGGTTAGGAGATTATAATGATCCAATTACATTTATAGATATGAATACTACTACAAGTGGAAACAATAATTCTCATTGGTCTAATGCTGAATATGATGAATTAGTAAAACAAGTTAAAAATTCTAGTAGTAGAGAAGAAAGATATACTTTAATGCATCAAGCTGAAGATATTTTGATGGAAGAAGCTGCAGTTACACCAATATATTATTATGTAGATATTTTCTTAAAGAGTCCAACTCTTGAAGGATTTTATTCTTCACCATTAGGATATAAATACTTTATGTATTCTTCAGTAACAGAATAAGTTAATTTATTTAGGTTATCGTCTGAAACGATAACCTAAATTATTATTTCATATTCTTGTTCTTTGTTTCTTTGTCAGTTTCTTCAGCTAATGTAAAATATGCGCAATCTTCAGATGCAGAACTAGTTATCGATTGTACATTATGTAATGTACATTTTCCATTTTTTTGATATAAACAATTTGAAACACAATTGATTGTATTCAATATAAATGCCTCCCATTTTTTTCTTTTAGAATTAAAAGGTTTATAATATAATAGTATTTGGTTTATTTCTTATTTTATGGAGTGATAATAATGGAAATTGGTAAATTAACAAATGAACAACTAGATGAAATAATTTTTTCAAAAATTAAATATAAAGATGATAAAGTTTTAGTTGGTTCAGGGATAGGAGAAGATTGCAGTGTTTTAGATTTTAAAAATGATTTATGTGTTATCTCTACTGATCCTATAACAGCTACTACTAATAACTTAGGCAAATTGTCAGTACATATTTCATGTAACGATGTGGCGTCAAAGGGTGTAAAGCCTTTTGCTATTATGGTAACTATTTTAGCACCGCCTAAATGTCATATAGATGATATTAAGGAATTGATGCAAGATATTATGGATATATGCAATCAATTGCAAATTGAATTGATTGGTGGACATACTGAGATAACAGATGCAGTAAATAGAATCGTTATTTCTACTACATGTATTGGAAGTGGGAGTAGAGAATCGTTGTTAAGTAGTAACAAAATAATTAAACCAGGAGACAATTTAATAATGACAAAGTATGCTGGTTGCGAAGGTACAGTAATACTATTTAATGACTTTGAGAAAGAATTAAAAGCTATTTTAGATGAAGATGAAATAAAACAAGTGAAATACCTTGAAAAAAGTATAAGTGTCATTAAAGAAGGAATATTAGCATCTAAAGTAGGTGTGAAAGAAATGCATGATGTAACTGAAGGAGGAATACTCGGAGCAGCTTGGGAGTTGGCAGAAAAAGCAAAACTTGGAGTAAATATAAATGTTGATAATATTTCATTACTTAGTAGTACTGTGAAGATTTCACAATACTTCAACATAGATCCATTAAAACTAATATCAAGTGGAGCTATGCTTATGGTTGTTGCGAAGGAAAAAACTAATGAATTGATACATAAAATGAAAGAAAATAATATTGATAATTCTGTAATTGGAGAATTTTATGAAGGAAACTCAATTATCTCAAGTAATAATAAGGTGATAGATTCTTTAGAAGCACCAAATTCTGATGAATTATACAAGGTATATATATAAATACTAAAAATAGCATGAAGTTCAATTGTCTGCAATATAAATATATTATCAGGATATTTTAAAAACTGATATTATAAAAATATTGTAGGAGGTTAAAGTAAATGAGAAAAATAAGCATAATTTTTATTATCATTATGCTGTTTATTTGTTCAAGCTGTAGCAAAGAAAATACAGAAAGTACTATAAATTATGAGGAAGCTTATAAAAGGTACAGTGAAGAACTAGTTGAACTTAATGATATAGAACTAATACAATTAGATACAAATAAAGTACAAACAAATATTTATTACAAAGATGTTAATAATTATATTGTGCCAGTAATGAGACAAATACCTAAACAAGATGCCATTGCTAAATCAGCAATAATGGCGTTAATTAATAATGATACAAATAGGGTTGATTTACGCCATTTAGGGTTATCTCCAGTATTACCAGAAGGCATCGAGTGTGAACTTGCTTTAAAAGAAGACAACTTAATGAAGATAAACTTTAATAATGCAATTTTATCAATTAATAATAAAGAAGATGAGGAGTGTGCAGTGCAAGCCATAGTGTATACATTGACTGAATTTGATACAGTGGATAAAGTGCAAATATTAGTAAATAATGAAATAGTACAATCATTAACAAATGGTACTCCTGTAAATGAACCCTTAACAAGAAATAATATTAATTCATTAAATAATAATGTAGAAGGAGAATATATCAAAGCCACATTTTATTCATTTATCAATATAAGTAAAGAATATACTTATTATATACCTATTACAAAAAATATTAGTAAAGATGAAAAAAATATCAACAATATTGTAAAAGAACAAATCCTTATCAATGAGGGATTTGGAAATGAGAAACCAGATAAATTTGTAATAGATAATATTATAACAGAAGAAGATATAGTATATATATCTATTAGTAGTGAATTAGATAATGAAGATGACTACTTTGCGCAATTTATGAAAGCAATGTGTTTAACTATAGGACAAATCGAGGATATAAATACTGTAAAACTAGTGATCGAAAATGATGAAGTGGAAGATATGAAAATATTAACATATTCTATTCCAACTTATGCAAATGTTCATTAGAAAAAGAGAGGAAGAAAACCATGCGAAGAATAGATAATAGGGAATATAATGAATTAAGAGATGTACAGATAACTAAGAGTTATACTAAATATGCTCAGGGAGCAGTATTGATACAATCAGGTAATACAAAAGTTATCTGTACAGCTATGGTAGAAGAAAAAGTACCAATGTTTTTAAAGGGACAAAACAAAGGTTGGATAACTGCAGAGTATAATATGTTACCTAGCTCAACGGCTACTAGAAAAATCAGAGATTCGAGTAGAGGAAGGATAGACGGTAGAAATATGGAAATACAGAGACTTATTGGCAGGACTTTGCGATCTATAGTTGATCTTAAAAAATTAGGTGACAGAACTATATGGATAGATTGTGATGTTATACAAGCCGATGGAGGAACTAGGACAGCTTCAATAACTGGTGCTTTTGTAGCCCTAATGGATGCATTGAAAAATTTAAAAGCAACAGGATTAATCAAAGAGATTCCTGTTAAGAACTTTGTAGCAGCTATAAGTGTAGGGGTTGTTAATGGACAACCATTATTAGACTTGTGTTATGAAGAAGATAGTAAAGCTGAGATAGACATGAATGTAGTTATGACTGAGGTAGGAGAATATATTGAAATCCAGGGAACTGGAGAAGAAAGACCAATGAAAAAAGATGAATTAGATCAATTACTTAAACTATCAGAAAAAGGAATTATGGAATTGATAAATATTCAAAAATTAGCTTTGATAGACTAATTATTAATAAAAGTAGGTGAATTAATATGAGAATAGTGTTAGCTACAAATAATAATCATAAAAAAGATGAAATAAAATCAATTCTAGGTGATGATTATGATGTTTTAACTATGGGAGAAAAGGAAATCAATATAGAAATAGTTGAAGACGGTTCCAGTTTTGAAGATAACGCTCTGATTAAAGCAAGAGCGTTAAAAGCCTATTCGGATGATATTATCATAGCAGATGATTCAGGACTAGAAGTAGATGCTTTAAATGGACAACCAGGGATTTATTCAGCTAGGTATGCAGGAGAAAAAGCTACATATAAAGATAATAATGAAAAACTATTATTAGAATTAGGAACTCTACCATTAGAAAAAAGAAAGGCACGATTTGTAAGTGTTATTGCTATAATACTACCCAATGCCAAAGAATTTACTGTTAGGGGTATATGTGATGGAATAATTGCCTATGATTATATGGGAGAAATGGGATTCGGATATGACCCATTGTTTATTGTTGAAAATACGGGAAAAACTTTTGCACAAATGACTTCCAAAGAAAAAAATAATATCAGTCATAGGGGAAGAGCTTTGAAGAAATTAAAGGAATTACTACAAACATAATTATATATGATTTAATGTTGAGAATAGAATGTTGTAATTACAAATTAAATAAAGCAGGTATAATATGAAAATAGGGATTATAAGTGATAGTCATGGTAATATAAAGAACATAAAAAAAGCCGTAAATCAATTAGGGGAAGTAGACTATATTTTTCATTTAGGGGATAATGTTATAGATGCTTTGAAGATAAAAGAAATGGTTAACTATCCTGTCAGATATGTAAAAGGAAATACTGATTATACAAAAGATATAGAAGATTTGATAGTAGATATAGGGAATAAAAGATTTTTATTAACACACGGGCACAAATACGGTATTAAGAATAGCTTACAGAGACTCTATTATAAGGCTGTAGAAAACGAAATTGATGTAGTATTGTTTGGACATAGTCATATACCGTATTATGAAGAAATAGAAGGAGTGATGTTTATTAATCCTGGGAGTATTGGAGATAAGAGGTGGCAACCAAAAGAGACATATGTATTATTAGAAATAATACACAATGAAATAAAAGTGAAATTTAATGATATTTAAAATAAAAAACTTTTAAAAAGGTATTGACTAAAGGAAAAAACTACTGTATACTAACACTTGTCTCTAAGAGTGATTAAAAAAAATGCTTGACAATTTAAATGTTTTGTTATAAAATATTTCTAGTTTTGCAAGTGCAACTAAGCTGTTAGGACATATAAAAAAATTAAGTAAGTTTATGCGGGTGTAGCTCAGTGGTATAAGTAGCGAACCAAAATCTTTGATTTTTCGTGAGTCACTTAGTTGGGCAAAAGTATGTAAAGTGCAATACTGTTAGGACATATAAAAAATTACGTTTATTATGCGGGTGTAGATCAGTGGTATAAGTAGCGAACCAAAATCTTTGATTTTTTGTGAGTCACTTAGTTGGGCAAAAGTATGTAAAGTGCAATGCTGTTAGGACATATAAAAAATTACGTTTATTATGCGGGTGTAGCTCAGTGGTAGA
>JBMNCR010000005.1:0-4996 GCA_049366695.1 Eubacteriaceae bacterium
ATGTTAATCATACCATATTGAGCGTCCTACTGGTATAACCGTTTACCCATTACCATCTTCAAAGAAGGTGGTTTTTTAAGGATAAATAAAAATTGGCAATAAATTTATTATTATCTAAAGCTGTTACCAATACCAATTTATCTGAAAACAATTTAATTATCAATAGTTAATTTTACCATTTTTAATCTCTTTGACCTAAAAACCTTGCCATAGCATATTTTGTTGCTTTATTTAAATAATTATTACATTTATTTAAATAATTTCTTGTAAAATCCCAACCGACAGTATTTTTATAATAGTTTTTATTTATGATTTCTTCTAATAATCTCTGAATTATAACTTAGAACAATTATAAAAATAAATAGTGTATAATTTTTTTGGAAAATAATATAATTTAAACAGTTGTAAAATTTAAAATTAAAATAGCACTTTTCTTAAATTTTTTCATTAGACAACACAAAATATTTGTGACAATCTATTCAATTAATTTGTAACACAGTCCTTTATCATATTAATATTTCTGAGGTCGTCTTCATCAGATTCTTTGGGCGTCTCTAATATGCATGGGATATTTTGCAAAGATGGTTGTTTCAATAAATTCCTGAATCCTTCCAGTCCGATATGTCCTTTTCCTATGTGTTCATGCCTGTCTCTATTCGAACCTAAGGGATAACGGGAGTCATTCAAATGAAAAACTTTTATTTTTTTAAAGCCAATAAGTCTATCCAATTCTTTTATCATCCTGTCTATCCCTTCTTTTTCAGATAAATTATACCCGGCAGTAAAAGCATGACAGGTATCAATACATACTCCAAGATTCTGTTTACAATTAATACCCCTTAAAAGGTATCTGAGCTGAGAAAAATTATAGCCTAAGTTTGTTCCAGAACCAGCAGTATTTTCCAGTAAAACAAAGGTTCTCAGATTTAATCTTTTGCTCTGTTCAAAGGCATTATTCAATGCTTTTATAATTCTATCTAACCCAAATTTTTCACCTATACCTCGATGTGCACCTGGATGTACTATTAAATAGGGGGTATAACTTTTGGGCAATAACAAATCGGCCCTTTTCATCTCTTCGATAAAACTGTTAATTGATTTGGAATAGATTATTTCATCAGGAGAAGCTAAATTAATTAGGTATGATGTATGAAAAAAGATTGGATAAATCTCTGATTCAATGAGATTTTTTTGGAAGTTATTTATTTCGTGGACTTTAAAAATTTTTTCTTTCCATGATCGGGAATTTGCTGAAAATATCTGCATTGTATTTATCCCTAAGTTTTTTGCCCTTAGAATTGACTTTTCTATCCCCCCGGAAATGGAAACATGACACCCTATTTTTAACAATAAATCCCTCTTAAATATTCTTATTTAACCAAGATTGCCTTGAAATAAATGATAATTTTCTTACAATATAATAAATAATTAATTACTTTACTACCAACACACTACAATCTTTTGCCTCTTGTATAATTGCATTACTAACACTTCCCAATAACATCTTTTCTAAACCACCGAGCCCTCTACTGCCAACCACAATCATATCAAAGCCTTCCTTTTGGGCAATTTTTACAATTGTATCAGAGGCATGGCCTTCCTTTAAAATAATGCGTGCCTTGATATGCTTATCTTCAAATAACTTTGTATATTCTGATAACTTCTTTTCCCATTCAGACTTTTCCTTATCACTGATTTTCTGGAGCTGCTTAATAAATTCGGGGTTCATCCCTAAATTTGCATAGGGGTACACAGTTGTGGAGTTATGATCATGAACATGGATTATTGCCACCTCATTAGCATTACACCCTTCAGCAACCAGCAAAGCTTCTCTGATTGCTTTCTTGCTATGCTTAGATCCATCAGTACACACCATTATTTTCATTTTTTCCTCCCTTTCTTTAATTACAATTATAGTTAATTAATAATGAAAATTACCATTATTAAACTAATCTTATAAATTATAACACATAGGAAATATGAATAAAAAACTGCAGCTTCTTAATGGTTATAATTATAGTTTCCGGTATATTTCTAAGCATTATCTATGGTATCAAAGTAATTATGTAATTATTCTTATTTTCTCTAACATTATTTATCTTGCTTAAGGTCTATTTATTTTTTGACTCCAAGCAATAAAAAAGGGTCAGGATTATTATTAATACTAAAAAATTTAACCTGGCCCTTCAATTTTTCTGGTGGAGATAAGGGGATTCGAACCCCTGACCTCTGCGATGCGAACGCAGCGCTCTCCCAACTGAGCTATATCCCCATAAAAAGTTTGCTTATTATTTATTATAGTTACAAAACATGCTTTTACATTTTACTACAATCAAAAAAATATTGCCATATGCATTCCCATTATTTATTATGGCTTATTTATCATTCATTTTTTCATACCATTACAAGTTTATTTCTTAAAATTTTTCCCTTTTTTAGATTACTTTCTATTTATCTGCTGTTAAAATACAATTATTAAATAATGCATCCTATTTCTATGATATTAAATTGATTGTGTTTAAAATGTTAGGTTCAAGCATTTCAGTTATGCAATTACTGCAAAAACTATGGGAACTAATATCTTTAGAAGAACCAATCTACACAAATGTAGTAGTGATATTACAAAAAGATCTCTTTCATATTTCATAGCCAAACCTGCTAATACTGTAAATCCGCCTGGAGCAGAAGACAAAAAGCAGGTCAGCTTATCCCATCCGGTAATTTTATGAATTAAATATGCTACAAAAAATGAACTTAAGAAAATAGTAATCGATGAAATTAAAATAATCAATATAAATCTGCTTGATAATATTAATTCAATGGTCTCTTCTGAAATGTTATCAATTACCATGATACCCGTCGCAATCATAATTAATGTAATAAATTTTATTGAAAGAGGTTTTACTTCAATTTCTTTTAAAGATATAAATGATACAGTCAACATCGAGCCAACCATTGCACCAGCAGGAACACCCATTTTTAGAACAATAAAACCTCCAATTGTTGCAATAGAAAAAATTAGAATAATTTTAAAGTACGATTTTAAAATTCTATTTAATGGAGATAATTGTAAACTAGATACCTCACAATAAATTTTTTTGATTTTGTTAAGATTTGCAATAAATAAAACATCAAATAAATTGTTGTAACCTTCTTTGTTATATTTTTTTATCAAATTATAATCTATAGGCTTTTTTCTATCTTTTCAGCCAAAATCGGGAATATGCCTAATGTAATTATTACACGAAGAGTATGAATAATAACAACAATACTGGTTTCAGCTCCAACAGCTATTGAAATCAGAGTCATTTCCGCCAAACCTCCCATACTGGAAGCAAGAAGAGCCGTATAAATATCCATATTCAGGAAATGTATTAGAATAAAGCCTAAAATAAAAATTATAGAAATAGCCCATATACTTATAATAAAAGCAGGGATCAATATTGCTTTCAGTCTCATTATTTTGTTTTTAGTAATACCTGAACCAATTACATAGCCCATTACTATCTGGACTAGTACCGGAAGGAAGTCTGGTGAAGACACTAGAGGAACTTTTAATATTCTTAATGTCCCAATTACCAGTACAGGACCCAGTAAAGCTGGTGCAGGAATATTGATTGCACTTAATATACCCCAGCCTATAATTCCTAACAAAAATAGTTTTGATATTTCTAAAATATATTCTATATTTATAATAAACACCTAATCCTATTATTTTTTTACTTTTTCTTGTAATAAATAAAAATTTTCCTCAATTCCAATTAAGGAAAATTTTAACCAATACTCACTTACGATTAATTGCTTATTTTACAATAAAAACAATATTGAAGTTATTGTTACAAAAAAATTAACAGTTTTATTCATAGTTTATGTATACAATCTGCTTTTCTAATCGATGATAAAAGGATATTTTATCAAAAACTATTATTCTATATAATATTTTGTACCTATATTAATAAGAGTTAGTACAGATAGGAAACGGGACAAGTATAAATTACCTATAAATTAAAAATCTAAAATAAGATTTCAGTACCTGCATTGACAGTAATGAATTGGTCGGGAAACATATTATATAGCATACTTAAAGCTTTGAATCCTGTACAATGGCATAATCCTATCTTTTTAACTTTTAATTCTTCCAATGCTTTCATGGTATTAACAATTCTTTCGGTATTTGAATCAACCAGATGAGACCCTCCAATTACTGCAAATACATCTTTAATTCCTGTTATATTTTGAGCATGGAGAACTGTATTAATTATTCCCCTATGAGCGCATCCGGCAATAACAACAAGTCCTTTTTCTGACTTATAAATAATGGCTTGATCATCCAGGATAAAATCATCAACATATTCCCCGTTGTATAGAATCAATCTTTTTTTATTACCTGAATCTACTTGTTCGAAATCAGTTTTCATTGGAATTTCACCAGTTGTAAGCATATTTTTACCAATATTGACCGGTTCTTTACTTAAAGATAATTTGGCACCAAGACCTTCCAGCTCATCTTTGTTGAAAGGTATCCCGGCATACTTACAATTATTATCATTATTACAATTGAATCTTTTCTTCCAGACATCAGGATGGGCAATAATTTCTATTTTATCCTTTTTGTTTATTCTTTCTAATATTTGCCTTAGCCCACCTGTATGATCCGGATGACTGTGGCTCAACACAATTTTATCAATTTCCTTTAAATCTATTCCCAGCATCTGTGCATTGTAGCAGGCAGAAATATTTCTTCCTACATCAAATAATATTGTAGAATCTTCTGTTTTTAGCAGGAAACTTAAGCCCCACTCAGCAATCAAGTTTTTCCCAATTGAGGAAGTATTCTCACTTAATGTGAGTAGTTGTAGCTTAGTCATATTCTTTCCCTTTCACCATAAAAATTATTAAACTGGATATATTTTAATGTATTTACTAAGATTATGTCAAAGAAATAGATACCCACGGGCAAGCCCGTGGTACTTTTAAAAACCTTCAAGCTTCGCTT
>JBMNCR010000006.1:0-10525 GCA_049366695.1 Eubacteriaceae bacterium
TTAATTATACACCATTGTATGTTCAATTAAAATACAATATAATAACATATAAAAGGAGGAATTTGTGTGAGCGACAAAAGCTTTGTTACTACTATCAATTGTATGGATGGTAGAGTACAGATAAGTGTAAATAACTATTTAACTTCAAAGTATGGGGCAGATTTTGTAGATACTATAACTGAACCTGGGCCAAATGGCATTATTGCAAATAATATAGATTTAGCAATTATCGAAAATATTAAAAAGCGGGTGGATATATCAGTAAACCATCACGGATCTAAAGCCATCGCAATAGTGGGTCATTATGATTGTGCAGGTAATCCAGTTAATGACAATATTCAAATAGATCATATTAAAAAATCCATTGATTTTGTCAATTCTTGGGGTTTTAAGGTTGAAGTAATTGGTATTTGGATCGATAAAAATTGGATCATACAGGAAATTATTTAAAAATATTACCTAGCGCATAGCATATTAGTAAACGTCGTTATGAACTAGGTAAAATATTTTATTAAATATATTGATATCTTATTTTTAGGTTTAACTAATAAATGCGTTAACTCTTTTAATTAATTCTTCTTTTCCAAGAATAGACATAGTCATCATCAAATCCGAACCATGCATCTCTCCCGTGATTATTATCCTTACTGGCATATATAGATTTTTTCCTTTTATACCGTGTTCTTTCTGAATTTTTTTGAAAATACTCTTCATTTTTTCAGGTGTAACATCATCTAAATCACTTATTTCATTTTGAAGTATTTTTGCTAAAATTGGTACAGTTTCACCTTTTAATATAGTTTCCATTTCTTCATCAAATACTAATGAATTATTAAATAAATTATCAACTAATTCAATTATATCAGATAAACAATTAAGCTTTTCTTTATATGTCTCAACTATCATCTCAATTAATTCTGGTTTTTCTGTCACATCGAATTCAGTTATATCCTTAGTTTTTAGAAGATATGGTATTATTCTTCTTACTAATTCTTGTTTATCCATATTTTTTATATACAAAGAATTCATCCAATTTAATTTAGCCCTATCAAATACAGCTCCTGATTTATTTATTCTTTTTATATCAAAATTCTTGATAAGTTCATCCATAGAAAAAACTTCTTCATCATTATTTGGACTCCAACCTAATAAAGCGATATAATTAACTAATGCTTCTGCAAGATATCCTTTCTTCAAAAAATCTTCTACAGCAACATCACCTTGCCTCTTACTCAATTTCTTTTTATCTTCATTCAATATATTAGGTAGGTGAATATACTTTGGTTCTTCCCAATCAAATGCTTTATATAATATCACATGTTTAGGAGTAGATGGCAACCATTCTTCTCCCCTTATTATATGTGTTATACCCATAAGATAATCATCTACAACAACAGCAAAGTGATATGTTGGGTAGCCATCTGATTTAATTAATACTTGATCATCTATATCATTAGTATTTATTTCAATATGTCCTCTTACTTCATCGTCAAAAGAAATGATTTCATTTACTGGGAGTTTCAACCTAATTACATATGGAATACCTTCTTTTATTTTTTCCGAAACTTGTTCCTTAGATAGATTTTTGCAATGACCATCATATTTTGGTGTTTCGCCTTTTTTCTTTTGAGACTCTCTTAATTCATCCAATCTTTCTTTACTACAAAAACAATAATATGCCCAATCATTTTCTAGTAAAAAATCAATATACTTCTTATAAATATCTAACCTATCTGATTGAGTATATGGACCATAGTCTCCCTTTTCTTCAATAACATTGTTGGATATAATTGGTCCTTCATCATTAATTATTTTCGTTTGTTCCATACAGTTAATAAGATTTTCAATAGAGCCTTCTATATATCTAGTCCTATCTGTATCTTCTATTCTCAATATATATTTTCCATCCATTTTTTTTGCATATAAGTAATTATATAATGCAGTTCTTAATGAACCAATGTGAACATACCCTGTAGGGCTTGGAGCAAATCTAACTCTTATCATTTAACACACCTCATTTTTCCATCTCATTGTCTTTTCAATTATAACAAAAAGCATACATATTGTCATGAATAAAAAAAGCTCGAAATTTTTAAGAAACTCCAACTTCTTCAGCAATCTCAGCTTCACATTTCTCATATCAGAAAAGAATTAATATACCGCAAAATTATTATTGTATATAATCTATAGGATTGATATCATTTTCTATTTTCATATCTATTCGATGTATTTCTCCAAAGCTTTCAAATTCAAAAATACTGAAATTATTTTTCATATAATCCATAAGCACTCTAGGATTAAGGTTTTCTCTACTTCCAATACTTATTCCAATTTTAAATTTTAAATTAGTTTCAATAATATCAAGTATTTCCATTGTTTTTATAAAAGGTCTAATATTTTTTATTACTTCTTTACCTTTTTTATTTTTTTTAGCTATTTCAATAGTATCTTTGCTCATTATACTATCAAATATTTTTTCTATCTCTTCTATGGTATAGCAATCTGTTAATGGCATACTAATAATAAATATACCTTCATTAATAATAGATGTAAGAGATTTTATAGGTTTGTCAATTATTTTAACTTGTAATATTTCTAAACCTTTAGGAGCATACTTATTTAATTGTTCTTTTATCTCATTTTCATTTTTACTAGAAAGAATTTCAACATCTAAATATTCACCTTCACTTGTCATACCCACTGGCATTGCCATGGCATAAGAAACTTTAGGATGTGGATTAAAACCTTCTGAATACCTCATCTCTATCTCTGCTCTTCTCATTAGCCTATGAAAACATCTCTGTAAATCTAAATGTGAAATATATTTTAATACATCTGTTTTAGCATATTTTATTCTAGCAATCATTACAAATCCACTCTCCATTAAATTCAGTGATGCCACAGTTTACACACCCATTTCTACAATAATCTGTTCTAGATTCAGTATAAGCTTTGTTTTTTTCTTCAAATAAAAATCTTTTACTTACTCCACAATCTATTATATCCCACGGTAAAATCTCATCAAAAGATCTTTCTCTTTCATTATAAAAGTTTATTTCTATATTATTCTCTTTGAAAACTTCCATCCAAACATCAACTTTGAAATGATCACGCCAACCATCAAATTTACACCCTTTTTCCCATGCATCATATAAAACCTTTGATAGTCTTCTATCACCCCTTGCAAAAGCACCTTCTAATATACTTAAAGATGATTCATGCCAATTATATACAATCTTTCTATTCCTTAATCTACCTTTTAAAAAATCTTGTTTTTTATTTAATTCTTCTAAAGTATTCTGCCTCTCCCATTGAAATGGAGTAAAGCATTTTGGTACAAAAGATGAAGTACTTACTACAATTTTTATATTGCGATTTTTTTTGGTACTAACAGTTTTATAATACTGTTCTAAAACTTTTTCTGCCAGTACAGCTATCCCTTCGATATCATCCATCGTTTCTCCAGGTAAACCAATCATAAAATACAGCTTTATATGCCCCCAACCAGCTTCAAAGGCTTTTGAAACTGCTTGTATCAAGTCTTCTTCAGTTACTCCTTTATTTATAATATCTCGTAGCCTTTGTGTTCCTGCTTCTGGAGCAAATGTTAAACCTGATTTTCTTACTTTTTGTATTTTCTCAGCTACTTCTATTGAAAAACTATCAATTCTTAAAGATGGCAAGCTAACTGAAATTTTACTATCTTCGTACTTATCTATGAGATAATCTACTAATTCCTGTAATTGCGAATAATCCATTGTACTCAATGAAGACAATGATACTTCTTCATAACCTGTACTCTTTATTAACTTATTAGCATCTTCCTTTAAACGTTGTAGGCTTTTTTCTCTTATAGGTCTATATATCATTCCAGCTTGACAAAACCTACATCCCCTAGTACATCCTCTAAATACTTCAAGCATAATTCTATCGTGAACAGTCTGAATATATGGGACTATAATATTTTCCGGGAAATAAGACTTGTCTAAATCTTTAATAAATCTTTTTTTAATTTTATTAGGAGCCCCTTCTTCCAATTGCAATACTTTTTTTATACTTCCATCGTCTTTATATTCAACATTGTAAAAACATGGTATGTATACTCCCTGAATATCCATGATTTCTCTTAAAAATTCTTCTTTACTAGAATTTTTATAATCCTTATATGTGTCAAGTATCTCTAATAATACTTCTTCACCTTCTCCAATAACTACGATATCAACAAAATCTGCTAAAGGTTCACAATTATATGCACATGGTCCTCCCACAATCACTAATGGATCTTCCTCTTTTCTTTTTTTACGATATATAGGTATACCAGCAAGGTCAAGCATATTAATTATATTAGTATAACTCATCTCATATTGTAATGTGAATCCTAAAAAATCAAAATATTTAAGGGGTTGCTTTGTCTCAAGAGAAAATAGACGAATGTTATTTTCTCTCATTAATTGTTCCATATCAACCCATGGTGCAAAAACCCTCTCGCAGAATACTTCTTCTTTTTCATTAAGTAAATGATATAAAATTTTTGTTCCTAAGTGAGACATGCCAACCTCATATATATCTGGAAAAGCAAAGGCAAATCTAATTGTATCACTCTGAACTTCTTTATATACGCTATTAACTTCATTCCCAATATATCTTCCCGGCGATTGAACTAAGGGAAGTATATTGTCCAATTGTTCTTGATTTATATTCATGTTTTGTCCTCCAAATCCGCAACATTCAATATATTATGATTAATAATTACACAACAATAATCATTATACTACTTTGTCATCAGTGTAAATACATATTTTTATATAATTCTTCATATTCCTTTTTTTTATAATAGTATTAAAAAATAAATTTATTTGAAATTTAAAATATTTGTTTATTTTATCAATATATCATTAATGGTGCAATCATAACCCAAATTCATTACCCCTTCAATTATATCTTCTTCTGTTATAGTAGTATTATATTTATAGTTTGAGTCTATTACATCAATTATATAATAAGTATTTGCATTAAAATTACTAATCATTTTTTTTACTTTTGTATTATTATTCGCACATATTCTTACACTTCTTAAATATTTATCTGTAGATAAAACTTTTTTTCTTTTGTAAATTTCATTTTGTAATGCAATTATTAATATATTTTCCTTTTCTTTATTGCTTTGAATTATAAGGAATAACCCAACAAGACCATAATTAATATTATAGATTTTGAAAACAAGAGAATACAATGTAATAGCAATTAAAAACATCCCACAAATTTGGGTAATAACGATTATTATTTTTGAGGCTTTAATATGCCCTATAAGCTTAGAGAGTATAATTCTTAATATCATACTTCCATCCATAGGATATAGAGGTATTAAATTAATAATTCCAATACATATATTTATAAATACTAGTTCATTATAAAATGAAAAATAATATATATTAAAATATTTGAAAAAGAATAAAATAACTGCAAATAAAATATTAGAAAAAGGGCCAGCTAAGTAAACAACTATCTTTTTAAAATCATCTAAATAAGTATCATCAATATTCATTTCGCACCCAAAAGGCATAATTTCAATCTTCTTAATTTTTACATCATAGTATTTAGCAATTAAATAATGAGCAAAATCATGAACTACTAAAATAATAAAAAAAAGCGAAATATCTTTCACTTCTCCAATTATACTCATAAAAATTAAAACTACAAAAAAAACAGGATTTATCTTAACTCTCATTTATCACTCCTAGTTTTAAATTTAATTATTTACTGAAAATAAAGTAAGTGGATCTACTGCTATATTGTCATTCCATATTTCTAAGAAAAATAATTTTGGATTTTCTTCATTTGCATCTATATTACCCAATTTATCTCCCTCTGTAATGGATTGCCCTTCTGTCACATTACTTTCTTCTACACCGTCATATACGCTTTTATATCGACCTTCATGTTGTATTACAATTCTATCCCCTTGATATGTACTAGGTAATATATTCAAAACAACTCCATCACATGAAGCTAATATGGATTGGGATTCATATATTGAATATTCAATACCTCTTGGTTCAATTTTTGTATTAAAAACTGGGTGAGTTTTTTCCTCAAATTCATTTACTATATGTCCATCAACAGGTTCTAAAAATGATAACTCAACATTTGTGTCACTAAAAACTTGTGTATTACCATTAAAAAGAGATACTATTCTATTTTCAAAATCATTTACAATATCACTTTTGAATAATTCATTCCATTGCACCTGATATGTAATAACTTCATTTATTTTATTAGTAATAGATTGAGAAAAATTTGTATTTAAATTATTTATAAGAAATACTACTAATACAATAATTGTACTTATAATACTTTTAAATATCAATTTGTCTTTCTTAGTAATTTTCAGCTCATCCTTATTATTATAAGGATTATAATTAGTATTACTAGTATAACTTCTAGGTTTTACTTCAAGATTTACCCTTCCTGTTTTTCCAAATTTTCCCTTGTTCATATACTATCTTCTCCTTTATTATTCACTTAGTATAAATATATTTTCAAAAACGAAAAATAGTACAAAAAAAGAAAAAATCCGGTTTTAACGGATTTAAAAACTTATATGATGCCTTCGCATGTGAACATTTAGAACCAATCCAATAGCCATAAGATTAGTTATTAATGAACTCCCTCCATAACTAAGAAAAGGTAAAGTAATTCCTGTTATAGGCATAACACCTATGGTCATCCCAATATTTTCTAATATCTGAAACAAAAACATAAAAAATACACCAATTATTATGAGTGTACCATATTCATCTTTAGCAGCTCTTGCATCTATTAATAATCGATAAAGAAATAAAGTAAAAAGTATCACCACCACAGAAGCTCCAATAAATCCTGTAGTTTCAGAAATTACCGAAAAGATAAAATCAGTCCACTGTGCAGGTAAATAATTAAGTTTAGCCATGGTATTTTCTGCATTAAATCCCTTACCAAAAATACCACCAGATCCTACTGTTATCATAGATTGTATAGCATGGTAACCATCACCAAGAGGATCGTTCATAGGATTAAAAAGAGTAATAATTCTATTTTTTTGATAATCATGCATAAAATAATTCCACATTATAGGCATACCCACTACTGCACTTATTACAACTCCATAAATATATTTCATATTCAAACCTGCTACAAATAACATACCTGCAGCAATAAATACGAATACTAGAGATTGACCTAAATCTGGTTGTTTATATATAAGTAGTATAGGAATAGAAATAAATAATAATAATACTACTACATCGAAAATTTTATTTAATCTATCTTTTCTTTTTTCTAATAGCTTCGCAAATGCCAATATAAATCCAATCTTAGCGATTTCAGAAGTCTGTAAATCCATAAATATAAGATCCACCCATCCACGAGTACCTTTCATTTCTTTACCAATCCCGGGTATATAAACAATTATCAATAATACTAAACATATTCCAAATATATGTGCCCAGTATTGACCAAACATTTGATAATCAATACTTATTATTATTATTATTGCAACAAAACCTATAGTAAAGGCAATCATCTGCTTCATTATATAATCTGATGAAGGCCCTGCAATAAAATTTTCTGTATTTGTAGCAATTCTTATAGCTATTAAACCAATAGTAGATAAAACTATTACTAAAAAAATTAGCATATAATCAAGCTGTTTTATATATTTTTTAAATTCCATTATGCACCTCATAAAATATGAAAATCAATTCATTTGTTGAGAATAATTATACCATAAATATAATAGTATCATCTACTTGTTACTGTTGGAAATTGGCATAATTGCTATTATAGCAGATTCTTCATTCTCTTCTTCTGTAATAAATAATTCACATGCCTCTCTATTAATTTCAAAATAATCTTCAACAGAATTGATTAATTCAGATTTTATTAAATCTAATAATTCTTTTGATATATTATGTTTTTCATAAGATAGTAAATCTAACAATCTCTTTTTTGCTACATTTTTACTATTATCTTGATTATTTTTTAAAAACCTCATTATATTTCTCCTCAAAAAATCTTAAATAATTTACTAAACAAACTTCTTTTATAATCTAATTCTATATATGGCACATCTTCTCCCATCATTCTTCCTGCAATATTTCTATACGCTTGTCCCGTAATAGATTTAGAATTCATAATAACAGGTTCCCCTCTATTAGTAGTAATGACAATATCTTTATTATCAGGAATTATTCCTAACAATTCTATGGAAAGAATATCTAGCATATCATCAACACTCAACATTTCTCCTCTCTTTACTAAATCCATTCTCAATCTGTTTATTATTAATTTAGAATTATTTAACCCAGAAGAATTCAATAAACCAATAATTTTATCAGCATCCCTCACCGCTGAAACTTCAGGAATAGTTACAACTATGGATTTATCTGCACCTGCTATAGCATTTTCAAATCCTCTTTCAATTCCTGCTGGACAATCTATTAGTATATAATCGTATTCTTGTTTTAATAAATCACACAAGTCTTTCATATTTTCAGGAGTAATATCCGTTTTGTTATTTGTCTGTGCTGCAGGCAATAAATATAACTCTTCAAATCTCCTATCTTTTATCAAAGCTTGATTAAATCTACATCTACCTTCGACTACATCTACAATATTATATACTATCCTATTTTCCAGCCCCATTACTACATCAAGATTTCTTAATCCTATGTCTGCATCAATAACTACAACTCTATTATTCATCATAGCCAACGCTGAACCCAAGTTTGCAGTTGTAGTTGTTTTTCCTACCCCACCTTTACCAGAAGTTACAACATATACTTCTCCCATAGGACTCCCCCTTGCTTTCATGCTAAATATTATTTTACCAAATAATATATGAATTTTTTGTCTTCTAATGTAATACTTTGCAAATTCTTTTAAAAATTAACCTAAAGATACATCTTTTGCATACTAAAATCTCACAGTCTAAACGGGGTTCGGATATACACCATTACCTTTAACAGCCGATAAATTCTTAACACTTCTCATATATCAAATAGATTAAAGGTAGCTAATATCATGTAAATCGCATGAAAAAAAATAAACCTAATTCTTGGTTACATACTTGATTTAGGCGTATTATTAATACAATCCAAACACGCTTACGCCAACACCAATGGAAAGAACTCGAAGATAACCTAAATTTTTGGAACTCACTACGTTCAAACAGCCGACAAATTCTTAACGGTTATCTTCTCCTTCTTTTGAATTAAGCGAAGCTAATAACTTGCTATTGTAGTAATAATACGCCTAGATACTCTATATAGTATTTTACTTTGATCTAAGTTTATATTTATAAAAAGATTTGAAGAATCTTATGATGAGAAATTAGTTTGAAAAATATAAATATACTATGTGTATAAAAGCAATAAACACTAGGTCAAACACATTAAAAAACACTCAATACTTAATTACATAATTGACTTTAGTGTATTATTAATACAATTAAACGTACCTGCGTCAACACCATTGAAAAGTGAAAAGCAATTCTAATAATATAGTTTTCTAAAGTAAATATTATTTGCTATCTTCATAATTATTTTAATCATAGATTATCGGAACTCATACGTTTAAATTCTTAACGGTTATGCTCTCTTTCTTTTGAATTAAGCGAAACTAATACCTCTTTAGTGCGTACCACTCATCAATAAAATAAGCCTTTACTACAACATTTCTTTTTATACAATGTTAGTATAGTAAAGGCATTAGTTTATTTGCTAATTCTTATTGCTTCATTAGTTTTCTCTTCAAATTCTGCTAATGTTTGTTTCATATTTCCACCTTCATTATCTTCTACATATCTTTCAATATTTCCAGCTTCATCAATGTAAAATTCAGTTTGATAAACACTTAATGAATAAATAGATCCTTTTGGAATATCTTTATGTAAATCTTCTTCATGAAATTTACCGAAAATTAGTAATTTATCATCAACTTGCAACATTGTATCTTTAGTCCCAATATATGATGCTACAGTGTAATTTTTAGCTTTTTCCTTAGTCATATTGTCTTTTGGATCTAAATGGTGCTTTACATCATCCCAGTAATTATCTAATGTTGTAATACCACCATACTTACTATACGTAACTAAATCACCTTTCTGGTAATTCCCTTTATAACACTTTTCTATTTCAAAAATTGTTTTGGTATAAACACAAGCTACATCAACATCAACATATTCTAATTCTTTTACTTTCCCCATAATTATACAATCAGCATCTTTTGACATATCTCCTATTGTGTCATATTTAACTGCTAAAGAAAAATTCGTATAATTCTCAAAATCAGTTTCAGTAGCTTCAACCTGTAAATCTTGGCTATTTTTCATATCTATTGATTCATTGTCATTTAGTTCAATTTCATTTTTACAACCAAAAAGAATTATTGACATTACAATTATTAGACTTATTATTAACTTTTTCATCAAATCCTCCTAATATAAATGATTTATGCCATTACAATCATCTGCTTGAGCATTATTAAC
>JBMNCR010000007.1:0-4004 GCA_049366695.1 Eubacteriaceae bacterium
TTTTATCAGTTTCACTGCGAAAGAGAGAGATTTCGGAGATACTTCTGCAGATAATTGATGGGTCATTTCTGGATCTCGTCTACGGGCAACTCTAGGCATTTTCCTCACCTTTAGAACATATGTTTGCATGTCTATTATTTCATAGTTATGTGGAATTGGCAAGGGAAATATTATTAATAGTTAATTATTAATAATATTGTAAGAAGGGTGATATGTCCCGGTTGGTTTCCTATTGCTTCCGCTAGGTATATCTTAAACAATGCTGTATGTGAGAGAAACGTTCAGTTCTTCCCGAACTAATTTAGATATATCATAGTAGTTTACACACTTAAACTTGAAATACTGCTATACAAATCAACTAAATGTTTATCTGACATATCCAATATTGGCTCAAACATAAATGAATTAACATGTATGTTTTCTGGCGTCATTATACTTACTCTTTCCAACAACTTAATTTGATCAATTTCTGTAGGAAAATCTCTCTTATAACGACCAAACAACTTACCTGTTTGATAAGTTGAAATCCCTGTAACAAATTGCTCATCATTAATTTGAGTTATCATATACTCCTCCGCTCTCAACCTAATGGCAATTGACAGTAGTATTTTTCTTTCCAAATTCAGTCCATCGTGATGAGCTTCTCTATTAATTGCATTAGCATTCTCGAATAACATATCGTAAATTTTTTTATTACCATTTACTATACATAATTCATCTAAATCTTTGAAAATATTTTTATATAGTTCTTCGATATCGCTAACCTTAATATTTTTAGTATCATTTTTTATATGCAATAAGGCTGTTAACTTCTTAAATTTATCATCATCTCCTAAATACTCACATATATTTCTAGCAAAAGTTATTGAAGCAATTAATTTAACTGGATTATCCAAATCATCTTTCCAATTCTTCAATGGATTACTGATATATTTATATTTAACAGGTTCCAACTTAATTTCATTCTCTAGCCTTGATGCTAATAGTGATTTTTCCCATTTATTCATTCCTATTTTTTCTTGAACAGTTCTATAAAAATCGAAATTATGTGTTAATATAATTGAAGTAAAATTAGTTGTCTCAGTTAAGTCTTTAAGATACTCAATTATTGCATACTTATTCTTATAATCAAATGAATCGGCAATATCATCTATAATGTATAAGGTATCTAATCCTTGGATTCTCCTTGACTCTATCTCAAATATAATATTTAACAGATATAGAGCTCTTTTTTCACCTTGACTCAATACTCGATATAATAAATCTTCATCAATATTTTCTTCACCATCAAAATTATAACCTATACTTGGAACTTTTCTGTTAAGAACCGCATCTTCCTTATTCACTACTGTTAAAACGAATGGTACGAAAAAACGTTGATTAAATATTTGAATCACACTTTCCCATTTAGTTTCCTCACTTCGTGCTTTATATACTATTTCTTCGATTTCCTCATACGCTTCTTTATACTTTGCAACTAACAAATCATAATTCGACTTTTGACTTACAACATAGGACAAAATGACTTTTTCCTTAAATTTTTTTATGTCAGCCAATTCCGTAAGTAGTTCTTGATTCGCAAAAAGATAATCTCGAAATTCCCTAAGCTGTGCATTTGTAATCTTCTTATCAATTCTAGTGAATATTTCTTTTAGCTCAGGGCTATTTAGAACATTTTCTTTTTCCTTACTTATAACTTTCATTAACTCTGATCCTGAAGTTACTTCTTTCACTTGATCACCATTTCTAAGTTTTATCGAGTGGTTTACTTTAAAAAAGCCATTAGTTTCTAAATTCTTTTGAATCGTTTCTGCGTTATAGTGGTTGAATCCTTTCTTTAAATACTCAGACTTATCTATCATCTCATCATACTTCAATATATAGTCACTAATTTCACTTTTAAAGTCACCAGTATTCAAAAATCCTAGGATTTTTTCATCAAAAATTAATTTATATTTCACCCAACTGTAATCATAATTAATTTGATTTATTTCATCTTCAATTCCAATCAATATACTATAGAATTCCTTTTCATCTTTCCCTTTAATATCACATATAATTTTAACGATATCAATTTTACTACCTGCCAATTTTGCTACTTCTTTCGCAAACTCCATCTTAACTATATCAAGCTCTTTATTTATAGCATCATATTTGTCTTTCAATTCCTCATTAGCCAATAAGGTGGCTAATTTATCAGATTTATATACTTTATCAAATGGCTTAATTACAAAAACTGACTCAGGTAGTACTTGCATCCCATCACTTTCTAAAGACACCATAGACTCTTTTTCAGGATGGATTAAATCACTTGAAGGTACAGATTTACTATAATCACTGAATACATTAGCAAATGATGTTTTCATAATGCCATTAGGTGCATAAATTGCATAAGTTGACTTATTTGAGTCAAATTCAAATTTGTAGTTCATTTTATTAATTCCATAACAATTTTGAATTATTACATCTAAATTATTCATACTCACTCCTAACTAATTCTCCCTTTATCTAATGTACGATTATTAATAAGAGATTTCCTTATTAGTATTTATTATCTAGTACTAATTTTTACCATAAAATATTAACAAGTGGATCATAATTGATATTTACACACTATTTTTAATGTTCGTTCTTCTTGTCATTTCTTGAATATTTATCTTTCATAATCATTCCTAACATTCTTATTTATGAAAGCATTTAATCCATCACCAGCATCTGCCAATTTTTTCATATGCTCAACATTCTGACTACCAGCACTTCTGTATGTGTAGCGATATGGAGAACCTGATTTGAACTGGACAACTATATAATCATCACCATACTTATATGCTCTAACACCAGAGTCACCATCTATATCCTTATAATTTTGCATTTTACTCCCTCCCTTCTGTTAAATATGTATTCTGTTGATCCACTTGTTTGTTCAATAACAAATCACCTCAAATAAATACCATCATAGCCCTATCTCCAAAATAGTATAAATCCATTCCCTCTGTCCCCTACAAGTGATATCATTCAACTAACCCACCATTACAGTATACAAACACTGGCTACGGCAGGGTGTGTGAAATCACAAAACGCAACTTTTAAAACCTCAATATATAGATCAATTAATTATTATATCTCTATATACAGTGTATTTATAAAATGGAAAATACATTTTCACACACCCTGCCGGTACTTTTTGTATCGATGAATGCATTAATTATAGATGTAATTCCACCATCTACAATCGATGATTATCCCCATAATTGTTACATATTATTTTACTAATCAAATACACCGTATTTAAACTACTTTCTGTAATTTTGGCTATCTTTCAATATGATAATCACGATTGTTTCAAAACTTAATAATAAATTCTTCTTTATCCTTAAGTTGTCTTTTATCATAGTTACCTTTTTAGAATAAAGTAATCTACAATCATATTGCCCCTTTAGGTACATCATAACTATTCATACTAAATATTTTCCATTATTGTGTCTAAATATTTTTTACCCATACTGGCTATAAGTCCTTAATATTTTTGATCATCTTTTTCTGATTAGGTATTTTATATAAGCTTCGATCAAAGCAAAATACTTTATAGAGTATATAGGTGTATTATTAATACAATAACAAGACATTAGCTTCGTTTAATTCAAAAGAGGGAGATGAGAACCGTTAAGAATTTATCGGCTGTTTGAACGTAGTGAGTTCCGAAAATTTAGGTTCTCTTCGAGTTCTTTCCATTGGTATTGGCGTAAGCGTGTTTGGATTGTATTAATAATACGCCTAAATCAATTATGTAACCAATTTTGAGTTTGTATTTTTTGTGATTATCTTGGTTCTGCCGTAATTTCATTGCTTTTTAAAATAAATCTTTAAAACTTATAATATACATATATTTTCCTTCTATAGTTTTCATCTACTTTATAATTCGACATAAGTATCTAAAATCCTTTTTTATATTATAAAAATTACTAACTTTCATCTGTTTTGTATTTTTATATTATTAAAACTGG
>JBMNCR010000008.1:0-1188 GCA_049366695.1 Eubacteriaceae bacterium
TATTCTATTGCATCTATTCCTTTTTGTCAACTACTTTTTTCTTTTTTTTAATTTATTTCTTTTATTCTTATCCGCATGCTTTATTCAATGTGTTGCGGAGTTATAATTATAGACCCTATTTTGCCCTTTGTCAATATATTTTTACATGTTTTGTTTAAATTATCTGATTGATTCGTGATAATGTCTTAGTATATATACCAATTTTTATTATTATAATGTCAAAACATAATTAGGTTAGAACTATTTCCGTATTAATATAACTTGGCTCGAAGTAAATAATTATAATAAGTATTTTTATAACATCTTCAAAATATTCGCTACAATATGTTTATAAGCAGGAAAGCGTAACACTAAGACATTTTAACTGTTTAGAATAATAAGTCTTAAAATTTAGTTTATCTTTGAATTCATCCCACCAAAAGGCAAAAATATATTCAATTATATTTTATTTGTACTGCTTAAAATTATACTATGTAGCAAAAAAATTAGCTTTATTTTTTCTATGTGCTAACACTAAATGGAACATTTCTAAAAATAATTGATACTTATTTTTCGATATTTTATTTAAATCAATTCCTAAAACACCTATTAAAACAATTCCTTACATAAAAATTCTATTTTAACTTGTATTCATAATTAGAATCTATCTTTTGCTTATCTATTACTAAGCAATAATGCATTAACTTACCCATTTATTAAATATTATAATCATTGAAAATCTAAATCCAATACAATTAAATATAGTATGTATAATAATACTATATCATTACTTATAAAATTACACGAATTATGATAGACAGTATTAATACAGTTGAAATATTAATACCAGTTTTTATTTTTAGTAGAAAATTATATGAATTTAATGCTTATGATATTTTTTTGTTACTTATAACTATATATGTTAAACCACTACTAATTAATTAACAAATAAGAAAAGATTACTTCTACAGTTATATTATAACCTAAAAATAAACTTCTGGATTACCAGAAGCAAAATTTTATAAACTATTAACACTAATTATAAGCTTTTATGTACTACTGAAAAAATCATACAAAAAAAAGAAATCCCGCGGCGACTTACTCTCCCAGGGCGTCTCCACCCAAGTACCATCAGCGCAGGAGGACTTAACTTCTGTGTTCGGTATGGGAACAGGTGTAGCCCCTCCGCCATTGCCACGGAATCTCTTT
>JBMNCR010000009.1:0-1171 GCA_049366695.1 Eubacteriaceae bacterium
AATTTTCTCTCTATATTTATTATAACAATCATGTCATTATTATCAAATAATACATAATAGAAACAAATTATTTTTACTCTGGTAAATAAATTATCAGACTATCCTGATTGATGTTGTTCTGAAAAAATATTTTAAAAAAAGCCTCTTTCTATACTTTTAAACAGAAAAAGGCTTTAATAAGTCAAAATGAATTAATTATGTATTTTTTCTGAATAAAGATGTTATTACAATTTTAGGGTTTACTAAACAAAATTTTTCTTTAGAGAAAAGGTAGAAAATCTATTCTTGCTTCTGTAGAAACAGGAACATTATTATCGTCTAAACCTTCGACTGAAATGATTGCATATTTGATACCATTAACATTATTGGAACGAACTAAATCATGATCTATAGAAGAAAAAGCTGAAACATAATTTGTATCAAACCTATCAACAATTTCCTCAGAGTTAAAAACATCTGTGCTTAATAGCTGATTACTATTACTGTATGTTTTAAGTGTAAATTCAGTTAAAGTAACACCAACTCCATTTTGTTCGGTCACTGTAATTGTAAATGGCCAGCTATCTGTTCCAAATTCATATGGAGCAGGATTTGGATCAAGAGAAAGATCTAAATCTGCAGTTTTCTGAACACCACTACATCCACTCATTAGCAAAAGAAAAAACGCAACAAAAATAAAATAAAATATTTTTTTATTCACTTTATCCCCCTTAATTAGAATATTTTCAATAAAAAATTACAAACAACATCTCTTGACAGTCGATTTAAAATCCTCCTTTCTTATAAATTCTTAAAAATATAATACCAAAATTGTTATAAAAAACACAACTTTTCAATCCAGAAACTTTTTTTAAATCTATATCACTATCCAAGAACCCTACTTACCTCGGTAACAACCTGCTTACATTTCTTACCCAAGGGTACTTATCTGAGGTAACATGAATAATACGAAGATGAACAAAACAAATCTCTCTTGAGGGAGAGAGGTTTATTGTTTTTAGAAAATATAGAAAATTCAATGAAGTTCTTGATAAATTAATTGAATTTATAGACACCTATGCCTATCTCAAATATAATGTTATTCTTACTTTATCGCCAGCACCTTTACCAATTGAGCTTCTAATATCACTGTTAATTGAAATCATTTTGTCTTCCCCTTTTCTTGGTGCTA
>JBMNCR010000010.1:0-2740 GCA_049366695.1 Eubacteriaceae bacterium
ACAGATTTCCATTGTCAAAGAGCAAATTTAGTGCAACTTTGGTTATGCATTACCTTTATTTTTATACCCATGACTTATGCTCCGCTCTGCTATATTATTATTGTTTGTAATTGAAGTACAATCATATTATAAAGATATTTCCTATCAAAATTGTTGAAGTTGAAATAGTATGTATGTTTTAAAGATTTTTAAATATTATTTTCAGCAGATTATTTGCTTTTCTAAAATAATAATTACCCCTAAACTGGTTATTTAGAAAAGGGTAATCACTTCTATAATGGCTTCCTCTACTTTCTTTGCGCATTAATGATCCTTTAATAATCATCTCAGAAGTTAAAATCATATTTTTTAATTCAAATAATAAACTATAATCTTCTAAAGAGTTAACTGTGCTTGATTCTATTTTGTTTTTAATATTTTTAATAATCTGTAATGCTTTTAGTAGGCCTTGGTTACTTTTAATGATGCCAGCATTATTCCACATAGTTTCCCTTAATTCTCTTGATATAATATTGATTTCATTTTTTGTAATAGGGATATTCCCATGTAAGAGCTCTTTTTGTACAAAGTCTTTTTTGCTAATTGCTGATATTGTGAATCTTTTTAAATTTATATTTTTAGAAATTTTAGTAGCTGTTTCTCCAGCAATAGTTGAAAAAACTATTGCTTCTGACAGGGCTGTTCCAGGTAAACGATTTGCACCATGTATACCACATATTGATTCACCACAAGCTAATAACCCATAGATGTTTGTACTTGAGTACTGATCAATATTTATACCGCCAATAAAAAAGTGAGAAGATGGTTTTACTAGTATAATTTTCTTTGTCTCAAATTCCCTACAATTTTTTAGCATATGGTAAAGTTTTTTTGAATATTTTTCCCATATTTCTTTTGTAATATTGCTAAGATCTAATAAGATCTGTCCGTCAATTCCTCTTCCTTGTTTGATTTCAGTGAAAATAGCCCTTGACATTAAATCTCGGGTAGCAAAAATTTCATTAGAAACCCCATAATTTTTAATAAAACGATCTCCAAAAGAATTTTTTAATAAAGCACCTTTTCTAAAAATAGTACTAGGAAGGTTGAATCTTATTGGGGATGATATCATTGTTGGGAAAAATTGATTAAATTCCATATCCTTCAAAATAGCTCCTGATTCATATGCTAAACCATAAGAATCACAAGTTATGTCATTAGTATTATTGGTATTATTATAGATTTTACCTGCTCCTCCAGAAGCAATAATTACGACTTTTGAATGAAAATAAATTAAATTGTTAGATAGTTTATCAACTCCAATAGCTCCATATACTCTATTTTTTTTATTAATTAAAATTTTTATAATATGTACCTTGTTAAAATATCTTACATTCTTGAAGTTTTTATTTATTTCATTAAGCAAAGGTAAGGTTAAAGATAGACCTTTTGTAATAAATGGTAGGTTCAGTTGGGTATCATCAACAGAAAAATAACGAGGTTCACTATGACCAGCAGGTTGTTGGCCATAACCTAAATTGCTTTTTTTAAAACTTATTCCATACACTTCAAGCTTATGTTTAATTGTTTTAGATTTTTGTACAAATAATTTCAATAATGAGGTATTATTAATGTACTTTCCAGATTCTAGGATATCATTAAAAAATTTTTCTTTTGTATCTCTTTTATTAACATCGTTAGATAAAAAGGATAATGATGCACCAGAAATAATTGTATTTCCACTCTTAGCCATTTCTTTTTTTGAAACAATACCAACTGAAATGTTTTTATCAATATTTAGCGTAGAAAACAAGCCTGATAGCCCTCCACCAATAATAAGTACGTCCACATATTCATTTTTTATTTTAAAATCTAATTCCATATATATACAATCCTTTCTATGGTAGAACATTTATATTGAAAGAAATATAAACTCATAATTATAACATCTAAGACTATATGAAAACCTTGATGGTTGCATAATTTGCTACATGTAGCAGGAGAATTTTGATAACCCAGGTATCAAGGCTTTTTGTCCTGAATACCACATCTCACAGAATACCTCTATGTGGCCACTATTAAGGATTGGATAGAATCTAAATCTACAAATAGGCAAGTATTGATTTACACTAACTTCGGCTTTATCAAGGCCTATACTAAAAAGAAAGCAGATAATAGTGGTAAAGAGTATACTACTCACTGGGTAAATGCCAAACATGACTATGAGTAATTCCTTGCTAGTATGGTATTACTCATACCAAAATTAAGTCCAGGTGTCCCAAGAGTATCAGCATGGTAAAAAAATTTAACAGAATACTGCTGGAAGACTTCTATCTGATTGAAATGCCTAAAAATATCTATATCTCTTTGGAACGTTTGCAGGATGATCTGGGTAAATTCATATACTATTATAATTTTAAAAGAACGAATCAGGGTTACCAGTTGAAAGGTAAAATATAAAATACCTTACCAAAAATTCTTAGACGGTAAACGTAAATTCACTTTACCGGTGCCCGGATAAATAACATCCTATTTCTATAATGAAATAACTAGATGTGTAATCATAATGAAATTATTAAATATTATTAAATAAATAAAGTATAAGGCAAAAGTCTGATACAATTATTAAATTGGCTTAGCATTTTACATCTTTATTAATTAATTATATCATATAAATGGAGGCTTACCAAAAAAGATGAAATTGTGGGTTTGTGTCAACAACTTGTGGGTACTTTTCCTTACCTCAAAAATTATGGAAATT
>JBMNCR010000011.1:0-37154 GCA_049366695.1 Eubacteriaceae bacterium
TTATAATGAAAATATTAGAATAGAAATAACTAACTTAAATAAGTTAAATATTTATATTAATAAAAAAAAAATAAATAAAAAAGATTCACTTACTAAAAAAATTCATATTATACTTTTTAGTCCAGAAGATTTAAAATTAATAAAAGAAGGACCAGATAATCGTAGAAAATTTATTGATAACGAATTAGGTATCATTAAACCATTTTATGGTAAAATATTAAAAGATTATAATAAAGTTCTATATCAAAGAAATAATTTACTAAAATCATTAAAATTTAGAAAAACTACTAACAATTCTTTAGAAATATGGAATGAACAATTAATAAATTTAGGTAAAAAAATTATTATATATAGAATAAATTTTTTACAAAAAATAAATAAAATTACTAATGTAATACATAATTCACTATCAAATAATCAAGAAAATTTAAAACTGTATTATATATCAAATATAATTAAGAGTAATGACGATTTAGAAAATATTGAAGAAACTTATAAAAATTTAATTGAAAAAAATGTTAAATATGACCTTGAAAAAGGTTATACTAGTATTGGACCACATCTTGACGATATAAAAGTAGTAATAAATAACTTTGATGCAAAGATATATGGATCCCAAGGACAACAAAGAACTGCGGCTCTTTCTATGAAGCTTTCAGAAATTGAATTAATTAAATCTGAACTTAAAGAATATCCAATAATATTATTAGATGATGTTATGTCAGAATTAGATATAAATAGACAAAAAAAAGTAATAAAATATTTTGATAATATGCAAGTAGTCTTTACTTGCACTGAACTTAATTTTGAAAATTTTATTCAAAATTATGATAAAAAAATATATACTATACATCAAGGAAAAATAAAAAATATCAAGTAATAATTATTTTTTTTTGTATAGACAGGGGGACTTAAAATGTCACAAGATAAATATGGTGCTGAACAGATACAAGTTTTAGAAGGTCTTGAAGCAGTAAGAAAAAGACCAGGAATGTATATAGGTAGTACAGGAAGCAAAGGACTTCATCATCTAGTTTATGAAATAGTTGATAATAGTATAGATGAAGCATTACAAGGATATTGTGATAAAATAGAAGTAATAATTCATTCCGATGATTCAGTAACAGTAATTGATAATGGAAGAGGTATTCCTACAGGAATGCATCCTAAAATGAAGAAATCTGCTGTTGAAGTAGCATTGACAATGTTACATGCAGGAGGTAAATTTGGTGGTGGAGGTTATAAAGTATCTGGAGGACTGCATGGAGTTGGAGTTTCAGTTGTAAATGCTCTTTCAGAAAAACTTGTTATAGAAGTAAAACAAAATGGAAATATATTTACTCAAAGCTATGAAAGAGGAAAAGCTTTGGATAAATTAACTATAATTGGAAATACAAACAGAACAGGTACTAAAATAACATTTAAGCCAGATTACCAGATATTTGAAGAGTTAAATTATGAATTTGATATTTTAGAGCATAGATTAAGAGAATTAGCATTTTTAAATAAAGGTATTGCTATTACCTTAGAAGATAAAAGAGAAGAAAAGAGAAAAGAAAAATATTTATACGAAGGTGGAATCGTTTCATTTATTGAGTTTCTGAACAAAAACAAAAATCCGTTACATGAAAAAATTATTGGTTTTGAAAGTATGAAAGATAATAATATTGTAGAGATAGCTTTTCAATATACTGATAATTATTCAGAAAATATTTACACATTTGCAAATAATATAAATACAAATGAGGGTGGAACTCATTTAAATGGATTTAAGTCTGCATTAACTCGAAGTATTAATAATTATGCAAGAAAATACAACTATATAAAGAGTAGTGAAAAAAACTTATCTGGTGAAGATGTTAGAGAAGGTTTAACTGCTATAATAAGTATTAAATTAACAGATCCACAATTTGAAGGTCAAACAAAAACAAAATTAGGAAATACCGAAATAAAAGGGATAGTAGAAACTATAGCTAATGATAATATATCTGCATTTTTAGAAGAAAATCCAAATGAATCAAAAATTGTTATTGAAAAAGCATTAACTGCTGCAAGAGCTAGGCAAGCTGCAAAAAAAGCTAGAGAATTAACAAGAAGAAAAAGTATATTAGATATTACAGCATTACCCGGAAAGTTAGCTGATTGTAGAGAAAAAGATCCAGCATTATCTGAAATATATATAGTTGAGGGAGATTCCGCAGGTGGATCTGCCAAACAAGGAAGAGATCCAAAAACACAGGCGATTTTACCTTTAAGAGGTAAAATATTAAATGTTGAGAAAGCTAGACTAGATAGAATACTAAATACTGATACAATAAGATCTATGATTACTGCATTTGGTACAGGAATTAGTGAAGAGTTTGAGATAAAAAGTGCAAGATATCATAAAATAATAATTATGACTGATGCTGATGTAGATGGTGCGCATATCAGAACATTATTATTAACATTTTTCTATAGATTTATGAGAGGGTTAATTGAAGAGGGATATATTTATATTGCACAACCACCTTTATATAAAGTTCAAAAAGGAAAAAAAATAAATTATGCATATAGTGATAAAGAATTAGCCGAAAAACTTCAAGAAATAGGAAAAGATAACAATGTAAACTTACAAAGATACAAAGGTTTAGGGGAAATGAATCCTGATCAACTTTGGGATACAACTATGAATCCAGAAACAAGAACACTTCTCCAAGTTACAATTGATGATGCTATAAATGCTGATGAAATATTTAGTATACTTATGGGAGATAAGGTTCAACCAAGAAAAGAATTCATTGAAAGAAACGCTAAGAAAGTTAAAAATCTTGATATATAGGGGTTGCTTAAATGAGTATAGAAGAAAATAGTAATGTTTTACCGATAAATATAGAAGATGAAATGAAAAAATCATACATTGATTATGCAATGAGCGTAATAGTTGGTAGAGCGCTTCCAGACGTAAGAGATGGATTAAAACCTGTTCATAGAAGAATTTTATTTGCAATGAGTGAACTAGGATTAACTCCAGAAAAACCATTTAGAAAGTGTGCAAGAATAGTCGGGGACGTTTTAGGTAAATATCATCCCCATGGAGATACTGCTGTATATGATGCTCTTGTAAGGATGGCACAAGATTTTTCAACAAGAAATTTATTGGTTAATGGACATGGTAATTTTGGTTCAATTGATGGTGATGGAGCTGCGGCAATGCGTTATACTGAAGCAAAAATGGCTAAAATTTCTACTGAATTATTAAGAGATATCAATAAAAATACTGTAGATTTTATGCCAAACTTTGATGAAACATTAAAAGAACCCGTTGTACTACCATCTAGATATCCCAATTTATTAGTTAATGGATCATCAGGAATTGCTGTAGGTATGGCTACTAATATACCACCGCATAACTTAGAAGAAGTTATAAATGCTACAATTTACTTAATAGATAATCCAGAATGTAGTATTTATGACATTATGAATTACATAAAAGGACCAGATTTTCCAACAGGAGGAATAATACTAGGAAAAGAAGGAATTACTAGTGCATATACAAGTGGTAGAGGAAGAATTAAAGTTAGAGCTAAAACTAGTATTGAAGAAATAACAAGTTCAAGACAGCGAATTATTGTTACAGAAATTCCTTATATGGTAAATAAATCAAAATTAATAGAAAAAATTGCAGAGTTAGTTAAAGATAAAAAAATTGAAGGAATATCTGATTTAAGAGATGAATCAGATAGAAATGGAATACGTATAGCCATAGATTTGAAAAGGGATTTTAATGCAGAAATAATTCTTAATCAATTATATAAACATACACAACTTCAAGATACATTTGGAGTAATATTATTAGCATTAGTCGATAATCAACCAAAAGTTTTAAATCTAAAAGAAATGCTAAGTTATTATATTAAACATCAAAAAGAGATAATAATAAAGAGAACCCAATTTGATCTAAAAAAAGCAGAAGATAGAGCTCACATTTTAGAAGGTTTAAAAATAGCATTGGATAATATTGATAGAGTAATTGAAATCATTAGAAGTTCTAAGAATGGTGAAATGGCAAAAAATTCTCTGATATTAGAATTTAGTTTATCTGATAAACAAGCTCAAGCTATTTTAGATATGAGATTGCAACGTCTTACTGGACTAGAAAGAGAAAAAATAGACATAGAATATAATGAGTTATTAGAAAAAATAGCTGAGTTAAAAAGATTATTATCTCAAGATAGCTTAATTTTTCAAGTTATAAAAGATGAGTTAACAGAAATAAAGAATAAGTATAAAGATGAAAGAAGATCCAATTTTGAAATTGATTATGATGATATTAGTTTAGAAGACTTAATTGAAGAAGAAGATGTAGTTATTACTATGACACATATAGGTTATATTAAACGTATATCTGCAGATACTTATACAGCTCAAAAAAGAGGTGGTAAAGGTATAAGTGCATTGAGTACCAGAGATAACGATTTTGTAAGTCATTTATTCACAACAACCACTCATCATTTCCTTTTATTTTTTACTAATAAAGGAAAAGTATATAGATTAAAAGCATATGAGATTCCTGAGGCATCGAGAACTGCTAGAGGAACAGCGATAGTAAATATACTTCAGTTAGAAAATGACGAGAAAGTTACTACTATAATTCCAATTAAAGAATTTACAGATAACAATTATTTAATAATGGCTACAAAAGAAGGTATTATTAAGAAGACAAGCTTATCTGAATATGACTCATCTAGAAAAAATGGTCTTATAGCAATAAACTTAAAAGAAGATGATGAGCTCATTTCTGTAGAAATGACTGATGGTAATAGTAAGATAATTATGGGAACAAAAAAAGGTTATGCTATTAGATTTGCTGAATCTGACGTAAGATATGTAGGAAGGACGGCAATGGGTGTTAGAGGTATACATTTAAGAGAAGATGACGAAGTAATTGGTATGAGTTTGGCTGATGATGATGTATACATATTGTCAGTTAGTGAAAATGGATTTGGAAAAATTACGGAAATAGATGAATATAGATTGCAAAATAGAGGCGGTAAAGGGATTCAAACATACAAGATAACAGATAAAACTGGAGATTTATGCGGTATAACTGTATGTAGTAAAGAAGAAGAAATTATGATGATAAATAACCAAGGAATAGTAATTAGATTAGAAGTAAGTGGAATATCAGTAATGGGAAGAAGTACTTTGGGAGTTAAATTGATGAAACTTAATAAAAATGAAAAGATAGTAACTGTTGCTAAAATAATTAAAGAAGAAGACGATTTAGAATAATAATATTTAAATATTATTATTAAACTTATTATATTTTAACTAAAAAAAAAAACTAGATTAATCTAGTTTTTTTTTTAGTCAAAGTATTTATCAGGAATTTGAATGTATTCTGCAATCTTTGGATTCTTTTTTAGCTCGTTTATTTCTTCAATTGTTAATAATTTAAATTTATCTCTCTCTGCATCAACTGTACAGAAAAAACCAAATGGTTCTTCACCAACATTAATTAATTGATGATATGCGTTTTTAGGGATTACTACCATATCCATAGGTTTCACATCAAATATTTCATTATTTACTATTACTTTTCCTTTTCCTCTTAATACTACTACAACATGCACGTGCTCATGTTTTTCAAGTGTAGAAAATCCGTCTGGGGCACATTCAAAATATCTTAAATGAAAATTAGTATCTAAACCATTTTCAACTAAATTTTGTCTAGTAGTTTCATTAAAAGTAATTGGTCCATCACCAGGAGGCTTATAGTCGATTAAATTGACATTATCCCATGTAAAATTGTTAAATTTAAAGAAAATATTATTACTCACCAGTATCTACAACCTTTCAAGAATAATTCTTATTATATTTTTTATTATCTGTTATATAAAATAAACTATAACAGATTTAAAGATAGGTCAATAGTTTTTAGTTAAATACTATTACATATGTAATAGTTATGAGAATATTCTCATAAAACTCTTTTATAAATTATAAAAATGATTTATAATTTATATATAAAATAAATTAATATAAAATAATTTGGGATAATAAATTTTATAAAAATAGATTATGTGTAAACTTGACATTAATTGTACATTTGTTCACTTATTAATTGATTTTATGAATAATTAATGTTAGAATTATGTTGAAATTTGAAGGGTGAAAGGAAGATAATAATGGGAGATTTAGGTTTAAAATTTTCAAAAGACTTAGTATTAGTTGGAGTAGAAGCAAGTACAGATGTAGATGCAATTGAAAAAGTTGCAAGTAATTTACTAGAACAAGGACTTGTAAAAGAGAGTTATATTAATGCTATTAAAGAAAGAGAAAAAGTATTCGCTACTGGATTACCAACAGAAGGTTATGGGGTAGCAGTACCACATACTGATGTTGAACATGTAAATGAACAATCTATATGCATTGCTACACTAAAAAAACCTGTTTCATTTAAAGTTATGGGAAGTATTGATGAAACAGTAGATGTAAGTGTAATGTTCATGCTTGCTTTAAAAGAACCACACTCACAACTAGCTATGTTACAAGCAGTTATAGGTATAGTTCAAAAACCTGAAATATTGGAAAAAATAAGCAATGAAAAAGATCCAGAAGTTATTTACAATATAGTTTTAGATGAATTGAATAATATGGACGATGAGGAATAAGTATTATTTTAAATTTGGAGGTTAAATAAATGGCTAATAGTGGTTTTTTCTATACCATATGGAAAGATTTAACGTTTGGAAAATATCTACAATTTCTATTTAATTTTGTATCTGAAAATGCCAGTACATTAGGTTTTGTTTTATTTCTTTATGTTATAGTAGTGTTTATTGGTAGGTATGGTGGATTAAAGTATATACCTGATACATTTGAAAATTATGTTATTTTAAAATCAAAAGAAATTGTAGAGAGTAACGCTAATATTGAACCAGATAAATTAATTGAATTAGTATATAAAGGTTGGGCTGAAGAAATTGGTAAGTTTCCATCATACATCTATATTAAATCTAAAAGGGATTATTGGATAGAAAAACCTACATTGGAATTAATAGAAGAAAGAATAGATATTAACAAAGAAAAAGTAAGTGAAATCTTAGTTAATAATGGAGTGATTAAAACTGATTAAATTTAATGTAGATGAAATAGTTGAAAAAGGAAAAAAAGTTATAGATATAGAAATTGAATCATTAGAGAATATAAAAGGAAGTTTAAATGACTCATTTGGAAAAGCTGTAAATCTTATTAATCAATGTAAGGGAAAAGTAATTATTACTGGTACTGGTAAATCAGGTTTAATTGGAAGAAAAATTTCAGCTACTATGAGTTGTTGTGATATTCCTTCTTTTTTTCTTAATGCCTATGAATGTGAAAACGGTGATTTAGGTGTAGTAAGGGAGAATGATTTAATAATTGTGATATCTAATAGTGGAGAAACAGGAATTCTTAAAAATTTAGTTATTCCTTCATGTAAGTCATTAGGTTGTAAAATTTTACTACTTACAGGGAAAATAGGATCCAGTATCGCAAAATTGAGCGATGAAGTTATTTATATAGGAGTTAAAAGAGAGGCTTGCCCTCTTGGAATAAATGCTTCTGCTAGTACAACAACTACTTTGGCCATAGGGGACGCTTTAGCGTTAACTGCAATGGAATTAAAAGGAACTACAAAAGAAAAAACTTTTTTTCTTCATCAAGGTGGAGCTTGGGGTAAAACACTTAAAGAAGAATTAAAAAAATAAATACGGAGGTGTCTTATGACTATAAAAATAGCTCCCTCATTATTTGGAGCCGATTTAGGAAATTTAGAAAATCAAATTAAAGCTGTTGAAGAATGTAATGTTGAAATGCTTCATATCGATGTTATGGATGGAAATTTTGTTCCTAATATTGCATTTGGTCCAGATCAAGTAAAAATGTTGAGAGGAAAAACAGATTTGTTTTTCGATGTTCATATGATGGTAATGGAACCAGATAGATTTATTCCGCGATTTGTTGAAGCAGGTGCAGATATAATAACTGTGCATCAAGAAGCTACAACACATCTTCATAGGAGCTTAAAATTAATAAAATCATTTGGTATAAAATCTGGAGTGGTTTTGTGTCCTGCCACACCAATAGAAACATTGGAATATGTGTTAGATGAAGTTGATATGGTACTTTTGATGACAGTAAATCCAGGTTATGGTGGTCAAAAATTTATTAAGAAGAGTATAGAAAAAATTGGAAAATTATCAAATATGGTAAAAGGATATGATATAGATATTCAAATTGATGGAGGAATTAATTTAGAAACTGCGCCTAAAGTGGTTGAAGCAGGTGCTAATGTATTAGTTGCAGGTTCATTTACTTTTAAAGGGGATATAAAGAAAAATATAAAAGATTTAAGGGATTGTGTGAAATAGTAGTTTAAGTAACGAATGGAGGGCAAAAAATGAAAGCAGTGAAATTATATGCTATTCAAGAACTAAGATTAGAAGAAGTACCAGTACCAGAAATTAAAACCAAAGAAGATGTATTAATAAAAGTAAAAGCTGCAGGAATATGTGGATCAGATTTATCTAGATATGGTAAATTTGGACCTAAAAAAGAACCAGGATATACTTTTGGACATGAATTTTCAGGAGTTGTTGAAAAGATTGGTGATAATGTTTCTGATTTTAAACCTGGAGATCGTGTTACAGTAAGTCCAGCATATCCATGTGGTGAATGTGAATATTGCAAGAGCGCTCAATATTCTAAATGCAATAGTTTAGAAGTTATTGGCGCAGTTTCAGATGGTTCTTTTGCAGATTATATAGTTATGCCTGCAGAAAATGTTGTTCATATACCAGACGAGATAGAGTTTGAACAAGCAGCTATGATAGAACCATCTGCATGTTGCGTTCATGCTTTCTATCAATCAAGTATTAAAGTAGGAGATACAGTTACTATAATGGGATGCGGCCCTTTAGGATTAATGTGTATACAATGGGCAAAAGTTTTTGGAGCTAAAAAAGTTATTGCAATAGATGTAATGCCAGAAAAATTAGAATGGGCAAAAAATTTAGGTGCTGATGAAATTATTAATGGAAAAGAAGAAGATGCATATGATACTATTCAAAAAATAACAAATGGTAGAGGAACAGATATAGTAATAGAAGCAGCTGGAACACCGTTTACATGTGGTCAAGTATTGGGATTGGCAAAAAAAGGTGGTACAGTAGTATATCTTGGAATACCATACGGTGATGTAACTATTCCAAGGATGTATTTTGAAAAAATAATGAGAAATGAACTTCATATAGTTGGTTCATGGAACTCCATATCTGGTCCATTACCGGGTTCTGCTTGGGATAGTACTATTCATTTTATGAAAATAGGGAGTGTAGATTTTACTCCAATAATTACTCATAGACATGACTTGTCTGAGGCTCCGGAAGTATTCAAAAAAGTGTTTAAAAGGGATACTTTGTTTGGTAAAATTATATTTTTTCCAGAAGGAGTTGAGAATAAATAATGAAAAAAATTGCCATAGGTTCGGATCATGCGGGTTTTAATGCAAAACAATATTTAATTGAACAGCTAAAAAAATGGGATATAGAAGTAATAGATGTAGGACCGGATTCTGATAATAATCCTGTTGAGTACGTACCGATTGCTGAAAGTGTTGCATTAAAAGTAAGTGAAAATGAAGTAGACGGTGGAATTCTTATTTGTGGTACAGGTGTTGGAATGTCTGTTGCAGCAAATAAAATACCTGGAATAAGAGCATCAGTTGTAAATGACTTATTTACAGCACAATATGCTAAATCTGATGTGAATTTAAATGTACTATGTATGGGTGCAAGGGTTATAAGTGAAAGAATAATTATGGAAATCTCTAAGAAATGGATAGAAACTAGTTTTACTGGTGGAAGATTTATTCCTAGAATCGCACAATTACATGATATGGAATCAAAATATTTAACCAAATAAGGAGATATATATAGATGATAAAAGTATCAGCATCAATTATGTGTGGTAACCCTATGAAATTTGGTGATGAGTTAAAAAGATTAGAAATTGCAGGAGTAGATTATATTCATTTTGATATGATGGATGGATCTTTTGTGCCCAATATGGCAATGGGATTATACTTGCTTGAATCTATGAAAACTAATACACAAATACCTTTTGATGTGCATTTAGCTGCATGGGAACCATCGCAATACTATGAAAGAATTGCTAAATCAGGAGTTGAATATTTGAGTATTCATGCTGAGTCAGTAAAACATTTACACAGAGATATACAAAAGATTAATGAACTAGGTATGAATGCAGGGGTTGTGCTAAATCCTGCAACATCTGTTGATATATTAAAATTTGTTATAGATGAGATAAAGATGGTAACTATAATGACTGTAGATCCTGGTTTTGCAGGACAAAAGTTTATTAATTCACAATTAAAGAAGATTGAAAGAGTAAAAGGGTTAGCTGAAAAGTATAATAAAGAATTATTAATATCTGTAGACGGAAATATTAATATAGATACTATACCACAGTGTGTAAAAAAAGGTGCTAATGTATTAGTTGCAGGGACTTCATCAATTTTTAAAGGTGAAGAAGCAGATTATAAAAAATTAGTGTCTGAGATGAAAAAAATTATTTAGGAGGTATAATAATTAATGAGTAAGATGATGAAAGGTTTATGTTTAAACGAAGAACAAAAATTAGAGTTAAGAGAATTTCCTATACCAGAACCTCAAAAAGGATTTGTAAGAGTAAAAGTTAAGAAAGCAGGTATTTGTGCAACGGATATAGGTTACTGGAAACATGGAAGTGATAGATTACAATTGCCTGTAATTTTAGGTCATGAAGCTGCAGGGACTGTTGAAAAACTAGGTGAAGATGTTAGTAAAGTAACTGAAGGTGATAGAGTAATAGTAATGACTACTTATGAAGTTTGCGGAGAGTGTAGATTTTGTAAGATAGAAGCTACTAATTTATGTATAAATAGAAGAGGAATAGGATCAAAAGAAAATGGTGCATTTGCAGAGTATATAGTAGTTCCAGAAACAAGTTTGATAAAAATGCCAGCAGAAATGAGCTTTGATGAAGGAGCAATGGTAGAAGTATTAGCTTGTGGAGTTCATGCAGTAGCTGAACAGACACCAGTTACATTAAATTCGATAACATTAATTCTAGGACCAGGACCTATTGGAGTATTAGCAGCACAAGCTGCTATGGCAGCAGGTTCAAAAGTTATTTTAGCAGGATTAACTCAAGATGTTCCAAGGCTAGAATTGGCAAAAGAATTAGGAGTAGATGTTGTAGTCAACTTACAAGAAGAAAATTTAGAAAAGATAGTTATGGATATGACAGATGGATATGGTGCAGATTTTGTAGTTGAAGCATCAGGATCTTATCCAGCAGTAAGATCAGCATTGGATCTAGTTGCTAAAAGAGGAACCGTTTGTCAGATGGGAGTTCATCATTCATTAGGTGAGATTGATTGGTCCAGAATATTGCATAAAGAACTAAATGTAATTGGATCACTAAGCCAAAAACCTACAGCTTGGCATATTGCTAAAGATTTAATTAATGATGGAAAAGTACAAGTAAAACCTTTAGTATCTGATATTATGGCATTAGAAGATTATGAAGAGGCTTTTGAAAAAGCTGCAAATGTATCTGGATTTAAAGTATTATTTGATTTAGAAAAATAAATATAATAACAATTACTTCCACTTTTAAAGTGGAAGTAATTGTTATTTAGAAAGAAAGTATATGATACGTTATGAATAATAAAGAGAAAAGAGAAGAGATATTTAATAACTATAAAGAAAGTATTAAAAAAGCAAAATTTGCACCCTTAAATAAATTTGCTTTAAATTTAGGAAATCCATTAGATAATGAAAACCTAAATGAAAAAGACAAATTACAAGTAAGTCAAAATAAAGAAAATTTTTATATAGAATATAAAATTAAAAAAATAGAACAAAAAATTAGGCGGATATACATGTTGAGTATTTCTGCTTTAATATTGTCAATAATTACTATCATAATTACTCTATATTATATATAAAATATACATGTGAGGAAAAATTCAAGTATACAATAGACATAACAAAAATACCTTGCAATTACAATTGTAATGTGAGAAAATATTTATTGTAACAAAATGTAAACGTTATACGAAGGAAGGGCTAATTAGGAAAATGTATATTACTCATTAAATCCTAAATAATTCATTAAGGAGGTGAAAATCATGGCAAAGAAGAAAATATTAGTTGCATGTGGGACTGCTATTGCTACATCTACAGTAGTTGCTAAGAAGATTGAAAAAGTGTGTAAAGAAAATGGTGTTGATTGTATGACAGTGCAATGCAAAGCTACTGAAGCTGTTTCTAAAGCAAGAACACTAAAACCTGATGTTATTGTTGGTACATGTCAAATACCTGGAGATCCAGGAGTACCAGTTGTAAATGGAAGATCATTTTTAACAGGTGTAAGCCTCCAAGATACAATTGATGAATTATTAAAAATCTTAAAATAGTTTTTTAAGACAAGGTTTAGTGGGATGATATAAAAAACTATAACAAAACAGGGGGAATAACTCAATGGATATTATTTTAGCTGGATTTACTTGGATCATCGATGCGGGAGCTTCCGTAATGATGCCAATAATACTTTTGATTTTAGGGCTTGCTCTAGGACAAAAATTTGCCGATGTATTTAGGGCAGCTATTACATTTGGTATTGCATTTATAGGTTTAAATTTAGTAATAGGTCTAATGGTTAACACAATCACACCAGTTATAAATACACTGGTTGATGTTTATGGATTGAAAAACAACGCCATAGATATTGGGTGGCCAGCTGGAGCCGCTGTAGCTTGGGGTACTGATGTTGTACCTATCATATTTATAACTATCCTATTGACTAATATTATAATGTTAGCATTTGGATGGACAAAAACTATGGATATTGATATTTGGAATTATTGGCATGCTTTATTTATTGGTAGTGCAATTGTATTAGTTGGTGGAGGTACTACATTAAGTTATATCTTAGCAGCTTTATCTGCTTCAGTAAATATGATAATAGTATTTAAAATTGCTGATAAGATTCAACCAGATTGTGCTGAGATATTAGGATTAGAAGGTATTTCACTTCCACATACACAAGCTGTAGGATTTGCTTTAATTGATTATCCAGTAAACTGGATATTAGACAAAATACCTGGTGTAAACAAAATTAATTGGACATCAGAAACTATGCAAGAAAAACTTGGTCTACTTGGTGAACCAATGATGTTAGGACTAATAATAGGTGCTGTTTTAGCAGTAGCTGCTAGGATGGATGTTAGAGTAATATTAAATACTGCTATGGGAGTGGCTGCAGTATTAGTATTATTACCAAGAATGATATCATTATTAATGGAAGGCTTAATGGTTATCTCTGAAGGGGCACATGAATTTATGGAAAAGAGATTCCCAGGAAGAGAATTATACATTGGTCTTGATGCAGCTGTTGCAATAGGCCATCCTTTTGTAGTATCAATTGCATTAATTATGATTCCTATCACATTAGTATTAGCTTTTATTTTACCTGGTGTAACAGTATTACCATTAGCTGACTTGTCAGTATTAACATTCTTCAACATTTGTGCTATATTGCCTAATAGAGGTAACTTATTTAGAGGTATTATTATAGGTACTGTTAACAGTATTATACTTTTATACTTAGCATCTTATGCAGCACCTTTAATGACAGAATTATTAACTGTTGTTGATCCAACTTTATTATTAGAAGGATCTGAGGTTACTTGTATGGCTGTTGGTGCTCAATGGTATACTTGGATACCATACTGGATCGCATTAATGTTTGTAAAATAAGAAAATATAATCTTTACACACAAACAACCCCAATGGTGACATTGGGGTTTTAATATATGGAGGTGCTAACTTTTATGTTATTAAAAGGTAAAGTTGCAATAGTTACTGGTGGAGCAAAAGGTATAGGAAGAGAAATTGCAAAAAGATTTATATTAGAAGGAGCAAATGTAGTTGTAAATTATAAAAACAGTTATAAAGATGCACAAAATTTAGTAAATGGATTAGAAAAATTAAAAAGTAATATATTAATAAAACAAGGAGATATATCAGTATTTGAAGATGCAAAAGAATTAATTGATTTTACTTTTAATAAATTTGAAAAAATAGATATTTTAGTTAACAATGCAGGTGCAGGATTATCATTGGATTCTGCTTTAGATATAAAAAATTCAGATTTTTGTAAAGTTATAGATGTAAATTTAAAGGGAACATTTTATTGTTCAATGGAAGCAATAAAACATATGAAACAACAGAAACATGGAAAGATTATTAGTATTTCATCTTCAGCGGTAGACCAACCTAGAGGGGGAACGGCAGCTTATTCTGCATCAAAAGCAGGAATTGAATTACTGATGAAATCATTAGCTGAAGAATTTGGTCCTTTTGGTATAAATGTTAATACCGTAGCACCAGGACCAACAGAAACTGAGATGTTAGCACAATTTTTTACACAAGAAAGAAAAATAGTAGTACAACAGTCTATACCATTGAGAAGAATGGCAAAACCTCAAGATATTGCTAGTACAGTACTTTTTTTAGCTTCTAGTATGTCAGATTATATTACTGGACAGAAGATTGTAGTAGATGGTGGGAGGACAATAAGGTAAATCTAATTTAGATTGTCTTTTAATATAAATATTCAATATGAAGTTATAAAGTTTAATTTATTTAATACTAAAATAGAAGAAAATCGTGTATAATTATTATAGATTTGTATGTAATGTAAGGGGAAGAGTAATGGAAGACATAAAGAAGTTATTAGTTAAAGTAGCATATTATTACTATAGAAAAGAATTAACTCAGGGGGAAATAGCTGATAAACTGCATATGTCAAGGCAAAGAGTTAATAGATTATTAAAAAAGGTTAAAGATGAAGGTATTGTCACAATTCAAATTAATGGTTTTTTTGAAAATCACGTTAATTTAGAAAGTCAATTAGAAGAAAAATATAAGCTAGAAAGAGCAGTAGTAATTCCATATATAGGAAATGAAGACATGTATAAAGGATTAGGTGCAGCTGGTGCTGATTACTTAATGTCAATATTACGTGATAATTATACAATAGGAGTAGCTTGGGGGAAAACAATTTTTAATCTTGCTAGTTGTATTTCTGATAAAGAGAATAGTTTTGATGATATATCAGTAGTACAATTAGTTGGTAGTTTTAATGATGAAAATAGTCCAAAACAATCCGATGAGATAACTAGAATTTTATCTAATAAACTGAAAGCTAAATCATATTTTATGTTTGCACCTACATATGTGAAAAGTGCTAAAGCAAGGAAAGCATTATTAGAAGAAGAGAGCATTAAAAATGTGTTTGATAAGATGAAAAATTGTGACGCCATAGTATACAGTATAGGTGAATTAGGAGGTACTTATTCTCCTTTTAAAACAACAATTTTTAAGGAACAAGAAAAAGAAATAATAAAACGTGGTGCAGTAGGTAACATATGTATGAGGTATTTTGATATAGATGGTAAAATATTAGACATTGATTTACATAAGACTGTCATGTCTATAGATGTAGATACTTTAAAGAATACTCCACAAGTGGTATGTGTAGCAGGAGGTAGACAAAAAGAAAAAGCTATTTTAGGAGGGCTTAGAGGAGGTCTCATGAAAACCTTAATAACTGATCATATCACAGCTAAAAACATTTTAAATATTGATTAAATCAAATATTTACATAAATACTCAAGTAATAGAAGTAGGTATATTACCTACTTCATTTTTATTTGCTACACTTCTTAAGCTCATCTAAAACTTTTTTTTGTCCCATTTGAGGATAAATAAGACCAAGTCCATTTATAATTATAGAAGTTTTAAATTCAAAACTTTGTTTATTTAGCATAACTATAACATCGGGATTATATTTTTCTTCCTCTTCTAAGGGTTTTTGTGTAAAAATACTTACATTTATTACTTCAGTACTTGCTCCACAGTTGTCTTTAATTAGTTTTGATAATTTACTTGCCTTTTTTTCATTTATGCCGCCTACCATCATTACCTTCATTCTTTCTTCCTCCTATGCGTTGTGGTTTAGTATTTCCCTGGTAATATTATATCATAAAGTTTTATAATTTTTAGGTGCTATACCTGGAACAAATTTAATTAATGTATATTTTTTTATTAATATTATGACAAATCAAATTAATATGTTTATTTTCGATTTCAAAGATACCTGTTTTACTTAAAATCGTTTCTTCTTTATTGGGGAAAACTATACTTTGTAATGTGTTTATTACTTTTATAAAATTATCATCACTCATTAGGGGATATTTTTTTTTACTGCTAAAATTGCAGTTATCGTCAATAAAAAGCATTTCAAGTCCTCTTAAGTGAAATTCTTTAATAAAATATGCAATCTCTCTTGTTTGTGAATCTGTACCGTGAATACTTAATTTTAGTTTTGGAAGTATTACTTTATCTAATTGATTGCTGATACTCATGTACAGAATTTCATAAATAATTATATAGTCTATTAACGTTGTTTTATCATTTGATATTTCAAAGTCACAATACCATATTTTTTTAAACAATGTTGTATATATGTTTATTAGACTAAACCTTGAAATAACGCTATTTTTTTTTGTGAAAGTTAACGATAATGCAGCGTTCATATCATAAAACATAGGACCTTTATTTATTATAGGAAAAGATAAAACAAATTTTTTTCCATTAAATCGGATAAAAATATTATCTCTGAAAAATACATCATTTCTTCTAATAAAAAATATCGAAACTATATATCCAGAGAACAAAGCTAATATTATAAAAGAGATAAATTCTTGAACAATAACTACTATTTTTGTTATATTTGTATACGCTTGAATATCTCCAAAACCTATAGTAAAAAATGTTACAGTACTGAAATAATAACAATCTAAAAAAGTTATTTTTTCAGATGGATTGTATATAAACCGTAAACCACCCATATATGAGTAGATTAAAGAAAAGATTAGAAGAAATAAGGTAACAATAGGTAAATAATATTTAAAAATTGCCAATAATATTTTATTTATTCTAAACTTATAAAAAGTAATAAACTGTGACTTTTCTATTAAAGAATGTAACTTATTTTGTAATTTGGACATTTAATTGCTCCTTCAGCATTATATATTATTGTTATTAAAAAATAATATATAAATCTATTATTACGAATTATGATAATTTAAAAATGTTATTTATTTTTAGATTATTGAAATATATTAAGCATATAATATAAAGGATTAAGCAAAATAAAAAAAATATGTACCAGATTGCATATTTAAATAATAAAATTTAGATTAATAGTGAAATCATTGGGTATTATATTAATGTTATTTTATTATAGGTAGCTATATAAATTAAAATCTACAGTAAAAAGATTTTATAAAGATTAGAAATGAGGAGGAAATAAAATGCAAAAATACGAATGTGACTTATGTGGATATGTGTATGATCCAGCAGAAGGTGATCCTGATAATGGGGTAAGCCCAGGTACTTCATTTGATAAAATCCCTGAGGATTGGGTATGTCCGCTTTGTGGAGCGTCAAAAAATGACTTTTCTCCAATTGACTAAATGTAATAGTAAATTTTTAGAATAAAATAAAAGACCTCTTTTAAATACAGAGGTTTTTTATTTTATTTGAGAATAATAGATGGTATAATACATATTGATATGATTGAAATGTATATAAGATTAATAATAGGCGGTTTTTATAATGAAAACAATTGATACTAGCGTAATAAGTGAACATGTATATAAACTTTTATTAGAGGTAAATTGTAATTTGCCTCTAGATGTGAAAGATTCTATTAATAAATCAATAAATATTGAAAATTCTCCAATAGGAAAAGAAATTCTTTCGCAAATTGAAAAAAATTATATTACGGCATGTCAAAATAATATACCAATTTGTCAAGATACTGGAATGGTTGTAATATTTATAGAAATTGGTCAAGAAGTAAAATTAGTTGGTGAATTTATTGATAATGCTATAAATAAAGGAATAATAAATGCTTATAAAGATGGTTATTTTAGAAAATCTGTGGTAGGTGATCCACTTAAGAGAGAGAATACAGATGATAATACACCAGGCATAATACATTATGAAATAGTTGAAGGTGATGAGATTAAAATAACTGTAATGCCAAAAGGGTTTGGTAGTGAAAATATGAGTGCGATGAAAATGTTGAAACCTTCTGATGGAATAGAAGGGGTAAAGGCATTTGTTTTAGAAACTGTAAGCAATGCAGGACCTAATGCATGCCCACCTTTGTTTATTGGAGTAGGTATAGGCGGTACATTCGAAAAATGTGCGTTATTGGCTAAAAAAGCCCTATGTAGGAGTGTCGATAAGAACAATAATAACTTGATATATAAAAAGTTAGAGGAAGATTTAATAAGTGAAATCAATAAGTTAGGGATAGGTCCTATGGGTATGGGTGGAAATAATACTGTATTAGGTGTAAATATTGAAACTTATCCTACACATATTGCTGGATTACCAGTTGCCGTTAATATATGTTGTCATGTAAATAGACACAAGTCAGTTACAATCAATTAAAAGGAGTTTGCAAAAATGAATTATATTAAAATTGATCTTCCGCTTCAAGATAAAGTTATTGTAGATCTTAAAGTAGGAGATAGAGTATTATTAAATGGATTTGTATACACTGCCAGAGATGCTGCCCATAAGAGAATGTATGATGAATATTATTTGAATAATAGTTTTCCATTTGATTTAAATGGTCAAACTATATATTATGTAGGGCCATGTCCAAATAAACCAAATGAAATTATTGGATCTGCAGGACCTACTACAAGTGGTAGAATGGATAAATATACTCCTCTTATTTTAAATAATGGTATAAAAGGGATGATGGGTAAAGGAAATAGAAACCAAGAAGTAGTTGAGAGTATAAAAGAAAATAAAGCTATTTATTTTGGTGTTATTGGAGGAATTGGAGCGTTATTAAAAGAGTGTATTAAACAGGTAGATGTTATCGCTTACGAAGAATTAGGAACTGAAGCTATAAGGAGATTATTAATAAAAGATTTTCCTTGTATTGTTGCAATTGATTCTATGGGAAGAAATATTTATGAAATAGAATATAAAAAATATAGATTATAGCGAACAGATGTGAACGGAGGTAAAAATGTCAGTAAAAGCTAGAGAAATCGTAAAAAGACAATCAATAACATATAAACAATTAATAATTATTTTTGCTGTATTAATCGGTTTTGATCTAATAATGAAATATATACAAGATAGAGTAGAAGAGAGTCTTAAATTTGGCGTTAATATAACCGTATCTATATTAAGTATTATTTTATTATATTTACTAATTACAAAGATATTACCTAGATATGAGTTGATGGTATTAGAAAATGATTTTGTGATATATAGATCACTGTTATTTAAACCTAAAATTGTATTTTCTACTCCACTAAATCAGATATCACATATTCATATGAAATATGAAAGTGATAAATTTTCTGGGAAAAAACATAATTATACATTATTAGGTATTAAGGATAAAATAAATTATATTCTGATTTGTGAAAAGGGAATAGTACACTTCCAATCATCGAAAAAATTTACTGAAAAATTAGAAAAAACAATTAATAAAAGAAAAAAATAAACTATGTAATAATAATAAAGAAGAAATTGTTTTAATAATTTCTTCTTTAATTATTATACTTTTTATAGAAAAGAATCTATTATTGAAGTATAGTCAGCTTTGCTTTTGGCGCCAACTTCTCTTCGTGTTTCCTCACCATTGTTGAAGAATAAAATAGTAGGTATACTCATAACTCTATATTTCATAGCGATATTTCTATTTTCATCTACATTCAACTTTGCTATTTTTGCTTTGCCTTTAAAATCATTTGCAAGCTCATCTACAATTGGTATAACCATTTGACATGGTCCACACCATTCAGCCCAAAAGTCTACTAATACAGGTACATCGGATTTAAGTACTTCTTCCTCGAAATTGTTTTCGTCTAGAATAATTACGTTTTGGTTTGACATTTTAAAAAAACTCCTTTCAAATACTTGATATAATTTATTTACCCAAAAGATATTTTATTAATCAAAATAATAAATTATACCCCATATGGGTATATTATATAAAAAAATAATTCTTGTCAAGAATTGAAATCTCTTTTAATATTTTTTGCAATTTCATTATTGCTGAGTATGTCTATAATGGTACATGCACAGGCTGTAGAAGCATCTACTATCGTATCAATACTTTTATTAGAGAATAATCCATTGACTTTATTATTTATATCTTCATTTAAATGTTCTCCTTTTAATCCTATGGTAGGATAAATACATGGAACTAAATAACTTATATCACTTACAAGAAGACTCGAATCATTAAATTTTGAAGAATTAATTTCAATAAAACCTTGTTCTTTTAGATTATGACAAAATAGTCGATTTAGTGCATTATTTGTTTTAAAAGCAGGGTAGGTTGGATTAGTAATATTGTATTTAATGGCAACATTAAAATTAGCGCTTACATTCTTTGAGATTTCAAGAATTTTATTAACTATTATTTCTGATAATGCATTATTGGGACTTGATACAGATAATGTTATTTGTGTGTGTTTAGGCAATTGTAATGGATTATCTCCAGTTTCATGTATAATGTAACGTATAAAAGTATCTGATGCTAAGTTTAAGTGAAATAAGTTAATTGTATTTATAAAATTTATTAAAGCATCTAGTGAGTTAGAACATCTTAAGAAACTACTATCTTGATTAGAGTGAGTATTTTCAAAAGTTATATTTATTGTTTTTACAGACATAGAGCTTCCACTTTCACATGTATTTTCATTGGAATTTAAGAAAATACAGGAAATGCAATTATTTAATATAGGAGGATTTTCTAATAAATAAGAATAGCAATTTTCAGAGAACCCTAACATAATTATTTCTCCATTTAATTTGTCACTAATATTATTAAGAGCAATAGCAGTTCTTATAATTATCGGTGTTATCATACTTATTTTCCATCGCTTAATCAATGCATCATCTTGATTTAAAAGATAAGGTAAAATAATTTTTGGGCCATTACCATTTTTCACATAAGACGATAATATACTCATATCTTTGTATTTAATTTCTTCGTTTACTATTTTATAATTATCAAATGATTGTTTGATTATTTTCATACCATCTTTTTCATTTTTAAATAAATTTTTACTTAGATGAATTATATTATCTTTGGTTTGAATAATTTGATCTTTTATTAAATCTTTCATGTGCCCTCCTATTTTATAATTATTGTAACCAAAATGAATAATATGATTTAGTATTTAGTATTTTTTTGTTAGAATTATATGAAGGAGTACATTTTATGAAGATTAAAATATTAAACCAGCTAAATAAAATAATAAAAAAGAATTATACTAGATTTCATATGCCTGGACATAAAGGGAGAAGTATGTATAAGTTTGATTGGTATAAGTACGATTTTACTGAAGTAGCTGGGAGTGACAATTTAAGTAATCCAGAGGGAATAATTAATGAGGTTTTAAATGATATTTCGAAAATATATGATACACATAAGAGCTATATTCTAGTTAATGGAAGCACAGTGGGAATTATTTCATCATTACTAGCAGTTTGTAAACCTGAAGAATCATTTATTATACCGAGAAACTCTCATCGCTCAGTCTATTCCGCGCTTATTTTAAATAATATAGTTCCTGTATATTTACAACCGAATTATGATCATAAATATACATATCCTGTGTCTATAGATCCATTTGAAGTAGAAAAGGTATTTATAGAAAACCCATTATGTAAGGGGATTATTATCACATCCCCAACATATTATGGCACATGCAGTGATATAAATAAAATAAGTCAAATAACAAAGAAATACTCCAAAATACTAATCGTAGATGAAGCTCATGGTGCGCATTTAAAGTTTAATAATAATTATCCAATATCTGCAGTTGAACAAGGAGCGGACATTGTAATACAAAGCACTCATAAACATTTGAATTCTTTTACACAGACTGGTATATTGCATGTATGTAATGAGAGTATTGACCTAAGTGAAATATCCAAATACATAAATATGTTACAATCAAGTAGCCCTTCGTATCCCATGATGATATCTATTGAAATGGCTGTTAAACACGCATATACAAAAGGAAAGGGAATATTAGATAATATTATATATTACTATGATATGATAGAAAAAGAATTAGAAGATACACCTTTTACTATGATAGGTAGTGATATAATAAATAATAAAGAAGTTTATGATTATGATAAAAGTAAGATATGGATTAATTCATTAATAAGTGGTAAGTTATTAGATCGTATATTGAGAGAGAATTATAATATCCAAGTGGAGATGTCCGATAATAATAGCATATTGGGAATGATGGGTATGGGAACTAAAGAAAAAGATGTAACAATACTTATAAGAGCGTTAAAAGAAATAGCAGAAGATATGAAGTATAATAAATATAATAATTCAAAAAAAATTAATATGAAATATCCTATAACTGAAAGTAGAATGATACCATGGGAAACAATGAAATATACTAAAAGAAAGATTGATATACAAGAAGCTAAAAATAAAATTGCAGGTGATTTTATAATACCGTATCCACCTGGAGTTCCGTTAATTATACCAGGAGAAATAATTAATGAGGAAGTACTTGAGTATTTAATGAATTTTGATAAAAAAGATATAGTTGGAGTAAGTGAAAGCAATTTGATAAGTATTTTAGATGCTTAAAAGGAGATTATTATATGGGGAAATTAATAGTAATTGAAGGTCTTGATGGGAGTGGAAAAGAAACCCAAAGTAATTTGATTTTTAATAAATTGAAAACTGATGGTTACAAGGTTATGAAAATATCATATCCAAGATATAATAAAGAGAGTTCAGCATTAGTTAAAATGTATTTAAGAGGTGACTTTGGCAAGAATGCAGAAATGGTAAGCCCATATATATCATCTACTTTTTATGCTGTAGATAGATATGCTTCATTTAAAACTGAATATGAACAGTTTTATAATGATGGAGGAATTATTATTGCTGATAGATATACAACGTCTAATATGGTGCATCAAGGCGGTAAAATAACTAATGCTAATGAATTAGATGAATTTTTAGACTGGTTGTGGGAGTTAGAATTTAAGACTTATAAAATACCTATTCCTGATAAAGTTTTTTACTTGGACATTCCTGTGAAATATAGTATCGAAAGAATTAAAATTAGAAAAAATAAAATAGATAATAAAGATGAAAAAGATATACATGAAAATAATAATAATCACCTTCTTAAATCTTATACAAATGCACTGAAATTAGTAAAAAGATATAATTGGGATAAAATAGAATGCCAATCAAATAATGAGTTAAGGACAATTGAAGATATTAATAGAGAAATATATATTAAACTTGAAAAAATACTAAAAGGTGAGAGAAAAATTGTTTGAAAAAATAATAAATAATAAAAAAAATAAAGAAATATTAATTAATGCTATTGAGCATAATCAGATTAATCATAGTTTTATATTTATTGGAGCACAAGGAACTCAGAAAAGAGAAATGGCATTGGAATTTGCAAAGGTTATATTATGTGAAAGTGATAAAAAACCTTGTGATAACTGCATTTCATGTAATAAAATTAATAATAACAATCATCCGGATTTTATGGATATATTTCCACAAGAAAATAATATTAAAATAAATCAAATAAGACAAATACAGAGACAAATGTTAGTTAAACCATATGAAAGTGAGCACAAAATATTTTTAATAAATAATTGTGAAACAATGGGAATACCAGCGCAAAATGCTTTACTAAAATCATTAGAAGAACCAAATAAAGGGATTATAGTAATATTGACAAGTACTAGTAAACAGAGGATTGCTTCTACTATTCTTTCAAGATGTCAAATTTTACTATTTAATCCTTTAGGAATAAACGCTTTTAAAAATGAATTGATTAGAGAGTATAATATTAGTGAAGAGAAATCATATGATATTTTTAATCTAACACAAGGATGTATAGGAAGAGCAAAACATATTATTAATAATTCCCAGGAGATTGATAATTTTAATGAAATAAAAAAGTATTTAAAATTAATTATTAAAGGAGAGTTTTATAATATTTTTAATTTATCTAAATGGATTAAGGAAAATAATATGGTTTATGAAGATTTATTAAATTATATATTAATAATATTTAGAAATATCATTTATGCAAAAATTAGTAGTGATTTTAAGCTATTTGATAAAGCTGAATATGATGAAATGGCAAGTTATTTAAATATTCAAGATTTATATAGTATAATAGAAGATATAATTGAATTACAAACAACACTTAGATATAATATTAATTCTCAATTACAATTAGAAACAGTATTGTTGAAAATACAGGAGGGTAGCAGATTAAATGATAAAAGTCGTAGGAATTCGGTTTAAAAAAGCAGGAAAGATATATTACTTTGATCCACAAGATAATATTGTTGAAGTAGAAGATAGCGTAATAGTCGAAACAGCAAGAGGAATAGAGTATGGAAAAGTGGTTACAGGGATTAAGTACGTGACAGAAGATGAGATTGTAGCTCCTATAAAACCAGTTCTTAGAAAAGCTACACAAAAAGATGAAAAGAATTACGAAAAGAATAAACAAAAAGAAATTAAGGCAATGGAAGTTTGTAAGGAAAAAGTTGAAAAACATGGTTTAGACATGAAGTTGATAGATGTAGAATACACTTTTGATAACAATAAAGTAATATTCTATTTTACTGCTGAAGGTAGAGTGGATTTTAGAGAATTAGTAAAAGATTTAGCCTCTGTTTTTAAGATTAGGATTGAATTACGTCAAATTGGTGTTAGAGATGAAGCTAAAATGCTTGGTGGATTAGGCCCATGCGGTATCCCTTTATGTTGTTCAAAGTGGCTAGGAGATTTTGAACCTGTATCAATAAAAATGGCAAAAGAACAAAATTTATCTCTTAATCCAAGTAAAATATCCGGTATATGTGGAAGATTATTGTGTTGCTTAAAGTATGAACAAGATTTTTATGAGGAAGCATGTAAAAAGTTACCATCTCAAGGACAAAGAGTAGATACTCAAGATGGTAAAGGAGAAATATTTAAAATAAATATATTAGCAGAATCAGTGGTAGTAAAATTAGATGGTGAAGATGCTATATTAAATGAATATAAGATAGATGAAATAAAAATTGAGAATAAAAAGTGTAAAGAATGCCATAATAAAAATAGAATTAAAAAAGAAAATAAACAATTAACAAAAGAAGAAAAAGCACAGCTGAAGAAATTAGAAAAATAAAAAAAATATTGATATTAATTTGTTTTATTATATAATATTAGCATGTACGATTAAATCTCAAACTTCAAGGAGGTGAAAAACATGGCATATGTAATAAATGATGATTGCATATCTTGTGGTTCTTGCGAGCCAGAATGTCCTGTTGATGCAATTAGTGAAGGCGATGGAATTTACATAATTGATGCTACTGCATGTACTGAATGCGGTGCTTGTGCAGATGTATGTCCTGTTGATGCAGCTCAACCACAATAAGTTTTTAAGAAATTGGCCTCCATGTTTGAGAGGTCTTTTTATTTTACTCAAATAATTATACACATACATATCCACAGGTATGTTGATAAATCAGAGTATATTATAGAAAACTATACTTATTAACCACAATATTATCCACAAATTGTTGATAGTATTGTGGTTTCTGTGGATAGATAACAATATTTAGTATCTAACGTATGTTCTATACAAAATATGATAAGCATAATTTAGAGGAGTGTAAAATTTGTGGAAAACTTCATTAGAAATGAACAAGAGACAGTGGACAACTTACATATTGAAGGATATAAAATAATACAAAATAAAGACTATTTTAGATATGGTATGGATGCAGTATTATTATCTTGGTTTGCTTCAAAAAGAATTGCTAGAAATAATAAAATTATTGATCTTGGAACAGGAACTGGAATTCTACCCATATTATTATTTTTGCAATCAAAAAACAAACATATAGATGCATTAGAAATTCAGGATTATTTTGTAGATATTGCTAAGAGAAATGTAATTCTAAATAATATGAATGAGTTTGTAAATATTATTCACGGTGATATTAGGGAGTTGCCAAATGAAATAAAACTTGGAAGTTACGATGTTGTTGTGTCAAATCCACCATACATGGCAATTGAAGATGGAATGAAGAATAAAAACAAAATAAAAGCAATAGCTAGACATGAGTTAAAATGCAATATTTGCGATTTAGTAGTAGCTTCAAGCAAATTATTAAAGGAAAAAGGAAAACTTATTTTTGTTCATAAATGTGAAAGATTAGTAGATATATTTTTTAATATGAGAAAATACAATATAGAGCCAAAATGTATTAACTATGTATATCCTAAAAAATATAAGGAGCCAAATCTAGTATTAATTGAAGGAATAAAAAATGCAAAACCATGTTTAAAAATTAATAATCCGATAATTATATATAATAATAATGGGGAATACACAAATCAATTAAAAGAAATATACGGATATATTGAATAGTAAAACAAATAAACTTCTACTTTTTCTAGAAGTTTATTTGTTTAGTAAATATTATTTGTGTCTTTTATTTAATTCACAAAATATATCAGATAAGGTTATTCCTTGATTTACAAGAAGTACTAAAAGATGATATATCAAGTCGGATGTTTCGTAAACAACTTCTTCCTTTGAGTTGTTTTTTGCTGCAATAATTGTCTCTGAGGATTCTTCGCCTAATTTTTTTAATATTTTATCCAAACCTTTATCAAAAAGATAATTTGTATATGAACCCTCTTTAGGATCTTGCTTTCGTTCAGAAATAATATTATATAGTTTATTTAATATTGACATATTATTTTCTTCAGACTCTTGTGGAAGAATATTTCTGTAAAAACAGCTATTTTCTCCAGTATGACAACTGGGACCTCTAGGTTCTACCTTTATGAGTAGTGTATCAGCGTCACAATCGTATTTAATTGATTTAACATTTTGATAATTTCCTGATGTTTCTCCCTTGTTCCATTGAGATTGTCTACTTCTGCTATAAAACCAAGTAGTCATGGTAGATATTGTTTTACCTAATGACTCTTCATTCATATAAGCTAACATTAATACTTCGTTTGTATTATAGTCTTGAACTATTGCTGGTATTAAACCATGTGAATCGTATTTTAAACTTGAAAGTTCTATCAATATTCACATCTCCTAACATGTATATTTTTATGGTTTAGAAATTCTTTTAATTCAGATATATTTATTTGTTTATAATGAAATACTGAGGCAGCCAAAGCCGCATCTGCTCCACACTTAAACACTTCTTCAAAATGTTCCATTTCTCCAGCCCCACCTGAAGCTATAATAGGTATATTAAGTTTTTGAGATAATATTTTATTTAATTCTATATCATAACCTTTTTTAATACCGTCAGTGTCTATAGAGTTTATGCATATTTCTCCAGCACCTAATTTTTGACCCTTTTCTGCCCATTGTATGGCATCTATACCGGTGTTTTCTCTACCACCTTTAATGTATACATCCCAAGAGCCAGAATTGTTTCTTTTAGCATCAATAGACAAAACTACACATTGACTGCCAAATTTTAGAGATGCATTTTTTATAAGATCGGGATTAGTAACTGCTGCAGAATTTACAGATACTTTATCTGCACCTGCTAGTAATACTTTTCTAAAATCATCTACAGTTCTTATCCCTCCCCCAATTGTAAATGGTATGTTAATACTTTCAGCTACTTTTTCTACAATATTTAGAAAAATGTCTCTTGATTCATGGGAAGCAGTTATATCATAAAACACTAGTTCATCAGCGCACTGTAATGAGTAATATTTACCCAATTCTACTGGATCAGCTACGTCTTTAATATTTTGAAACTTTTTTCCTTTTACAACTCTTCCTTTATCTACGTCTAAACAGGGAATTATTCTTTTTGTTAGCATATAAACACCTTCTTTTTAAGCATATATTTCTTCTATAGTTAAAGTTCCTTCGTACAATGCTTTTCCAGTAATAGCGCCATAAAGATTAAGTGATTCCAATTTTCTAATATGTCCAATATTTGCAATGCCACCTGATGCAATTATATTGGTGTTTACATGTTCTTTTAATGAACAAAGAGCCTCGTAATTTGGTCCACTCATCATACCATCTTTAGAAATATCAGTATATATAATGGTGGATACACCTAGATTTTCTAGATCTTTTGCAAAGTCTAAAGCTTTTATATTACTAGTTTCAACCCAACCTTTTATTGCAACAAGCTCATCTTTTGCGTCAATAGAAACTGCAATTTTTTCAGGGTATGAATTACATAAATCTTTCACTAGATCGTAATTATTAACTGCAGAAGTACCGAGAATTATTCTGTTTACACCTACCGATAAATATTTATCTGCTCGATCTCTATTTCTTATTCCACCACCTACTTGTACAGGTATATTTAAATTCTTAGTTATTTTACTGATAATTTCATAGTTTATATCTTCACCTTTTAAAGCACCATCAAGATCTACAAGATGTAGATACTTTGCTCCATTATTTTCCCACATTTTTGCCACTTCTAAAGGATCCTCAAAGTAAATGGTTTCCTTATTGAAATTACCTTGAGTCAACCTTACACATTTACCATCTTTTATATCAATTGCCGGTATAACTAACATTTTATCATCTCCTTAAAGTTCTGAAGTAATTTTATGCCTGTATCACTACTTTTTTCAGGATGGAATTGCATCCCAAAAACATTATCCTTTGCTACTACAGCAGGAACTTTTACATCATAATCTGTATAAAGCAACACATTATTGAAATTTCTTGCTTTTAAATAATAGGAATGTACAAAATAAACGTATTCTCCTTCATTAATATCTTTAATCAATTTATGATCTTTGTTTTTATGCAAACTGTTCCAACCCATATGTGGTACCTTTAAATTATTAGAAAATCTAACAATTTCGCCTTCAATTAATCCTAACCCATTCCAAATACCATCTTCATAACTGGTATCAAATAATAATTGCATTCCTAAACAAATCCCTAATAGAGGTTTACCTGTTTTTACATTATCTTTTATACAATCTACTAGGTTATAATCAATAAGGTTATCCATTGCATCCTTAAAGGCACCTACCCCGGGTAATATAATAGCATGTGAATTATTGATTTTATTTATATCTGAAGTGATAAATGCATCAAGGTCCAATTTTTTTAATGCAGTATATACATTTTTTAAGTTTCCTACACCGTAATCAATAATTGCAATCATAATTAGTCTCCTTTAAAGTACACCCTTTGTTGAAGGGATATCTTGATTTTTTTCGTTTATAGAACAAGCTTCTTTTAATGCTCTACTCAAAGATTTAAATATTGATTCAAAAATATGATGAGTATTTTCACCATATAAATTTGTTATATGAAGATTCATACCAAGATTCATAGCAAGAGCATAAAAGAATTCCTTCATAGCGTCTGTTTCCATGTCTCCAACTTTGTCCCTAGTTATATTTACATTATAAACAAGGTATCCTCTTCCACTTAAGTCTATACTTACTCTGCTTAAAGATTCATCCATAGGACAATAAAAAGTACCATATCTATTTATACCTGTCTTTGTATCAAGAGCAGTCTTAAATGCGTTACCTAATACTATGCCAATATCTTCTACAGAGTGGTGATTATCGACGTTTAAGTCACCTTTACATAACAAATCTACATCAAAAGATCCATGTTTTGAAAAAAGTACTAACATATGATCAAGAAATCCAATTCCAGTATTGCAATTACATTTACCTGTACCGTCAATATTAATCTTACAAGTGATATCAGTTTCTAGAGTTTTTCTATCAAAGGAACTAATTCTCATTTAAATAACCTCCAATTATTTTGACTAAATAGTCATTAGTTTGTATATCACCGACAGTAATTCTAAAACAGTCAGATAAATAAGCGTGTTTATTATAATATTTAACTAGAATGTCTTTACTTAGTAAGTAATCAAATAATTCTTTACTACCATTTTCATATTTTATTAATATAAAATTTGCAGATGATTCATATACTTTAATATTTTTAAAAGATAAAAGTTTATTATATAGTCTAATTCTTTCATCAATTATTTTTATAGTAAACTCTTTTACTAGATCAATATTATCTAATAATATTTCACCTAATAATTGTGACATAGAGTTTAAATTGTAGGGCTGTTTTATTTTATATAACCAGTTTATGATATTTTCATTTCCTATGGCGTAGCCTACCCTTAGACCTGCCATTCCTAAAGCTTTTGATAAAGTTTTTAAAATAATTATGTTTTCATATTTATCAATTAAATCAAGACAGCTTTTTCCGTAAAAGTCCATATAAGCTTCATCAATGACAACAATACAGGAAGTATTATTTAAAATTGATAGGATTTCATCTTTTGGAATAGCATAACCAGTTGGATTATTTGGTACACATAAAAATAGTAATTTTGCATTATTATCATTTGTTGTTTTAATAATTTCTTGAGTGTCTACTTTAAAATCATCACCAGGCTTTACAGATATGAAATTGCCTTTTGCTATTTTAGTTCCAATTGAATACATATCAAAAGTTGGTACATGAGATACTACTACATCATTTGATTGGACAAAAGTTGTAAATATCATAGATATCAACTCATCAGATCCATTACCACAAATAATATTTTCTTTAGATACTTCATTATACTTAGCTAATCGTTCTCTTAAGCCTTTACTCATAGGATCGGGATATAAATTAGGCTTAAAGGATTTAATACCTTCTAATATAGAATCGTTAATGTAGTTAAATATATTATAAGGACTTTCATTTGCATTTAATACATATTTATAATTATTATCAGGCACTGTATAATTTTTAAAATCTAATAGGTGTTTGTTTACTAATTTATCAATCATAAAATCTCCTCCTTACAGCATCCGCATGTGCTTTAAAACCTTCAGCTTCTGCAAACTTAACTACCTGATTCTGTACCTTTTGTAAACTCTCTTTTTCATAATAAATTATACTAGATTTTTTGACAAAATCATAAACCCCCAAAGGAGATGAAAACTTTGCTGTACCCGATGTGGGAAGTGTATGATTTGGACCTGCAAAATAATCACCTATAGGCTCAGGACTATATGATCCTAAGAATATCGCACCGGCATTTTTAATTTCTTTTAGTACATCAAAGGGTTTATCTAGCATGATTTCTAAATGTTCAGGTGCTATTATATTACATAATTTAATTGCTGTTATTATTGAATCGACAATAAAAATTTTAGCATTACTATCTATAGATTTTTTAATAATATCCTTACGAGGAAGTTCATTCATTTGAATATGAAGTTGCTCAAGGACTTTTTCAGCTATATCATCAGTTGAAATTAAAATAGATGTAGCCATTTCATCGTGTTCAGCTTGAGATAACATATCGGCAGCTATATAAGATGGATTACTTTCTTTATTTGCAAGTATACAGATTTCACTAGGTCCAGCAATCATATCAATAGCTACTTTGCCATATACTTGTTTTTTTGCTGTAGCAACATATATATTGCCAGGCCCAACAATTTTATTTACTGGAAGTATACTTTCAGTTCCATATGCTAGTGCGGCTATACCTTGAGCACCTCCAACTTTGTATATTTCGTCAATACCAACTAAATCAGCAGCAACAAGTATATATGGATTTATTTTTCCATAAATATTAGGAGGAGTAATGAGTGCGATTGATTTGACTCCTGCAACAATAGCAGGTATGGCATCCATCAATACTGTTGAAGGATATCCCCCTTTACCACCAGGCACATATAATCCTACACGATCTATAGGAGTTATTTGTTGACCTAAGGTTACTCCTGGAGAAAACTCTTTCATCCAAGTGTTTTGAACTTGATGTTCGTGAAATGATTGAATATTTTTTTTTGCAGTTTTTAGTATTTCTATAAAATTGTCATCAACTTCTTTATATGCATCTAAAATTTCTTTTTTAGTTACCTTTATATTTTCTAATAAAATATTATCAAATTTTTCTGTATAGTTTTTTAAGGCTTTATCACCCATTTTTTTTACGTTATCAATAATTTTTTTTACTGTATCCTCAATCTGTATATTCTCATCAGTATTTCTATTTAATAATTTGTTAATGTAATCTTCAGTTAAATTTTCATTATTAAGAAAACATTTTTTCATTATCATTCCCTCTCTCAACAATTGATTCTAAAGATTTTATAATATACTGTATTTCATTATATTTTGTTTTGAGACTTACTTTATTTGCTATAAGTCTAGCACTAATATCAAGTATACTTTCGTGAACTACAAGCCCATTTTCTTTTAATGTTTTACCACTTTCTACTATATCAACAATAATATCAGATAAGCCAATGATAGGAGCTAACTCCACTGAACCATTCAATTTTATAATATCTGTTAGTATCCCTAATTGATGGAAATAATTCTTAGTTATATTTGGGTACTTAGTTCCTACAATTATTTTTTTTGAGTAATCGGGAATTTTATCATAAAAACCTGCAATGCACATGTTGCATTTACCTACATTTAAATTTATAAGTTCATATACATCGTATTTATTTTCTAATAGAATATCTTTTCCAACAATTCCTATATCAGCCGCCCCTTTTTCCACATAAACAGGTACATCAGGAGATTTTACTAAAGTGACCCGCACATTGTTTTTTTCGTCATCAAAAATTAATTTGCGACTATCTTTAGAGTATTCTTTAAAACAATATCCACAGGAGATTAATAAATCTATGGCGGATTTAGCCAGTCGTCCTTTAGCTAGAGCAATATTTAAATATTTCATTATTTAACTCCTTTCAATAATTGTATTAACTCTGTTATAGTTACTTGAATTTCTTTATTATCTAACATACAAATTAGGTTATCATTATTTAAGCAAGCTACTGATTTATAGTTAAATTTATTTATGTTATTTTGATTACTATTGCTTATACAATTTACACTAAAACCAGAACTTCTTAATTTAGTACAAATATCTGTTGCAGTGGATAGCTCTTTTTCATTATATAGCAAAAGCAAATCAAAATAATTTTCAAAAGATAATGATTTATTAATAATATCAATTATAGAACTAATATTGATACCAAATCCACTTGCTGGTCTATCTACACCAAAAGTTTTAGATAATTTATCATACCTACCACCGGATAATACTACTTCACCTACAGTATTTACATATCCTTTGAAGATAAGACCTGAGTAATAGTTTAATTGATTAGTAAAACCTAGATCTACATATATATAATCCTCGAACCCATAATTTTTTAATATTTTATATGTTTCTTCAATATTTTTAATTGCATCTCTCATAGTGTCATTAATACATAATTTTTTTGCTTTTAAAATTGTTTCTTCATATTTTCCAAATAACATTGGTATACTACAAATGACACTGGTAATTTCATTAGTTATATCAAGTGAAGATAGATATAATCTAAGATCGCCAATATTTTTGTGTTCTATATAACTTAGTATTTTTTCTTTTTCATTATTTTCAATAGATGTTTCATTGAATATTGCATTTAAAAATGCTACTTGACCGATATCAATGTGAATACTATTAAAACCGAGACTTAATAATATATTGATTGCCAAAGCAATAATCTCAGCATCGCAATCGGGCATATTATTACCAAAGTATTCTACTCCAGCTTGCATAAATTCTTTTCTAAAATTTGTCTTAGAAGAGAAATCTCTAAAAATTGTTGTAATATACGCAAGTTTAAGTATTTCATCTTGATCCTTATAACCAGTTGCAGCCATTCTAGTAATAGGTATTGTAACGTCCGGTCTTAGTACTAGAACTTTTCCGGTATTATCAATTAGTTTAAACATTTTTTCTCGTGGAAGAGCTCCATCGATACTATACATATCATATGATTCAAAACTTGGAGTCAATATTTGTTTATAACCATAAGAACGCATTAATTTTTTTATTATTTCCATTACGTTATCATAACCACTTAATTCTTCAAAATGTATATCGTTAAAACCTTCTATGATATAATTATTCATAACAAAACCTCGCTTTATTGCTTTAGTGTAGTAAAGTATAGGGATAATTATATAATCATTGTGAAAAAAAGTCAACTATTTGAAAAATAAATCCCCTTTTTATTTAGATTTTCAGTAAAATATATAATTATATAATAATTATTTGTTATTAAATAAAAACTAAATTAAAAAACAATCTCAGATTTTTGGGATTTTATCAACTCGAAATTACAAAATAATCTAAAGGAATGATAACATGCATTATAAATGTATAATCTTTGATTTTGATGGAACATTAGCCGATACGGAAGAACAAACCTTTAATATATATAATGCATTGGCTGAAAAATATAAATATAAAAAAATTAGCAAGAGAGATTTACACAATATTAAACATCTTAATTTTATTGAGATAATAAAATTTGTAGACTTGCCTTATTCCAAAATTCCTAGGATGATAAAAGAAGGACAAAAGTTATTAAAACAGAATATGGAAAATATTAAACCATTTCAAAACAATATAGAGAATGTAATAAATAGTCTGAACTCAAAGGTTAATATTATGGGTATTATTACTTCTAATACTAAAAAAAATGTAAACTCTTTTATAGTTAATAATAAAATTAAAGTATTTGATTTTATTATATCGTCACCATTATTAAAAAAAGAAAAAAAAATAAATTCAATTGCTAGAAAATATAAAATAAAAAAAGAAGAAATATTGTATGTGGGAGATGAAACAAGAGATATAATATCCTGTAAAAAAGCAGGAGTAGATTGTGCTGCTGTTACATGGGGATATAATTATCCTGAAGCTTTAAACAAGTATGATCCTGAGTATACTATTAATAAATTAGAAGATTTAGTAGATATAATTTAAATTTAGGAGAGAAACATTATGCTATCTAAAAATTTAATTTATATACTAGATAAAATTAATTCCTTTGGTTTTGAAGCATATTTAGTAGGTGGTGCTGTAAGAGATATATTATTGGGTAAAGAACCTAAAGATTATGATATAGCTACTAATGCTATCCCAGAAGAAATACAACAAATTTTTACTAATAGTATACCTAGGGGTATTAAATATGGGACAGTTACAGTAATACGCGACAATGATTTTTATGATATTACAACCTTTAGAATAGATGGAAACTACTCTGATAAGAGGAGACCTGAAAAAGTCTATTATATTAATTCATTAAAAGAAGATTTGAAAAGAAGGGATTTTACCATTAATGCAATGGCATTGGATAAATATGATGAGCTATATGATTTTTTTGGGGGACAGGAAGACCTAAAAAACAAGTTAGTTAGGACTGTTGGTGATCCAAGTTTAAGGTTTAAAGAAGATGAGCTTAGAAAATTAAGAGGTATTAGGTTTTGTTGTCAGTTGGATTTCCATTTACATTGTGATACATTAAAAGCTATTAAATTTAATCCACATTCAAATAGTATTAGTTATGAGAGAATAAGGGATGAATTTGATAAAATTATTTTATCAGATAATGCAAACAAAGGTTTAGAAATGCTGATACAGACGGGTATGATTAGTTATATCATTCCAGAATACAAAGAACATAATTATAATTTCAGCAACTTATTTGAAGATATTGATAGAGCAAAGAAGAATTTAACAACTAGGTTAGCTTTATTTTTTTTGTTAATCAAGAAAACGGAAAACATTGATAACAATAAAATATTAAAAAGATTAAAATATTCAAATAAGATAATAAAAGATGTAATACTATTATGCAAATATGATTCTATTGAGAGTGGTATTCATTTTAAATCTATAATTAATGATTTAGGTGAATTAATGCCAATATTTTTAGAATTATTTAAGATAATTAATAAAAATAATTTGGAAGAAATAAATCAGTTGGTTAAAGAATATGAATATATTATTGATAATTTAATACCTGTTAGCAGAAAAGATTTGGCAATTAATGGTAAAGACTTATTAATACTAGGATATTCTGGTGAAGAGATAGGTGTAATTATTGAATATGTTTTGGAAGAAGTTCGCAAGACTCCAAATATAAATAAAAAAAATAAATTACTTGATTTAGTACAGGATTATAAAAGGAGAAGTTAAATTTATGGATTTAGTTTTAATAGTAACCACTGCTTTGGCATTATCTATGGACGCATTTGCAGTAGCTATTTCATGTGGAGTATCAAATAAAGTTAATAGTACGTACTTGCAAATAAAAATAGCATTGTTTTTTGGGGTATTCCAAGCGATTATGCCATTAATAGGTTGGGCTTTAGCATCAAGCTTTGCTAAGTATTTACATGCCATAGGCAATTGGATTGCCTTTGGTTTACTTTTACTCATAGGAATAAAAATGATACTAGAAGGAAGAAATTCAAAATGTAATAACGTAAAAAAATTAACTAATAAATATTTGTTAGTACTTGCGATTGCTACTAGTATAGATGCATTAGCTACAGGAGTGAGTTTTTTAATAATACAAATCAACATATTTATTACAGTAGTAATAATTGGGTTAATAACATTTGTTTTATCATTTTTAGGCGTTAAATTTGGACAAAAGCTAGGAAATAGATATCAAGCAGGTGCAGAAATAATGGGCGGAGTTATTTTAATTGTTATTGGAACGAAAATATTAATAGAACATTTATTGTTTTAAGATATTACTCTCTCCGTAAGCATAAGTCTCTGAACTCTCATTTATATTGAGCATATGGAGGTATAATAAAGATTAGATATTATACTTTAGAATTTAATGTTAGGGATGAATATAGAGCTATCATTTGGAATGAGTATTTTGGGGATAAGATTCTTCGCTACGCTCTGAATGACGGATAAATCTATTAAATTATGAAGTTGTAATCCGACCCCCTACTCACTCAGTCATCCCGAGCATGCCGAGGGATCTAAGACCTATGAGTTAGACTTAAGACATTAGATTTTAAATTTTAGTATTAGGGAAAAATT
>JBMNCR010000012.1:0-48614 GCA_049366695.1 Eubacteriaceae bacterium
TAAAATTTACTAATAAATTAATTATTAAAATTAAATTATTAGTATGCTGAAATCAGTTTATTATATTAGAAATGTTAACAGATATAAAAAAACACATCCTAGGTGTTTAGTAAATAATTGAAACAGAAAGGCTCATTTACGTGCGTCTTTTTACCGCGTTTTTAATTATCCATTTGATTTATTTCTTAAACGTCTATTATATTTCTAAATTAGAGGCTTTTTTAAATAAAATAAAAATGGTTCCAATTAGATACACAAAGACAATTAATAAACTTTGAATTGGATTCAAATGATTAAAAATAGATACTATAATAAAATCATTATTATTAATATTTAGATTATTAAATATGTTTATTAAAACCCCCTTTTGGCTAAATACTGGCAATATAAATCTAATATCAACGTATTTATAAAGAAATGGCTCAAATATAGGCAGAATAATCCCTATAGCTAATCCTGTTAATGGAGTTTTAGTTATGAAACTAATAGAAAATGATATTATTCCCCAAAAGTATGTAACAAAAATTATAGTAAAATATTGTGAACATATTAAATTAAACTGTATGTTAGTCGGCAACTTATTTATGTAATTCATTATTATAGTGAGTATTAAAACAAATGAAGTAATAAGAAAACTATAAATAAGAATTGATAAAAGTTTTATTATTAAAAAAGATTTAATATTATATTTAGATATGCATATTTCAAGAGTACCCCATAAATACTCTCCACTTCCTAAGAAAGCACTGACAACCGAAATAAAAACAATATTAAATAGCGATAAGTTTAAAAGCATACTAGAGAGCATTTTTTCTCCTAAGCTTATTGTTGTTGAATCTAAAAATTTATAATGTTGTAAACCTGTATTGTAGAAGACTAAACTACCAACAATAATATACACAAATGAAATAATAACTAATTTTAGTTTATGTATTTTTACAATTTCAGCAAAACAATTTCTTAAGATTGTAATTACTCTGTTCCCCATTTGATTATTCCACTCCCTTTACCCTTAAAGAAAATAATTTTAAATTTATAATTACCTTTAGGCAAAGGAATATTTAGACTTTCATTATTATCTTTAAGCTCATAATTGTATACTTCTTTATTTTTATTATCAATAATTGCTATTTTTATATTACCTGTTTTTTCTTTTATGTCTGTATTTATTACTAGGTTATCTTCTTCAAGAGAATAATTTAATAGAATCTCTTTAGTAGCAAATAAAGTATATTCATATTCTATATCTGATGCAATATCTTTTTCTCTGTCGAGGTATGTTGATATGGATGAAAAATTATTACTCTTGTTTTTTTCATTAATGGTACTAGTTGCAAATAAATAAGTTAAAGTAATTAACCCAAAAAAAATCAATAAAATTAAGATGTATTTTTTTTTCATTTTAGATACTCCTTTTAATCAAATTCTTTGATTTTTAAAAATATGCAAATAATCAATAGGATAATTATATATATTATGAGTGTTACAACAATACTGTAGGTGATAGAACTAGTATAATTGGTATTTATGATTAATTGAGTATCTCCAACAATATTATTATAAATTTGAGAAATTAGATTCCATTTTTGATAACTAATAGTCAATTTCTCAGTAATTGAAGTATTCATGAATGTAGTATCAAAATTTAATAATAACAGAGAAACTAGTGAACCTGCAAAGTAATTACTAAATATTAAAGTAAACATTAGTCCAACTAATCCTTCAATAAAAATATATATAATTGCATTCATAATTTGCAATATTAATTGATACAAATTAAATTGATATATAAACGAATCGCCTTTAGATAAACCAAGAAAGATACTAATAATTACCAATGAAAAAATAATAAAAATACTAAATATAAATAACATACATATTTTCCAGAATAAAACCTTGTATTGATTATTTTTCATCAAAACAATATTCCATGTATTATAAATTATTTCATTGTTAATTAGTAAACCTCCAATGATTGGCATAATCAAGCTGCTTATTGTCATGAATAATACTAGATTGAAGGATATTAAATATGAAGGATATATCAAGTTTTCATTATAATATCCTGAATTAATGTTAATTGCTTTTTGAATGTACATAAAACTGATAAAAATTACAACAAAAAATAAAATTACATATAGAGATTTATTTTTTTTAAATTTAATAAATTCATGCTCTATCATATTGTTATCTCCCGTTTATAGATTGTTTATAAATATTTTCAAGCGTGTTATTAATAATATTTATATCTTCTGGAAAGATGTTATTGGTTGTTAGTAAATGATTTAATTTTTTATATGACAATGATGTTTTTATATGAATAAAGTCATTTTCTTGTCGTAATATTTCCATTCCTGCAATATTAAACCCTGAGATTTGCATTTGTTCTTCCTTAGTACAATATATAATAGCACCAATTCTATTTTTGGATGAAACTTTATTTTCCCAATTGCTTGTTTTTATGATTTTACCTTTATCTATAATAATATAATTTGTTATCATATTTTCTAATTCATTAATAGAGTGACTAGCCATTATTATCGTTGTTCCAGTATTTCTTAAAATGATATTGTACTTTTGAACCATTCCATTCCATCAAAATCAAGACCATTTGTAGGTTCATCCAAGATCAATAAATCTTTTTGATTTGTACATAAAACCATGGCAAGTTGTAACCTTCTCTTCATACCTAGAGAAAAAGTGCGGACATGTTTATTATGCATATGTAATAATGATACTTTTTCTAAAACATTATAAATTTCTTTTTTATTCACTTTTTTCCCTTCCATAAGATAAATAATTTTTAAGTTTTCATAGGCAGTTAAATGTAGGTATAAAGAAATATTTTCAGACAAATAATTAATGTTATTATTACCAGTAGTTGGCACTTTTCCAAATACATATATATCACCGCGTGATATTTTCGTCAAACCGCAAATAATCTTTAACAATGTTGTTTTGCCTGCGCCATTTTTTCCCAATATTCCATATATTTTTCCTTTTTCAATATCCAATGAAATATTTTTCAATACATTTTTGTTATTATAGGTTTTAGATAACTTATTTATTGAGACTGCTAGCATATTGTCATTCCTTTCTTTATTTAATTAGGCAACTTAATATATTAAGTTGCCTAATTAAAATTATTTATGGTTTAGCGGTTGCAGAAATTCTACGAGTTCTAGATTGTACTCCAATAGAAAATTTATCTGTAGCAATTCCAAGCACATATTTTGACTTGACATAAGAATTACCTTCATTTTTAGATTTATATGACCAATAATTTGTTTCATTACATGAAGACCGAGCCAAACCTGTCCATGTGCATACTCAATTGAACCATATTTACTAATATAACTCACTGCATCATAGTACCACCCGTCTATTGATGCTACAAAAACTGCTATTCCACACCAAGAATATTGTGTAAACGACCTATGAGTTTTCTTCCATGAACCTGCAAAAGTACTTGTTGTTGAAACCACAAGAAGTACTAACAATAAAGCAATAATCTATTTTCATTAGTTTTTATATTAGACATCCACAAATAATCAATATAATACAATATATACATATGTTGTATTATATTGATTATTCAATAATATATCCGAATTTAATACTACCGAGATTGCGTAAGCGGTCAGATTTTATGCGTAAACGGTATAAATTTGCTGAAAATGAAGAGAATTATTTTCTAATCTTACTTTCTTTATTTTACGACTTAATAACATAGATTAGTAGATAACTTAAAATTTCATTATCGAATTGTGTCTACTTTAGTTCAATTATAATAAATATTAATAGTTTAAAACAAAAGAGGTTATTGTAATGTAAATTTACTCGGGTATCAGTATAATAGAATAAAGCTTAAATATAATAAAATGCAAAATAATATTTAAAAAAACGGTAGGGAAGTGACTTTTTACATCCAAAAGGCACATATTTTAAAATATGAAAGAGTTGTTAGTGGGTAAATATTGAATAAAATGTTTTAAAGTTCTTTTTATAATAGAAAGCATTAGATTATTCTATTTGTCTGATTTATAATAATCAGTCAAGTATTTTGAAATTATTAATATTGCACAGATTAAACATTCGCATATAGGGTAAATATTTTTTAAACATCCAAAATTTTATAGTATAATACTAATTATATTGCAGACAGAATAGGAGTAAAAAATGCACAATACAATATACTTTTTATTATTTTATCTTTTTATTTATTCATTTTTAGGATGGATGAGTGAAGTATTATATGCTTATGTTTTAAATGGAAAATACGTGAATAGAGGATTTCTTTACGGACCATTTTGCCCAATATATGGAGTTGGTTTTGTAATTATTCTTATGTTTATGGACTTAATGAATACGAAATTGCACTTTGAGATTTCTGTGCTGATTTTATTTATTATAGTCGCAATCTCTACTACAGTACTTGAATTTATTACAGGCTGGATACTTGAGAAGATTTTTAATACTAGATGGTGGGACTATTCAAATGAAAAGTATAATTTTATGGGATTGATTTGCTTAAAGTTTTCGCTTATATGGGGAATATGTGGTGTTTTGATAATTAAAACGGTCCATCCTTTTATTACATATTTGATAAAAGCAATTCCTGTAAGTGCGGGGAGTTTTATTTTAATTTGTTTTTATATATATTTTACTGTGGATATTATTATTACAGTAAGACAATTATTTGCGTTTAAAGATATTATTATGCAAATGAACACTGTATCAAAACAGATTACTCACAATATATTAGACATTATTGATGAAATGGAGAGTAAACGAGAATTTATTAATGAAGAGCTAAATTACAAAGTAAAAAATAAATTGAAAGAAATAAAAGCTTATAGAGATCAGTTGCATTACAATATGTATCACAGACTTGATGAATATTTAACTTTACATTATAAAAATGAAAAATTAGATGAAATTAAGATAAAAACAAAAACTGCTTTTGAAGAACAATGGTTAAGATTTGATAGTCTTAAAGAAAAAGCTCGTAAGTTTCGTTTAACAAAAGCATTTCCGTATATGACCTCAAAGAAATATAAGGAAATTATTAAACATATAAAGAAAAAGTAGTATGTATTACAGTTCTATAAATTTATTTTTTTCACTACATAATGTAATAGGTGGTAATTTTTCTTTGTATCTTTCTGCACTTTTATAAACAGTTTTTAACCAATTGTATTTATCTTTATTTTCATCTGGTAGATGCATTATACAAATTATTTTTGGGTTAATATATTTATTTATGACTTTTCTACCAGAAAAAAGTGATAAATACGGAAAATCTAATAGTGCAATTGATATGTTTTGGGAATTCAAAGTAGTATGTTCATAATTATACTCGCTAGGTTTAGCATCTCCACAATGATATATGGTTTCATCATGAAATTTTACTGTATATGCATAATTTGTTACGTCTTTAAATTTATCACCATCGTGAAGCAGTGATACAGCACTAAATGAGATATTATTGATTGTAAAATCTTTTGTTTCATTAAGGTTAATACTTTCACTTATTAGTTGATTTTCAATTGACATATCATATCTAGCTTGACTACGAATTATATCTATAGTTTGTTCAGTAGAAAAAAGTTTAAGATGGGGATTGTTTTTTAATGCTTGTATTGCAAGTTCCCCATCAAAATGATCCCAGTGATAATGAGTAAATAATAATAAATCTAAACTATCAAAAGGAGGTGTTCCTTGTATAATTTTTTCCATTGTATCAATATCAACGCTTTGGTATGGATCTACATTTTTTGAGTGAATGCCATCTATCAGTACTTTTTTGTCATTACATTGAATTAGAAAACCTGTATTAGCTATATAATAAATGTCTAACATATTTATTTCCTTTCATTGATAAAACTCATGTGTTTTGGTGACTACATCGGGAGAAGAATTACTTATTATTATCATTGTCGATATCTGAAACTGTATAATCATTAAAATCTATTTCGCTTTTATCGGGTAAAATTACGGCACATATAAAATATAGGAAAATACCTATACCAAATGATGGAAGCGTTAATAGAGTCCACGCTATACGGATTAAGGATGGATCAATATCAAAATATTCTGCTATCCCTTGGCAAACTCCACTAATTTTTGCATTCGCCTTATTTTTATATAATTTTTTCATTTATTATCAATCCTTTCAGTGTTTATTTTATATTTATTGATATATTATAGCAATATTATTAAACATGAATTACTGGAATATTAAAAATCCATTAGAATATTTATTAATTTTAAAGATAAGAATTAAAAAAAGTTATATATAGTTAAATAATTATGTTGTTTTAGAAAATACTTAATATAAAGATAATACATTTAGGAGGTCTATAACATGGAATTAAAAAATATGGATAATTGGAATGATTGGAAAAACATTTTAAGAAACGCTATTGATGTAGGAGAAAAAGTAGGAATATCAGATAATACGATGGTTGAAATAGGAAGTAAAATAGGCAGTTTTTTAGCTAATAATGTGGATCCTGAAAACAAAGAACAACGTTTTTTAAAAGAAATGTGGGATGTAGCAAATGATAGTGAAAAAGAGACGCTTACCAATGTACTAATGAGAATGCTAAAAGTACATTAATTAAATTTATTGAATATATACATTACCTTAAGGGAGTTAAGGTGTTTTCAATCATGCTCATGTTTAATAAATTGAAAACACAAATCTTAACTTCTTTCTTATGATTTTCTACGTAAGCTCTAAAGCAATTTCTATCATATCTGTTAAAGTTTTTTCTCTTTCCACAGCAGTGGTTACTTCAGAAGTCACTAAGCTATCGCTGACAGTTAATATCGCCAGTGCGTTTTTTCCTAGCCTTGCTGCATTCATATACAATGCTGCGGCTTCCATTTCAACTGCTAAAACGCCCATTCTTGCCCATTTTTTCCAAGCATCTTTATTATCGTCATAAAAGATGTCGCTAGATAAAATATTTCCGATTTTTACGTCAATATTTTTAGAAGTAGCAACTGATTTTGCTTGGCTAAGAAGTTCAAAACTTGCTAATGGTGCAAAACTTCCAGGTAAAGAATATTGGTTTGAAAAATTAGAATTTGTGCATGCACCCATTGCAAGGATTACATCTCTTACGTGAACATTTTCTTGAAATGAACCACAGGAACCAATTCTTATCAAATTTTCACAATCATACTCAGTAAATAATTCATAAGAATATATACCAATAGAAGGCATCCCCATACCTGAACCCATTACAGAAATTTTCTTACCATTATACGTACCAGTATATCCCAACATCCCTCTTACTTCGTTAAAACATATATGCTCATCTAAATATTTTTCAGCAATAAATTTAGCTCTTAGTGGATCCCCTGGCATCAATACAGTTTTTGCAATATCCCCTTTTTTTGCTTCTATATGAACTGTCATTTCAAATAACTCCTTTCATAATTAATTTGATAATTATATTATACGATTAAAAAATTTATCTAATAATTTTATTATAATATTTCCAGACACAAAAGTTAATAAAAATTATTAAGCATGCTAAATATATTTATTGTGTCAAAAAAAAATATGTAAAATATAATGAACTATAACACTTTTTAAAAAGGAGGAAATATGGCGTACTCAAATAGAGAGTTGTTAGCGAGAATAATAAAATGTGAAGCAGGCGGCGAAGGAGAATTAGGAATGAAAGCCGTAGCTACAGTAATAATGAATAGAGTACACGTAGCTTATGGAGAATATCTTAGGACTGGGCAAGGGGATGTAAGAAAGGTAATATTCCAACCAGGACAATTTGATTGCGTCGCAGAAACATTAGGTGGAATGCCAAATTATCAAACAATATACAACGCAAACCCAGAACAAATACACTATGACATTGCTGATTGGGCTTTATCAGGTAATAAAACGTATAATCTTAATGTGTCATTGTGGTATATGAATCCTTTTAAACCAGATTGCCCTGTGTATTTTCCGTATAATAAAAGTGGAGTGATTAACTCTAGAAAAAGGTTGCACTGCTTTTTTGATCCTACGCCTAGTTATGCTCAAACATAAAAAATAAAAAGGGAGTCGATAATGAAAAAGAATGTAATTCCAGATAGTTCTAAAGTATTAGCAACTATTAAAAATAATAATAATAATTATCCTATGAAACCTCCATATGTACCATCGACAACTCCAGATAAAGGATATACTGTTACTCCAGGTGCACCAATTGGTGAAACAATGCCCCCCGGGGCGATGCAACCAAGTCCACCTTCTTCAGTGGTAGTCCCACCAGTTATGAATAAGAATTATTTACAAGGATACTTAAGACAATTTATCGGGAAATATATAAGAGTAGATTTTCTTGTGGGAACAGGTTCATTTATTGATAGAGAAGGTATACTAACAAACGTAGGGATCGATTATATTGAATTACAAGAAGTGCAAACGGGAAATAGTTTAGTTTGTGATTTCTATTCAATAAAATTTGTAACTGTATATACAAATTATTAAACTGCTCGTATTGAGCAGTTTTTTTAAATTTTAAAATTACAAAAAAATTAAATTAATTTATGTTACTGTTATACATTTTTATGAAATACATAAATTTACAAATTACTTCTGTAGATTTTTTAGTATACTGTAAAAGTTATAAGGAGATATTAAATTGTATAAATGTTTTGAATTATCTTGATGAATGATGTAGATATATGGCGATAGAAAGGAGTAAAGAGATGTCTGAAAATAATAATAAAAGAAATTATTTTAAAAGTTCTAGTGGTTCTGTGGTTCTTGCTCTAATTGCCTTAGCTGTTGTGCAGTTAATATTGCACAATGATTTTTGGAATTGGGGGAAGCAAAATTTTTACTTTGGTTGGGTGACGGGTGAATTAATGTATAGATTGATAATAACTATATTTGCTATTCCGTTAATACATGCATTTATCCAAAAAATTTCTTGGCCTACACCAAAAGAATAATACTCTTTATTAAATTATACTAGAAAGAAGGATAGTTAATATGTCAACTACAGTAATGTTTACTATATTTATTATTGTTTTATATCTTATTATAACGATTTCAATTGGAGTTAAAGCTGCAAAATCCCAGAACATAACATCTATTTCTGATATTTTTACTGCAAGCAGATCTTTAGGGTTTGTTGCTTTAGCCATGGCTATATTTGGTTCACAAATAACAGCGTTTGGCATATTAGGAATTCCAGGAGTAGCGTATAATACAGGTTATTCAACAATGGGATATATTGGAGGACTTGCTTTTGCTCCTACAATAGGATTTTATATTTTTGGTTACAGAGCTTGGCTTCTTGCACGTAAGAATAATTATGTTACTCCTGTACAGTTTTTTTACGATAGATTTAACGATAATGCACCAAGATTTATTATCGCACTAGCCCAAATAACATTAATGATTCCATATATTCTTATTTTAGGGATAGGTTCAGGGAATATTTTACTAACATTGACAGATGGAGTTATACCTTACTGGCTTGGTTCTCTGATTATACTAATGATTTGTACATGGACTGCTTATGCTGGGGGAATGAAAGGGACTGCGTGGACAAATATTTTTCAAGGAGCACTAATGTTTATGGCTATGTTTCTTTTATTGCTGTTTGTATATAGAGCTCTTGGTGGAGGGAATTCAATTACAGCGCAACTTCCTAAAAATATGATTTCTCTAGGAGGAGAAGGCATACAAAAAGCCGGACAGTGGATACCTTTTAGCTTGCTGGCAACAGGCATATCAAACGGAGTATTTGGTCATATATTAATTCGTAATATGTCTGCTGCTAATTCAAAAACTTTACAAATGAATGTAAAAGCATATCCGGTTTTATATGGGATATTTATGTTTATTGCTGTAGCACTAGGTGTTTGGGGAAAAATTTTAATTCCTGGACTTAAAGGTGCTGAGACTGAAAATATAATTCCCATGTTAGCATATCAATTTGCTCCCTATTGGATGATTGGTGTTCTAGGTGCTGGTATATTAGCTGCCATTATGTCTTCATGGGATGGTATGATATTAACAATGTCTTCTATATTTTCTGAGGATTTTTATAAACCTATTTTTGTAACAAACAAAGGTATAGTTAATACAAATGACCAAGATAAAAAAATCAGCAAAATTTTCATAATAATAATTTCTATAGTTATTTATATATTAGTTCTATTAAGACCGGCAAGTATTTTAAAAATTGCAACATTTTCTTTTGCAGGAATGGCTAGTATAACGCCAGCGTATTTCGGATGTTTGTATTGGAAGAGAGCTACAAAGTGGGGGGTTATTGTATCAACTATTGTAGGTGTTGTTTTTTCAGCATTATGGGCATTAAATATCTTGCCCACATGGACAACTTTTGGAATGTTCTATGGCGCAATGGCAATAATTTTATCTATTGTAGCTTTAGTGGTTATTTCATATTTGACTACTCCTGCTCCACAAGATACTATAAAAAGCTTTTTTTCAGCTTTTACAGATGTTTATGAAGACGGTGATATTGAAAAATGATATGAATCCAAAGTTAGTTAACCTTTTTCTTTGTTACTTATTATATAAAGATGTAATAATTTGTTGAAGTAGTGAAAGTGAATAATTTATTCAACAAAAAAAGAGGAAATACCATCATTATGTAGAATATCTAATATAAGTAAAATGCAAGGATATAAGGAGATTATGCATGTGAAATATACTATAGCTCTATGTGATGATCAAGATTCAATCTTATTAATGTTAGAAAAATACATACTAGAATTCAGTAATGAAAAGAGTGTAGAAATCACCGTAGAGAGATATCAAAACCCTCAAGATTTTGTTTTCGAGATAAAAAAAGTGCCCTTTAAGTATAACATTGTGTTTTTAGATATAAATATGCCTCTAATGGATGGAATTGAGGTTGGTAAAATAATAAGGGATTATAATAAACAGATGATAATTGTTTATATAACTGGTCACGATAGTTATGCTTTAAAGGCTTTTGAAGTTAGAGCATTTCATTATATTACTAAACCAATCGAAAAGGAAAAGTTAAGAGGTGTTTTTTTAGAATGCATTCAAGTGATAAGTCAAATATATGGAAATAAGTACAGGGGAACTATTACTATAAAAAAAGGAGGAGAATTAATAAGCATATCTTATGATGATGTGATATACATAGAGAAAAAAAGAAATCAAATTAGAATTGTTTGCGAAGAAAGCATATATGAATATTACTGTTCTATAAAGAGATTTAAGAATCAACTCAATGATACTGTATTCTTGCAATGCCATCAAGGTTATATAATTCACAAACATAAAATCACAAACCTTAATAATAATTATTTAAATCTACAAAATAAATATAAAATCCCTGTAAGTAAAAATAATGTAAAAAAAATGAGAAGAATCTTTTTTGATTCACTTAGAGGAGAGAATATAATATGAATTTTACATGGAATATTATTGATTTTTCTGTTTGTTTAATTGAAACAATAATTTTGTTTAAATATTTACGTGCAGTAATAACTAATAAATTTTCTAATACATATAATTGGTTATGGGTATTATTAATTACCATTATAAGTTTTGTTCTTAGCATTATTGAAATAAGTGATGCTTTACGTATAGCAATTTTGTATATTACTATCTATATTTTTATTTTATTTTTATTTCTAGAGGATGTATTTAAAAAGCTTATGGCATTTTGTTGCTTTATATTAATTAATATGGCTATTGAAAATACTGTAATATTCTTCGTAATCAGCATATTAAATATCGAGATATCTGAGATAAGAGAAAATACACCTTCACGATTTATTGCGATACTTTTAGCTAAACTTATTTTATTTTTATGGGCAACATATTATGTTCAAAAAAAGCGTGAAAGTACGTATTATTTGTCTATTAAAGCAAATAAGAGCTTAATATTTAAAATAATATCATTATTTATTTTGGTTATTTTTATGATGATATTAGTATTAAATATATATAATACTAATGATGAATTATATGCTAAAATATACCAGAGTTTTAATATATTAATACTCATTTTTGCTGGAGTATGTATAGTATGTGTAAGTATCTTTGAAGGAATATCAAAAGAATCTGAGAAACAGATGAAGATGAATCTATCATTGCAACAAAAGGAGATTAAGTACAAATATAATAAGGAGTTAGAGGCTACTGTAGAAAATATTAGAGGGATAAAGCATGATATATCAAATCATTTATCGGTTATAAGTGGGTATATTCAATGTAATGAGTATGAAAAGGCAAAGGATTATATCTATAAATTATCTAAACCTATCAATACTGCAAATGAATTGCTGTTTATAGACCATCCTGCCATCTCATCTATACTATATGTGAAGACAATACTAGCAGAAAAAAGAAAAATAGATATAAAGGTAGAAACAAAAATAAGTTCAGAAATAAAAATTATGGATATCGATATAACCATTTTATTAGGAAATATTTTGGATAATGCGATAGAAGCATGTGAACATGTCTCTGAAGAAGAAAAAAGAATAAAAATAAGTATTGTTACAAAAGATGGTTATATATTAATTGACTGTATTAATAGTATGAATCAAGATAGGATAAAAGTGCAAAACGAAGGATTTGCAACTACAAAACAAGATAAAATAAATCATGGAATAGGATTAAAAAATATTAAGACAGTAATAGAAAAATACCATGGTGAGATGAGAATAGATACTACAAATGATGAATTTATTATAAAAACAACAGTGGTCAATAATAATGTAGATTAACAAATATTAGATAATCATTGCTATATATTATAAATAGCAGTGATTATATTTTATGTATTGTCTTATTTAGATAATACAATTTTTTACTAAATTTGTCCAATTTGCATGAGAAATCATCCAATCACCACATATATATTGTTTTTTTTTTAATATTTATTATACTGAGAATAAGAAAAATATTAAATAAAAGGTGATTTTTATGATATCAACTTTGTCTAAAAAAATAGCAAGATACATAGGTGATAATAATGATACAGAAGGAGTGCCTTTAGAAGTATACGAATATGGATTAGAGTTGGTGATTTCTACAATATTTAGCTGTATGTTTTTATTATCAGTTGCCTGGATATTTGGAGTAATGCTTGAGGCAGTAGTATATATAATGTGTTTTGGGTTCCTTCGAATATGGGCAGGTGGATATCATGCTTCTACCCATCTAAAATGTTGTACTACATATGCTATATTTGCATTTGCAACTATTTTTTTAATTAAATCTTTTAATGTAGAAATATCAATACAAACCATAGGGATAGTAATGATATGTCTTATGTCGATATATCTAATCTTTAGGTATGCACCGGTGGATACGGAAAATAAGCCATTATCAAAATCTGAATATGATCTATATAAACGCAGAAGTAGAATCTTTGTAGTTAGTTTTTCATTTAGTATATTTTTGGTTACATTAGCAATACCTACGCTTACGTACTATGCAACTATAGCTACTGGAGCAGTATTTGTACAATCCATGACATTATTACCAATATTTAATGAAAAGGGGTAAGAAAAAATGAAAAAAATTAATGGAAAAAGTTATTTGATTAAAGGGATTATGACTTTAGCTATGTTATTTGCAACTTTGAGTACATCTACAGCATGTTTTTATGTATTACATCAACCCAAAGTACCGGAATCATTAAGAAAGTAAATCATGTCAATGTTAAAACTATTTCATTGTCGTTTTAACAGCTAATAAAAGAGTATTTATTGTGTAGTATTGCTAAATATAATAACGGATTAGGGAAGAAAAGCTCACATAGCTTTTCACTAATCCGTTTTTATGTCTATGGTAATTATATATATTTGAATCTGTCTACTGCAACGTATTTTCGCATTTTACTTTATTTTCGTCCTAAAGCCACACGTAAAATACAAAAATGCATCATCATGAGGGGTAAGGTGCGTACATCATTACCTTTAACGCATTAATGCATAGTGTACATTAGAAAGTGCCTCTGACCAAGAGTTGACAAATTTTAATATCTGTTCTTTTTTGTGATTAGGTAATAAATTATAAGATACGATATGAGGATCTGTTCTTTCTTTTTTATCAAATACTTCATCAAATTTCCAACCCCTATTTTTCTTGTGGAGCAACCATCTTGTATGTTCGTATTTTGCTAGAGTTTCTAATTCTTTATCTGTAAAAATAACAGCTGCAGGCTTTAGGTTTACTGATACGATATCGTAGTTAATACAGAGCAGAGCATCGGGGATACTTCTAGCAAGCTCTAAATAGAAGTTTTTGCTCTCTTTATTTGCAGTATTCCAATTCAAATGATTACCTTCAATTGCGTTATACTCATTAAATAAATAAGAGGCTAGCTGTTCAAGGTTTTCACTAAAAAATGCATTGTGCATTAAATGTTTCATAAATTCTTCTTCGTCAACATGCAATTTCAATTGTTCTTTTAAAGGCAAATGAGATTGTTCCCATTTATTAACTTTATTTAGCATACTCATATCTAAAATCGCTTCCATAGATCTTGTCTCATGTTTAAATTTAGGAACTTTTAGCATAGCTCTTAATACACCATCATCTATTTGAGTTTCTTCATTACTATTAAAAAGATGTGGAGTTTTTCTTTTTATTAAAGAACGAAGCATCATAGCTCTTCTAATTACATACAGTTGGTCATTATCCGATATAGGATTCGGTCCTAGTATATTTACATATCCTCGTAGACGACTGATAAAGTCTAAACCTTTTGAATTTTTAAAATCTTTATTAAATTTATTTTTTTCTTCTATACTATCAATTGTTTCACCATTAAATTCATTAAAGGTTGAACTAGTGCCTCCAGCAAAAACAAATATTGCTTTACCTATAGGATGCTCGCTATCTCCTTCTCTAAAGACTCCATCTTGCATAGGTGCTAGAAAATATTTTAACCAACCTAATTTTCCTTGATATTCTGAATCAAATTCGTCGAATATTAGTAGAGGTAACTTACCTTGTAAAGAATAATCCCTAGCTTTATGAAAAGCTCGAATCAAATCATCGGAATTATTGAACTGCGATAAATTAAAAGTGAGTTTTACAATTTTTTTTGGTGCAATACTAGTAGCTACCTCCGTTACTCCATAGGATTTGCCGGAACCTGGAGTTCCAAATACTGCGATAGATAGAGGTCTAACTGTATTTTCAGTAGATATGTATTCGCTCATTAGTTTTTTAACACTTCTATAGTTTTCAATCTCTATACGATCTACAGTTTTTAAGCTCCCGAAGCTAGCAATTGGAATATACCTTAAAGTTTTTTCCTCTCCATTTTTCACAATGTTATATGCCATTTCTGCTAAGTTAGTAGAGCTTTTATCATTTAATATATACCATAAATTATCAATATCTTTAATTGAAGAGTTTGGGATCATTACTTCTTGAACATGCTCTTTAATAATTATTTCTTTATAACTCTCATGAAATATTGATTTAACAGGAAATTTTAATTGATCTAATTTTTTTCCAAAGCCTTCTATAAAATAATTTTGTGCAGCAACTATGCCTTCTTTTATTCCTTCGCTAATTAAAGGAGAGAGATTATCTGCGCTTGCAGGTTCTACTACAATTGATCGTGCTAGAGCAGCTACTAAACAGGAGGTCAATCCATACATATTTCCTTGAATCTTTTTTGCAAATCCTCCTTCTATTTCATAGGGTACAAAATATAGTGTGGATTTTGGATTATCATTATTTCTATAGTATATACATCCTTCAAGACCAAAAGGTACTACTAGATGTTTGCATTTTGCAAGAATACTAAGATTAGGGTTGTTATTTAGCTGCCATACAAAATCTTCTGCAGTTCTTTCCCATGAAAGACTCTTACTAATATTAACACCTTGAGATCGTAAGTCTTCTGAATTAATTATTACTACTGTTTTTTCTATATGGTTTTGTTCAAGATGAAACCAGAGGTCATTAGTATTTGAAGGCTTATTTAATTTATAAAGTACTACTGGATAATGATCTTTTTGTTTTAATGCTAAAGGCCAATACTTTTCACTCATATTAAAGCCATTGTTTTCATCATCTATAATGACCATATCAGCGTTGACATTATCATCAACAACAGGAAGTAGTTTTGTTAAACTTGATGGAGGTCCAGTAAATCCTAAAAATCTACTTATCCTATATACTTTATCTGAACAGTTTTCATTATATTTAGGAAATAAATCTAATTCTACTGTAGAACGGATAAGATCACATTTGTTTCCTGTAATATTGGGGCTAAGTACCTTTGCATTAGTAGATAATCTTACCATGTCTGATAAGAGCAGAGATTCTCCACCTTTAGTATTATTATTTACATTAGAATGTTTTTGCCAATTTAAACCTTGGCTATTTGGAGGCTGTTTAATCCATTGTAGAGTATTGATACATACATCTCCAGTTACAACTATTGTCATATTTTTCATTATCATTTGTCCTTTATATAAAATTTTTTCGTATTGATTTTTAATAAGTAAATTCATACCCATTTATATTATTATAAAGCAATTTCTTTTGTTGAAAATTTAAGGGAGCAAGTGTATATAAATTTTTTACTTTTTATATAAGGTAAATAATGGTATTTGAGTGATTTTAAACATTATTTATATATAAAACATATAACCTTTATCTGTTTGATGTTTTTCTGTTTCTTTTACTAAGTTTAATAATGTAATTTTGCTTAGAGTATCTTTTATTTTATCATCCAGTACACTAAAGACACTCAATTGTAATGATAGTTCGAGATTTGGGAAAGTTGTATCTACTGTTTCTTTAGTTTTTTCAAACAGAGCGGATTCAATAGGTAATAAGATATCATAAGCTGTTATTTCTAGAGGATTGCGTTGTAATTTATACCCCCCTTGAGCACCTTTTATTGAGGTAACAAGTCCACTTTTTTTAAGTAGAAAAAAAACTTGTTCGAGATATATTTTTGAAATATTTAGTTTATCTGAAATACTTAAAAGGGTAGTATATCCGTCATTAGAATAATTTTGAGCCATGTTAATCATAGCTGCTAAAGCGTAACGACCTTTTGCTGAAATTCTCATTAATATCGTCCCTTTCATAATTTAATATATGTATAAAATCATATTATATAATAAAAAAGATGTCAATAACATATTAAACATATATATATTATAAATAATTAATTGACAAAGTAATATATATACAGTATTATTTGCATAACATACAAAACATATAGGAAATATAAACATAATGAATATAAAAGGAGGTATAAAATGGAACGAATTTATAAAAGTATAACAGAATTAATTGGTAACACACCGTTATTAGAACTTTCAAATTATGTAGAACAAAACAAACTAAAGGCAAGATTGGTGGCAAAATTAGAATACTTTAACCCAGCTGGTAGTGTAAAAGATAGAATAGCAAAGGCAATGATTGATGATGCTGAAGAAAAGGGTTTATTAGGGACAGATTCTGTCATTATTGAGCCTACAAGTGGCAATACTGGAATAGGGCTAGCATCTGTTGCGGCAACGAGAGGATATCGAATTATTCTTACTATGCCAGAGACTATGAGTATAGAAAGAAGGAATTTGCTAAAAGCTTATGGAGCTGAAATTGTACTAACTAAAGGAGAAAAAGGAATGAAGGGGGCTATTGATAAAGCTGAATTATTAGCAAAAGAAATACCAAATTCATTTGTGCCAGCTCAATTTTCAAATCCTGCTAATCCTCATATACATGCGTTGACAACAGGCCCTGAAATTTGGGAAGATACAGATGGTAAAGTGGATATTTTTGTTGCAGGTATAGGAACAGGGGGAACAATAACTGGTACTGGAAAATTTTTAAAATCCAAAAATCCTAATGTAAAAGTAATAGGAGTTGAACCTTTAGAATCTGCTGTACTATCTGGAGGGAAGGCTGGTCCACATAAAATACAAGGAATAGGTGCAGGATTTATTCCAGAAGTTTTGGATACAGATATTTATGACGAAATTATTAAGGTGCATAATAAAGATGCTTTTGAAACAAGCCAAAGGCTAGCAAAAACTGAAGGACTACTCACTGGAATATCTTCAGGTGCAGCTTTATGGGTAGCGACTAAGTTGGCGAAAGAAAATATTGGGAAGACTATCGTTGTTATATTACCAGATACAGGAGAGAGATATTTATCAGCATCACTTTTTTAAATTTCAGTTTAAATTAAGTGATTGATCAAGATTATAAATAAACCATGGGAATAAAAATATTTCCCATAGTTTATTGTTCTTGTGCATTTGCTGAAAGAGATTCTAAATTAGGGTAGTTGTCAATTGTTAGTTTATTATTTAAGCTATTTATTTTACCTTTAAAGATTCTATCACTTTTTATTGATAGAAAATTTTGTGGTCTAACAAGATTTTTAGGAATATTTAAATCAAGAACTCCACATTCATTTAAAACGTAGTATACAAATTCAGAACATAAGAATCTATCATTTGTAGTTTCTTTATTCAATAAAATATAAAGTAAACCCATATAATTATATTTATAAGTCTCACTGTTTTCCACAAAATGTTTAATTACATCACAAGCTTTATCATATTGTTCTTTAGTAACTTCTAATTCAAGTATTTCACAAGGTGATTGATGGTATACTTTATATAATCCTGATGTTATATTTTCTTTCTTAAAGCATCCGATAAAAGGATTGTATACTTGTCTTCGTCCAAAGCTGTATAAGTTGTTTAAATTCTTATCTAAAGATATTGATGCATGAGTATATGTGTCTTTCTTAATAATATGTATCAACCTAGATATTATAGTGTTTGTTCGAACTAGTAGTATATATAAATAATATTTTTTCATAGTATTTTATTCCCCACGTATATTATTTTTTAAAAAAGGTAAGCAATACTATTTTAATATATTTATTAATATAAAAAAACTGTTTTTTGGTTTTTTTATAATTGGTAATGATATACAAGAATATTTATATAATAAATATTCTAAGTTATATAAAGGGTTATTTAGGAAAAAATTATAATAGTTATATGATAATTACATACTATTATAAGTACTTGATTTGAATTTTTAAGGCAAGGTATATTGCTGTTTTTTAAGGGCTTTCAAAAGTTGCAAGATAATGAGGTAGTCAATAGTAGAAACTTCTTATAAATAGATTTTTAATTTTTAAAATTGAAATCAGAAGTTAATATATATATAATAAGATGAATAAAAACTACATGAAATAAGGAGCAATTTATGAATTTAATAAATGCATTTAATTCAATTCTTACACTATTTATAATCGGTATTGTAGGTTACTTTTGTAGGAAATCGGATATATTAAATGAACGTACTATAGATAATCTTCCTAAATTTTTATTACAAGTAACGCTACCTTGCATGATTATAAGTTCAATGCAATTAGAATATTCTCCGGAAAAAATAAATGATATAAAAACTTTATTAACTATTTCTATATCTGCCTATGTTTTTTCTTTTATATTATCCTTAATTATATCAAAAATTATTAAGGCAAAAGATAGGAGAGATAAAGGAGTATATCAATTTATGGTAATATTCTCAAATGTAGCTTTTATAGGATATCCTGTACTTATGTCTATTTATTCAAAAGAAGCGATTTTTTATGCAGCGATATATAATTTGCCTTTTAATTTTCTGGTTTTTACATTAGGAATATTTATTATGCAAGAGAATGAAAAAAAAATAAAGATTAATTACTTTATTAACCCGGGTTTAATTTCAGTAATTATAGGAATAACATTTTATGTTTTGTCAATAAAAATACCTGAATTAATATTACAGCCATTGACGATTATTGGAGATTTAACTACTCCACTATCAATGATATTTATTGGAGCTTCATTAACTCATATAGATATAAAAAGTATTCTTTTAGAATGGAGGTTATATATTATTTCCATTGTAAGATTAATTATTATACCGTTATTATTATTGTTGGTGTTAATAAATATAATTGATAATCCACTAATAATTGGTATACCAGTTATAATTAGTGGCATGCCGGTAGCTGCCAACTGTGCTATTATTTCTAAACAGTATGGTGGTAACTCAGATTTAGCATCAGAGGGGATATTTTTAACAACATTATTATCAATTATTACTATTCCATTTATAGTATTTATACTTTCAAATATAAAATAAAAAAGGAGGAGAAGATTATGAATATAGGTGTTATTGGTGCCATGGAAAAAGAAATTGTCTTATTGAAACAAAAGATGACAATAGAAAAGATAGAAGAAAAATCTAGTCTAACTTTCTATTGTGGGGAAATTAATGGGAAGAAAGTGGTTTTAGTTAAATCGGGAATTGGGAAAGTTAATGCTGCAATGTGTGCACAGATTTTAGTTGATCTATATAACGTTGAAATAATTATTAATACAGGAGTAGCTGGTGCGCTACATCCTATATTGGAGGTAGGAGATATTGTGGTTTCCACAGATACCTTACAACATGATATAGATGCCTCTGTATTTGGAGATCCCAAGGGGACTATTCCAGGAATGGAAAATAGTATATTTGAAGCCGATGAAAGATTACTAAATTTAATAGAAGATATTAATATAGAGGGCAATGTTAAAATATATAAAGGTAGAATACTAACAGGGGATCAAGCAATAGGTAATAATGATATAAAAAATGAATTGCATAGCTGTTTTGAGGGGTTTTGCGTAGAGATGGAAGGTGGAGCCATAGCTCATGTTTGTCATCTAAACGGAATACCATTTTTAATAATTAGAGCTATCTCTGATAAAGCAGATGAAGAAGTAGAGTTGAATTATAACGAATTTTTAGAGTATGCAGCAAAAAATTCTAGTTATTTATTAGAAAGAATACTTTCGAATATATAGGAGGTTACAAATTGAAAGAATGGGATCATAGATCCACTTGGTGTGAAATCAATTTAGATAATTTGAACTATAATTATAATGAAATTAAGAAGGCTGTGGGAGAGGGTATCGATCTTATTCCTGTAATTAAAGCTGATGCATATGGGCATGGAGCTGTAGAGTGTGCGAAAGCTTTAATAAGTTTTGGTGCTAAACGTTTCGCAGTTGCAATTGTTGATGAAGGAATACAACTTAGAAAAGCTGGAGTTACATGTCCTATTTTAGTATTGGGATATATATCAGAACAAAGTATACAGCAATTATTCAAATGGGAATTAACCCCGACAGTCTATAGCAAAATATTTGCTAAGAAACTATCTGAAGACGCCAATAGAAAAATAAAAATACATATTAAAATAGATACTGGTATGGGAAGATTAGGATTTAGAGGAATATCGGATAGTATTAAGGTTATTGAAGAAATACATCATTTGAACAATATAGAAATAGAAGGTATTTATAGTCATTTTGCTATTGCAGATGAAATAGATAAAAAATTTTCTTATAAGCAAATAGAAATATTTAATGAAGTTGTTCAGGAGCTGGAAAAAAGAGATATTAACATTAGTTTAAAACATTTAGCAAATAGTGCAGCTATAATTGATTTGCCTGATAGTTATTATAATTGCGTTAGACCGGGGATAATGTTATATGGATTATATCCATCAAAAGAAGTAAATAAATTCATTATTAATTTGAAACCTGTGAAGACTTTTAAAACAACTGTAGCAAACATAAAGGTTATAAACAAGGGAGATAGCGTTAGTTATGGAAGAAAGTATATAGCACAGGACAGGCGTGTAATTGCTACCTTGCCTGTTGGATATGCTGATGGATACAGTAGATTGTTGTCAAATAAATGTGAAGTATTAATAAAAGATAAAAGAGCTCAAATAGTTGGAAGAATTTGCATGGATCAATGCATGGCAGATGTAACTCATATTAATAATGTTAAAGTAGGCGATGAAGTTATTATTTATGGGGAGGGACTAGCTATTGAAGAAATTGCGGATAAAATCGATACAATTAATTACGAAATTACGTGTATGACAAAAGAAAGAGTACCTAAGTTATATTTTTTACAAAAAAAGTTAATAAAAGTGGATAATTATTTAACCGATTGAGCATAATACAATTGAGAGAATTTACATATCACTCACTTTTCTTATTTCTTGTATTTTTGGGAACGAATTAGTATGAATATTTATAAAATATTATAAGAACTAAAGGTTTAAGGAGTTATGCATTAAATAACATATTCGAAAAACTCTTTTTCTATACAAAAGCAAGAATTTAAGAAAAACTTATTTATAGTATAATAACCAATTTTTTTTCCTTTAGTATTAAAAATTGTAATATTAATAACGGAGAGTGAATAGGGTGAATGTCAAACGTGGAGACGTTTATTATGCAGATTTAAGCCCGGTAATCGGTTCAGAACAAGGAGGTATTAGACCTGTTCTTGTTCTTCAGAATAATGTTGGAAATAAATATAGTCCTACTATCATTGTATCTGCGATAACATCACAAATAAATAAATCAAAATTACCAACGCATATAGAAATAAATGCAGCTGAATTTGGATTGAGTAAAGATTCTGTGGTTTTATTAGAGCAGATCAGAACAATAGATAAAAAAAGACTAAGAGAAAAAATTGGTCATTTAAATGATGATGTAATGGATCAAGTTAACGAGGCTCTTCAGATTAGTTTTGGAATGGTAAATTTCTAGAAGGAAATATTTATTGATTTTCTTCTATCTTGTAATAAGGTAAACATGATTACAGACTGTGGAGAAAGTTTAATCTCGAGGAATAATAAAACCCAACGGAGGCAACGTATTGAGATATACGTCAATCTGTTGGGTTTTTATAATAACGCAGAAGTTGAGACTTATGCTCATTTTGGAAGAAAATATTTATTTTTTCTCTAATTTACATTATTAAAAAAAATAAAAAATTGACTACGATTACATTTTATATAATCCATATAATATGAGCAGATGTTATGGTATAATAGCGGAGTATAATCAAAGGAGTACTAATATGGTATTAAGATTAAAAGGAATATTTAAAAAAATAATCGATTATATTGGTATTGCATTTGGAAGTATAATCATGGCATTGGCATTTAATTCATTTTCAGTGCCCAACAAAATAGCACCAGGTGGATTTAGTGGACTGGCTACAGTAATTTATTATTTCACTAGTTTTCCCATAGGTATAATAACTTTGATTTTAACATTGCCACTCTTTTTCATTTCAATTAAACTATTAGGTGCTAAATTTGGAATAAAAAGTTTTTTTGGCACAGTTTTTTTTTCAATATGTATAGATTTTATTGTTAAAACACCGCCACTTACCAAAGATCTGTTTTTAGCTTCAGTTTTTGGTGGATTATTGCTAGGTATTGGAATGGGGATAATATTTAGATTTGGAGGAACTACTGGAGGGACTGATTTATTAGCAACTTTATTGAATAGCTTTTTTACAGATATTTCAATAGGAACGTGGCTGTTAATAATTGATTTTATAGTAGTAATTATTGCTGGAGTAGCTTTTAAACAGGTAGAAATAGCGTTATATTCTATATTAACAATTTATATAAATATGCGAATAATTGATTTAATTATAGAAGGGATAAATTATGCTAAAGCTTTTTACATTATATCAAAGGATTATGAAAAAATTGCGCATACTATAATAGATGAATTAGATAGAGGAGTTACAATTTTAAAAGGAACTGGGATGTATACAAAACAGGATACGAATGTAATATTTTGTATTGTTAATAGGTCTCAAATTTATAAAATGAAGGAAATAATTAAATCTATAGATATCAATGCGTTTGTTATATTAGCCGATGTCCACGAAGTATTGGGCGAAGGTTTTAAAAATATAGATAAAAAATAAGGAGGGCACTAAATGGTAGAATTTAATACTATAACTAGTAACATTAGACAAAGCATTATTAAGCAAATATCCAATGCAAAATCTGGTCATCCAGGAGGATCTTTATCAGCAGTAGAAATTTTATCCTTACTGTTTTTTGAAATAATGAATGTAAATCCTCAAGATGCTAAAAACCCTGATAGGGATAGATTTGTGTTGTCAAAGGGTCATGCGTCACCAGTATTTTATGCAACTTTGGCTGAGAGAGGTTTTTTTGAAAAAGAGGAATTATTAACTTTTAGAAAAATCAATAGTAATCTTCAAGGTCATCCTGATATGAAACATACTCCTGGAGTTGATATGACCTCAGGTTCTCTAGGACAAGGGTTGTCTGCAGCTGCAGGCATGGCTATAGCTGGTAAATTAGATAAAAAAGATTATAAAGTTTATGCTTTACTTGGTGATGGAGAATTGCAAGAAGGTATGATATGGGAGGCTGCTATGTCAGCAGGACATTATAAACTTGATAATTTAGTAGCTTTTGTAGATAATAATGGACTTCAAATCGATGGTAAGATATGTGATGTACTAGGACCAGAGCCTATTGATGCTAAGTTTGAAGCTTTTAATTGGAATGTAATCAAAGTATCAGACGGACATAATATTGATGAAATAAGAGAAGGGTTAAAGAAGATAGTAAAAGGAAAACCTAATGTAATAATATGCAAAACAATAAAAGGTAAAGGTGTATCATTTATGGAGGATCAAGTGGGTTGGCATGGTTCTGCGCCTAATGAAGAGCAAACAAAACAAGCAATAGAAGAGTTAGGAGGTACGCTATAATGACTAATCAAATAGCTACAAGAGTAGCATATGGTAATGCATTAGCTGAATTAGGAAAAACAAATAAAGATATAGTTGTACTTGATGCAGACTTATCAAAATCTACAAATACAGCTACATTTGGCAAAGTATTTCCAGAGAGACACTTTAACTGTGGAATAGCTGAACAAAACCTTCTGGGTGTTGCTGCAGGATTAGCAGCTGCAGGGAAAATACCTTTTGCTTCAACATTTGCAGTATTTGGTGCTGGTAGAGCATTTGAAATAATTAGAAACTCTATATGTTATCCTAAGTTAAATGTTAAAGTTGCTGTTACACATTCTGGATTAACTGTAGGAGAAGATGGTGCTACACACCAGTCAATTGAAGATATAGCAATTATGCGTTCGTTGCCAAATATGACAGTGCTTTGCCCAGCAGATGCTGTTGAAACTGACAAGATGATAAAAGCTGTAGTTGAGTATAATGGGCCGGTTTATATTAGATTAGGAAGACCAAATTTACCAGTAATACTAAATGAAGATTATAAATTTGAAATTGGTAAATCTGTTCAGTTAGCCGATGGTAAAGACGTAACTATTATAGCTATTGGAATAATGGTAGCTGAAGCAATTAAAGCTAAAGAAGAGTTAGAAAAACAGGGAATTGCAGCTAGGGTAATTAACATGAGCTCTATTAAACCATTGGATGAAGAAGCAGTAATAAATGCTGCAAAAGATACAGGTGCTATCGTAACTGCTGAAGAACACAGTATAATAGGTGGACTTGGTAGTGCTGTGGCAGATGTATTAGTAAAAGACATTTATGCGCCATTAGAGAAAGTTGGTGTTAAAGATACATTTGGAGAATCAGGAACCCCAGCGGAACTTCTTAAAAAATATGGATTGACCTCAAAGGAAATTGTAGAAGCAGCAAAAAAATCTATATCAAGAAAATAAAAACAATGGATGGATTTACACATCCATTGAGGTTGTTGAAATACTTAACAAACTGAGAGTTTTGAAAAAACTGAACTTCAAGTCGTGTCTGAAATGGAGCGTATAGCTCTCATAAGTGATTATCACAGTGAAGGCATCAACTCAGAGATTAGGACTTTTTCAAAAGTCTGAAAGGATGGGTTTACCCATCCTTTATTATTAAGAATAAAAAAGGATAAATATATCAATGAGTAAAAAGAAAACCATTACATTTTTTATTATAATTCTGATATGTATATTTTTTGTTGTATATGCATCCAATAGTGGGCAATTAGCTGATATTTCGAATAAGTTGAAATCTGTTGAAGGATTAAAAAATTATTTATTATCATTTGGTTTATTAACTCCGATAATATTTTTTGTAATTCAAACTCTTCAAGTGGTTATTGCTCCCATTCCGGGGAATATTACTGGACTTGTAAGTGGAGGATTATTTGGAATATTTTTTGGTTTTATACTTAGTGGTTCTGCTATAATACTTGGTTCAACAATTGATTTTTATTTAGCTCGTAGATATGGAAAGCCCCTTGTAAAAAGAATAATAAAAGAATCAACCCTTGAAAAATATGAAAAAAAAAGTCATGGAAGGTTTGGGAAAGGTTTATTTGTTGTTTTTTTGATTCCTTTTGTTCCTGACGATATATTGTGTTTTATTGCAGGATTATCAAAAATGGATTATAAATTGTTTTTTATTATGTTACTATTAGGAAGAATGCCGGGAACATTAATAACTGTTTTAATTGGAGCAGGATCAATAAATAATGATTATAAAACTATTGGAATATCATTGACAATATACATAATACTTATATTTATAATGTTTAAGTATAACAGTAAATTTAAAGATTTAATTGAATGATAGAAAATTTAATTATATAATTATTGACATGATTAGAATTTATCTTTAAAATATATGAGTTGTGTATTAGGAATTTATTATGGAGGTTTTAGATGAGTATCAAATATATTTTTGTAACTGGTGGAGTTGTTTCTTCTTTAGGTAAGGGTATAACAGCAGCATCTTTAGGAAGATTGTTAAAAGATAGAGGTTTAAAAGTATCTGTTCAAAAATTTGATCCGTACATTAATTATGATCCTGGAACTATGAGTCCTTATCAGCATGGAGAAGTTTTTGTTACAGACGATGGAGCGGAAACAGATTTAGATTTAGGTCATTATGAAAGATTTATTGATGATAACTTATCTAAATGGAGTAATGTAACTACAGGTAAAATATATTGGTCTGTTATTTCTAAAGAAAGAAAAGGTGATTATTTAGGTGGGACTGTACAAGTAATCCCGCATATTACTAATGAAATAAAAGAAAGTATATTAAGAGTAGGGCAAGAATCATCTCCAGATGTGGTAATAACTGAAATTGGTGGAACAGTTGGGGATATTGAAAGTTTACCCTTTTTAGAAGCTATTAGGCAGCTGCAGAATGATTTAGGACATAGTAACGTAATATTTATACATGTTACTTTACTACCTTATTTAAGTAAAGCTGGAGAGTTGAAAACTAAACCAACTCAACATAGTGTAAAAGAATTACGTAGTCTGGGAATACAGCCAGATATAATTATACTTAGGTCTGAGAAAGAAATAAATGAATCAATAAAAGAGAAGATTAGCTTGTTTTGTAATATAGAGTCTAAAGCAGTGATCCAAAATAGAGATGCTTCAGAATTATACGAGGTACCTCTGTTGCTAGAAAAAGAAGGTCTTGCTGAATTAGTTTGCGAAAAATTATCAATAAAATGTAATGAAGTAAATTTAACAGATTGGATTACAATGGTTGAAAAATCTAAGAGTCTAAAAGATAAAGTGAAAATTGCTCTTGTAGGAAAATATGTTGAATTACATGATGCATATTTATCAGTTGCAGAAGCTTTAAAACATGGAGGTATAGCAAACGATTGTGAAGTCGAGATTAAATGGGTACACTCTGAGGAAATCAATGAAGAAAATGTTAAGAACTTTTTTGATGGTATTAATGGCATAATTGTACCAGGTGGTTTTGGACATAGAGGAGTAGAAGGGAAAATATTAGCTGCAAAATATGCAAGGATAAATAAAGTGCCGTATTTAGGATTGTGTTTAGGTTTGCAAATAGCTGTAATAGAATTTGCTAGAAATGTAGTAGGATTAAAAGGAGCTCATAGTTCTGAATTAGATTCAAATACACCATATCCTGTAATAGATATTATGCCTGAGCAAAAAGAAATAGATAATAAAGGTGGTACAATGAGATTGGGATTGTATCCATGTAAAATAAAAGAAGGTACAAAAGCATATGAAGCTTATAATGAAGAATTGATTAATGAAAGACATAGACATAGATATGAAGTAAATAACATATTTAGAAGTGATTTAGAGGAAAAAGGGATGATCATTAGTGGTGTTTCTCCAGATAGAGTATTAGTAGAAATGATAGAATTAAAAAATCATCCATGGTATGTAGCTACACAAGCACATCCTGAATTTAAATCAAGACCAAATAAAGCACATCCTTTGTTTAGGGAATTTATTAAAGTAGCAAAGTTGCAAAAATAGTGAAAACACCTCAATCTTGAGGTGTTTTTTTACATTCATGAATAATAATAAAAAGGAAAAAACAATACAAAATTGTGGATAAATCAATGTTTTATTGTTGGTAATGTGGATAAGTCGGTGAATAACTCCATGTATTTGTGGAAAAGACATTATATTGTATATAAAATCATTAAGGTATACTAAAGTTATTAACAAGAACTTAATATTATTAATTGTTGATTATGTGGATAAAAGAATTAATAATTACAACATATACAAGATGAAAAAAAAGTAGTTTATTTTTGTATGAAAGTTGGAGTTATAGTATTTTTTTTGTTTAAGATATTGTTTAATGTCTGTAAAATGTTATTATGTGATATAATAATATTAATAAAACAATTTATATATCAATATATTAAAAAAGTGTATAATTTTTATTGACAACAAAAATATTTTTGATATATTATAATAGAAATGTCATTTAAATATTCTAATTCAGAATGACTTCTCGTTTTAAATTCGTCTATTTTGGTTAACATATGTACTGTATATAATAATGAGATATTATTTTTATTTATAAATTAAATTGTCTTTCTTCAGTCCGAGTAATAAATTTAAAATTAAATAAATATTGGAGGTGCTTACTTGAATAATGAAAACATTGACAGCATGACGGTTTTGCAATTAAGAAATAAAGCGAAAGAATTAGGTATAAGTAATATTACTAAGTATAAGAAACAAGAACTTATAGAAGAAATACAAAAAAAATTATCTAAAAAGGAAGAAACAAATTCTAAATATTCTAAACTTAAAGACAATATACATGATGCTTTTGATCTAAAAGGGAATCTACAAATTTTACCTGAAGGATTCGGATTTTTAAAAAATGATTCAATGGTCTCACCTGATGAATACGTTTATGTCTCAGCTTCACAGATTCAAAAATTTAAATTAGAGTCAGGCAACGAAATAAAAGGCAAGGTTAGAAGCCCAAAATCTGGAGAAAAATATTTTGCTATGCTCTATGTAGAGAGTGTTAACGGCAAAAATACTAGTGAGATACTTAAAGAAGAAGAAAATCTTATGAGTAATCCTGACAAGAAAGACATGACTAGATATAGTAGATCACAACTAGGTATATTAGATATAAATCCTGATGGATTTGGTTTTTTAAGAACTAATAATTACTTATCTGGAGAAAATGATATTTATGTTTCTCCTTCTCAAATAAGAAGATTCAGATTAAGGACAGGGGATAAAATAGTAGGAAAAATTAGAATACCTAATGAAGGAGAAAAATTTGACGCTTTATTATATGTTGAGACAGTAAATGGTGATATACCTGAAAAAGTAGTTAATAGACCAAACTTTGAAAAGCTTATTCCTATTTTCCCAGACCAGCGTATCAAGTTAGAAACTAGTAGTAAAGTTAATTCTACAAGAATAATTGATTTATTTGCTCCAGTTGGAAAAGGTCAGAGAGGGATGATTGTAGCTGCTCCTAAAGCTGGTAAAACAATCTTATTAAAACAGATAGCAAATTCCATATCTAAAAATCATCCGGAAGTAGAACTTATAGTACTATTGATAGATGAAAGACCTGAAGAAGTAACAGATATGATAAGGTCAATTAAAGGTGATGTGGTATTTTCTACATTTGATCAATTGCCATCAAACCATATAAAAGTAGCGGAAATTGTTTTAGAAAGAGGAAAAAGGCTTGTTGAACAAGGAAAAGATGTTGTAATTCTAATGGATAGTTTAACAAGATTTGCTAGAGGAAATAATTTAGTAGTTCCACCTTCTGGAAGGACTTTGACAGGAGGGCTTGATCCAGAAGCATTATATTTACCTAAAAAATTCTTTGGCGCAGCTAGAAATATTGAAGATGGAGGTAGTTTAACCATATTATCTACAGCTTTAATAGACACAGGAAGTAGAATGGATGATGTTATATTTGAGGAGTTTAAAGGAACGGGTAACATGGAGTTGCATTTAGATAGAAGTTTAGCTGAGAAAAGAATATTTCCTGCTATTGATATATATAAATCTGGGACAAGAAGAGAAGATAAATTGTTAAATGCAGATGAATTAAGACTAGTATTTGGTATACGTAAATTATTTAGTAATTCGTCAAATGCGGATATAACGGAAAAAATAATAGATACTTTATCTAAAACAAAGAGTAATAAAGATTTTATAAACTTTTTTATTTCTAAATACAATTTGTAAAAAGTATTTGCTATGTAGAGAAAAAAGTGATAGAATAATTAAGCGTTTAATATGTGAAAATATATATATGATATAATTATTGTTAGGAAAGAGGTGAATGCAATGAAGGAAGGAATTCATCCAAATTATAAGAAGTCTATTGTAAAATGTGCTTGTGGGAATACCTTTGAAACAGGTTCTATAAAAGAAGAATTAAAGGTGGAAATTTGTTCTGCTTGTCACCCTTTCTTTACTGGAAAGCAAAAGCTAATAGATACAGGCGGTAGAGTAGATAGATTTAAGAAAAAATATGGCATAAAAGATGATGAAGAATAAATCAGTTGCATAGCAACTGATTTTTTATGTATAGAATATCTAAGATAACTATGATTGATTAGTTAAGGTAATGGTGTATATTCGAACCTAAGTCTAAACTCCTTGGACCTCCATGGTGATGCATTTTCGTATATGCGTAATTACCTTAAGTAAGTTAGTTTATTAGAAGTATTAAAAGTGAACTATTTGTAAAATTTCAGGGTACTGAACTTGTTTTAAAAGTATTATTTTTGTTAATTAATGCAAATAAGGAGGGATTACTTTGACTTCAATATTTGATGTATTAGTTAAAGCTACACAAATAATTAAAAAGAACAGCATTCCAACACCCAGATTAGATTGTGAAGTGATATTATCATATCTATTAGGAGTAGATCGTTCATACTTGATAATCAATAGTAATGAAAAACTTAATGAGGTAACTATTAATAAATTTAATAAGTTGATTTTGAGAAGATTAAATGGTGAACCAGTAGCATATATTGTCGAGAATCAAGAATTTATGGGGTTGAATTATTATGTAAATAAGAATGTGTTAATACCTAGGCCCGATACTGAGATATTAGTAGAATATGTTATTAAGTACTGTAATAATATGCAAAAAGAGCATATAAACATATTAGATATTGGCACAGGAAGTGGAGCAATAGGGTTATCAATTGCCAAGTATATTCACAAAAGCAAAGTGACTTTATCAGATATTTCAAATAATGCATTAAAAATTGCAAAAATAAATGCTAATAATATTGGAGTATCAAAACAAGTTAATTACTGTCAAAGTGATTGTTTAGATACATTAGTGAAAGGAAAATACGATATTATTATATCTAATCCTCCGTATATACCTACCAATGAAATAAGCTATTTACAGAAAGAAGTAAAAGAATATGAACCACAAATTGCTCTAGATGGAGGGGATGATGGTTTGTTATATTATAGAAAAATTATTAAACAATCGAAAGAATATCTATGTAAAAACGCCCTGGTTATTTTTGAGATAGGGTATAATCAGAGTATTGAAGTAATGAAGCTATTAAATAATGCAGGATATAAAAACATACAAAAAATAAAAGATCTTGGATTAAATGATAGGGTTGTAAGGGCAAATGCAGGGACATTAGAAAATAATAAACGCGTTTAAGCTAACATTAAACAAAAGAAGAAAAAGAGAATCTAAATGATAGGAACTTGATGTGTTCATGCATCCGATAATCTTTGATTTTTTATTTTTTTAATTAGGAGAATCAAATGTTTGCTAATCTATTAAAAACTGTTGTATATGTAATATATTATTTTATTAATTATAGCTTTGTGAAAATTAGTAGAATCCTATGATGAGAAAAATTAATTTTACTGGGCAAAGGGTAGGGATGGCTATTGTTGTTACAATTTATTTATGATCGAAAGTTTGCATTTTTATGTTGACATTTATAAAAGTACAAGTTTTACACATTTAATTCTATATTAATAGCTTGATATGACTTAAATCTATCACAGAAGTAATATTTTGTGCTTTTTCATAATATTCTTTTGTGATTTCTTCACTAACACCAAAAAGCTGTGGCACAAGTTCTAGTATCATCTTTATTATTTCATCTAAAGAGAAATTAAGATTACCCTCAAAATAGTTTGTAAAAACAGCCTCTTGGCATGAAAGCACTACCATTGCATAATATTTCATTGTATCTATTGTTAGAACTTTTTCATAATTTTTCTTAGCAATATCTGTAACTTGATCAAATTCTTTATCAAAAATAATTTTTATATACTCTAATTGGCTATCTTTCATTGATTCAATATAATACTTTCTGTTATGTGGATCTTTAAGGATGTGTTTGTATACTTTAATATGCATAACAAAATATAACAGGAAATTATCTGTAAGTTCTGGAATATTGTAATTTAGAATTTCACTTCGTATATGCATTAAGTAGCCTTCATATATTGCTGCAGCAAGATCTTTTTTGTTTTTATAATAATAGTGAATATTTTGGTTGCTAGCCCCTATTCTTATTTGACGAATTGTTGTCTTTATATATCCCTGATTATAGAATAATTCCTTAGATACTTGAAGTATTAGTTCCTTGGTACTTAAATTTGCCATATATTATCTCCTGATAAATTTATAAAATTTTTGATACATATATTATAACTATATTTTAATAAAATTACAATAATACATACGATTATGATCGTGTCAATTTACTTTCGGAAAAAAAATACTTTCCCCTGATTATCAATTAAGCGCCACGGAAGGATTTGAGCATTTCGCTTGCCAAAGTTTTTTTCCCTTTATTTATTATTGTTATATTATCAAGAGTTTCGTTTGAAACACGTAGTTTTTTATTTAATACTCTGTGGTATATATGTTAATCAAAAAGTGCCTCTTACGATAAATGGTTTATTTAAAGCTAAAAAAATTCGACTGAAAAATTACCTTGTTTTTTAAAAGATTAGTATTAGCTTTTCCATACATAGCATGTTTGATTTTTTCATCTTACCAACATTTCCTTCAACTATACTATTATTAATTGAATATTTAGCGGCATTAATAACCGCCTTATAATCAGTATTTAAGTTCGATATTATTTTGTTGAAAATTTAATTTTTCATCTTCCTTAGTTTCTAAAATCCTTTTTGTTATATTATGATAATTAATAACTCTAATGTACTTTTTATTTTAATATACCTAAAACTGGTTTTTCTCATCATAGGATTCTACAAATATTTTATAATCTTTGATCAAAGCAAAATACTATCTAGAGTCTATAGGCGTATTATTAATACAATAGCGAAACATTAGCTTCTCTTCGAGTTCTTTCCATTGGTGTTAGCGTAAGCGTGTTTGTAATTGTATTAATAATACGCCTAGATATATTATGAAACCAAGTATTGAGTTGCTTTTTTTTCATGCGATTGCCATGCGATTATATGTTTGGCGCTTTAATCGCATAACAGGAGAATAGATATTATAAAATTATGAAAATATATTATTAATTTATTGACAAAAATTGAGTTACACAGTATAATTGAAATTGCAACGCGTCGCAAAAATGATAAGGAGGTTCTACAATGGTGAATTTTCAAGCATTAACACAATCAGTTGGTGAGCTTGAGGAAGAAAAAACACTGGAGATGTTAAATGAATTTGTTAAATCTAATCCTTCTGAAAAAGAAGCGCAAAATGCAGTTGTAGCATGTCAGGAGGGGATGACAGTAGTAGGAGATTTGTTTGAAAAAGGAGAGTATTTTGTCGGTGATTTAATATTTGCAGGAGAATTATTAACAGAATCAATTAACATCTTAAAACCTGCAATTGGAACTGATAGTGCATCCAAAACGGGTACAATTGTATTAGGTACAGTTCATGGAGATTTGCACGATATTGGCAAAAATATTTTCAAAAGTATGTCTGAGGCAGCCGGATTTGAAGTGTATGATATAGGTATTGATCAGCCAGTTCACGCTTTTGTGAATAAAATTAAAGAAGTTAATCCTAATATCATTGGAATGAGCGGGGTCCTTACTTTGGCACTTGAAGCAATGAAAGGTACTGTTGATGGTCTTAAAGAGGCAGGACTTCGTGACAGAGTTAAAATTATTATTGGAGGAAATCCAGTAACAAAAGAAGCTTGCGAACATATCGGAGCAGATGCGTTTACTACGAACGCAGCTGAAGGGGTTAAAATATCTCAAGGATGGGTGAAATAATATGAATACTGTTAACTTACCACAAAAAACAATTGAAGCTAATCAACTGTTTGAGAATGTTTGTGATGGAAAACTGCCTGCACGTGTACCAATTTTATGCAATATTGACAATGCATTTTGTCTTGAGTATGCAGGATTTAGTTTAAAAAAAGAACAATACAGTGTAGAAAAAACTCTTGAAGCATTGGATAAAGCTACTCAAGATTTCGATGGCGATACGGTTATTGGAATTACTATTCGTATTCCACAACTTTATAAAATTTTAGAAGCAAGGAATTTTCTTATGGGCTCTGATGGTTTTCTTCAACACCCAGAAGTAAAGGGGATGGAAGTTGAAGATTATGATGCTTTTATTGCTAATCCATTAAAAACATTATGGGATACAATTCTACCTAGAATTTACCCTGGGCTAAATCGTACTGGTTTTGAAGGACAAAAGGTTCTTGCAAAAGCCTTTTTCACCTTCTTTTCTACAATGGGTCAATTAGGCGTCGGAGGTGAGAGTATTGCAAAAAAATATGGCAGAAGTACTTACACTTTAGCAGCAAATGCAGTAGCAGAACCATTAGATAATATAGCAGATCAACTCCGCTCATTTACTGGAATCTTTTCTGATATGCGAAGATGCCCTGATAAAGTTATTGCAGCTTGTGAGGCAATAACGCCACTTTGCATAAAGGCGGGACTTTCGCCAGTATCTAGCCGTTATAATCGGACATTCATTCCACTTCATATGGGCTCTTATATGAAAGAAAAGGATTTTACCAAATTTTACTGGCCGACGTTTAAAGCTTATGTTGATGGGCTTGCTGCAGCTGGAGCTGGAGCTAATATAGTGGTAGAGGAGGATTGGGAACGATATCTTGATTATTTGAACGAACTTCCAAAAGGGACAACATTTATTTTTGAGTATGGGGATGCAAAGAAAATTAAAGCAAAAGTTGGTGAACGGCACATTATCAGTGGGTTATATCCAATTGAACTATTAAAGATAGGAAGCGAACAAGCATGTATTGATAAGGCTAAAGAACTAATTGATGATTTGGCACCTGGAGGCGGATATATCTTTGGTCTTGATAAAGCAGTTTTGCGTCTAAATGACATTAATCCCAATAATTTAAAAGCAGTATTTAATTTTGTGCACGAATATGGTGTATATAAATAGGAGGTTAAAAATATAATGGATATTAAAAGCGAATATTATTTAGATTTTAGTGAAACCATGGAAAAATATGAAATACCTGAAGAGACAATTCCGTTTGCAGGTGAAAGTTTTCAATCATTGGAAGAAATGTTGTTTAAATTTGCAATATTTTTAATTACATAAAAATTAAATATAACTATATAATCATTTAGAGATTTAAGGTTTATGTAAGGATATAATAAGCTCGACTTGTGTCGAGTTTATTATAATTTGGTAGTTTCTAGGTATTATCCATGTATTTCTTTAAACAATGTTTCAATTTCATCAACTTCTTTAATTATGTGATCAGATAAATTTATATTACCATTTTCAGTTATAAGAATATCGTCTTCTATTCTAATGCCAATACTTTCTTCTTCGATATACAGTCCCGGTTCACATGTGTAAATCATACCAGGTTGAAGAATTATATCTCTATCACCTACGTCGTGAGTATCTAATCCTAAAGGATGACCAATACTATGATAATAGTATTTATCAATTTCATCAAGTGAGCTAATTAAACCAATTTTTTTACATTCTTTTGCTAAGATTTTTTTTGCTAATATATTAATATCTCTCATAGAAACTCCCGGTTTCATATTGCTTATGACTATTTTCATGCAAGATAGCACTATATTATATATTGTTTTTTGTTTTTGAGTAAATATTCCGTTTATAGGGAAAGTTCTCGAGATATCGGCACAGTAGTTATCAATACTAGCTCCTAAATCAAAGAGAATTAGCTCGTTATTGCTAATAATTCGATCATTATTAACATAATGGAGTATGGTAGCGTTTTTTCCTGATGCAGCAATTGTGCTAAAAGCATGTTTTACTCCTTTTGACTTTAATGTAAAATCAAAATATGCTTCTAATTCACATTCTTTAATCCCGGGAATAGCATGTTTTATAATTAATTCAATACCATCTTTAGTTATATCAATTGATTTTTTAATTAATTCTATCTCTTGTGTTTTTTTAATAGATCTTAGTTGCACAAGTAATTTATAGACGTTTTCAATTTTCAAGTGAGGATAATTAGACTGAATCTCATTTGAAAAATTTAAACCTATACTGTTAGTATCATCCCATGCATATTTATCTAAATCAAAATATATAGTTTCAATATTATTACTAATTAAGTTAATAATGCTGTTTAATTTAATTCTAAAATAATCATCGTCAAAAATATTTTCAATGCCTGATATTTTAGTAGCTTCTTCGGCAGTTATTTTTTTACCTATCCATTTTTCAAGTACAGGATCATTTTTTTCAATAAATAATAACTCTTGAATTTTATTATTTGCTTTGAAAGCCATAAAAATAGTATTTTCTCTTTGAATTCCTGTTAAATAATAAAAGTTTCTATTAACTTCAAAATCGTAGTATACATCATTAGATTTGTGAGGTGCTTTGCCAGAAAAAAGTATTACTATACTGTTGTTTTTTAGTAGAGAATATAATGATTTTCTATTTTCAATAAAAAAATTATGCATTTCATCACTTCCTTTGTTATTATTTTAATATAATAATGAAAATTTAAAAATAGATAATTATAATAAATATATAAATACTATGTTAATAGTGAGGTAAGATATGAAAAATAAATTCAAATACATTATAGCAATACTTATAATAATAGTTTTTGTTACTATTCTTATAATTTTCAATTCAAGTAAAAATACTACAAATAATATAAAAATCATGTTAGATCCAGGACATGGTGGAGAAATTCCTAATTTAAAAGGTGCTATCATTTCTACTGGTGGGAGAGAAGTTACATTAAACAATAGGTTGACTTTAATAATTGAAGAATTACTTATTGAAGAGGGATACACTGTAGTATTTACTAATGATCCTAATGATGAAGATGATTATATCTCTCTAACGGATAGGAGTAAAATTGCTAATATTGATGAGCCTGATTTATTTATTAGTATTCATCATGATTCGATTTGGGATGAGAGTGTAAAAGGGTATAGTATCTATTATAGTAGCTATAGACCTAATATAGATAACGAAGGAGTTTATGTAATATATAAAAATATAAAATATAAATATATAAAAGAAGAAATATTTAATGATAGAACTCATATTTATTACGAAGATGATGGAGTACAAAAAGAATTAATTAGTGGTGTAGATAATTATTATGTAAGGGATAAAACCCCAGATGAGGTTGTGTTAAAGAGCAAAGAATTTGCAGAATTATTATATGACGAGTTGATAAAGTTAGAGTATATGAAGCCGTTAAGAGATACTAAGGATAAAACAATAATGGATAATGACCTAAGAATAACTAGAACTACCAACATGCCTAGTATTCTGATTGAGGCTGGTTTTGTAAGTAATAAAGATGAAGCTATACAAATAAGCAATGAAGAAAACCAGTACGCATTTGCTAAAAAAATGGTTAAAGCTATAAATAATTATTTTAATAAATGAAAATTATTTAAACTAATTTTCACGTAAAATACGTGTAGAACGTTTAAAAAATATAAGTACAAAAAGGGTATGAAAATAATTAATTATATAAAATATACCATCAGTAAAATACTAAATACAATGAATTATTCTATAAAAATTATGGAATAATAAATCAAAGCAAATTAGATAATTATTGGTAATAAATTTTTATGTTGAATTTAATTCATGAGCTACATAAGATATTAATGGATAATGATTATTAGCACACTATGTTTTTTAATACATAGTTAGTCGTAGAAATAATTAAATAGATTTACTTTATGATGCTTTATGCATCTTTTTTATTTGTGAAGAGTGCTAAACTTTTTTAAGTCTGTCATTAAGAGAGAAATACAGTAAAATCTAAGAAACATCTAGATATTAGAGATGTTTCACTGTGTAGAAAGAGCTTATCTATACTAAGCGCAAATAATATTATTACACTAAAATGAGATATAGATACTGTAATTCTAAATTTTAACAAGTTAAAGGAGCCAGTGCAACGTTTTCTAATATAACAAAATATCATTGTTGAACATTTGTACAGTTTGATTTATAATAGTATGAGAAACTAGTTGTCATAGGGGGTTATGATATGGATTATTCAAAGAATTTATTGGTAAAAGTTGCTGAACTATACTACAACCAAAACATGAATCAACAACAAATAGCAAATAAATTAAAGATTTCTAGAGTCAAGGTTTCTAGATTATTATCCGAAGCAAAAAATAGGGGAATAGTACAAATTGAGATTAAGTATCCAACAGATAATTGTATTAAACTTGAATCAGAAATTGAAGAAAAATATGAATTAGAAGAAGCTGTAATAATATCTTCTAAAGGAAAGTCGTGTGATTTAGTTTATAAAGATGTTACTAATACCGTTGCACAGATATTTAAAGAAAAAGTAAATGATAAAGACATTATTGGAATTGCATGGGGGAGAACGCTAAAACATGTCACTGATAAAGTATCAGAAATAAAAAAAGAAGTTAAGATTGTTCAACTGTTAGGAAATATTGGATCAAGTGATGTAAGCGGAGATGTGATAGTTAGAAATCTTGCAAATTCTTTTCAAGGAGAAATATTATTATTACCTACACCTGCTATAGTGGATAATATCGAAATAAAAAAAGCTATTATGAGTGATGGGAATATTTCCAATATTTTTGAAACTCAAAGATTATGTACATTAGCAGTAGTAGGGATTGGAGAAGTAAGCGAAGAATCAACTCTAGTAATGTCAAACTACTTAAGTAAAGAAGATTTAAATGAATTAAAAATAGATGGTGCAGTAGGGGAAGTTTGCGGAATGTTCGTTGATAAGGACGGAGGTTTGTGTAATACATCTATTAACAATAGGGTGCTGGGTATAAATTTTGATGATCTTAAAAATATATCATGTGTTGTAGCGGTTGCTACAGGACGGGAAAAATCAGAATCGATAAAGGCTGTTCTTAAGTCGGGAATTATTGATGTAATAGTAACAGATGAAACTACAGCAAAAAGAATACTTCAAAAATAAGAAAGGAGTTAACCAATGGCAAATATAGTAAATATGCCTCAGATTGGATTGAACGAAACTAGTAACTTGATTAGTTCGTGGAATAAGAATGTTGGTGACAAAGTAAATGTTGGAGATAAATTATTTTCTCTTGAAACTGATAAATCTTCTATGGAAGTAGAGTCAGAATATGAGGGAGTATTATTAAAACGATTGTATGACGAAGGTGATGCATGTGAGGTGTTAAATCCTGTTTGTATTATTGGAGAAAATGGAGAAGATTTAAGTGGTATTATCACAGAAGAAAATATTGAAAAATATGAAGATAGTAACGAAGAAGAAACTACAGAAAAAAAAGAAGTTCAACAATTATCTGTGGATACGTCAATTAATAATAATGAAGAAGGCATTATCAAAATTTCTCCAAGAGCAAAAAGACTTGCTCAAGATAAGGGAATCGAATTTAGTTATGCAAAAGGAACGGGACCAGATGGAAGAATTATCGAAAGAGATATATATAATTTATTAGAAAATGGGCCTCAAACAACTAAAGCAGCACAAAAAGAATTACAAAATAATGACATTGATTCAATAATTGCTACAGGATTAGGTGGAAGAATAACCACAGAAGATATTAATAGAAAAGAATCAAACAATTATTCAGAAAATTTAATAGATGATTATAAAATAGAAAATTTCAGTAATATAAGAAAAATTATATCAAACAATATGATGCAATCGTTACAAAATTCAGCACAATTAACTTTGAATGCATCTTTTGATGCTTCAAATATTATGAAATACAGAGAATTTGTGAAAAGCAGTGCTAATGAATTAGGTATAGCAAATATTACTTTGAATGATATAGTAATGTATGCTGTTGCAAAAACAGTTGAGAATTTTGAAAGTTTAAATGCCCATATGATGGGAGATGATCAAATCAAAATGTTTTCTAGTGTGCATTTAGGATTTGCTTGTGATACAGATAAGGGGTTAATGGTACCTACTATATTTAATGCAAATAAAGTGTCTTTAAATGAAATGGCAATCGCTTCAAAAGAACTAGCTTCTCAATGCCAAAAAGGAAATGTTGATCCATCAAAGTTACAAGGAGCGACGTTTACTGTTTCAAATCTAGGGACTTATGGAATAGAAAACTTTACACCGGTATTAAATCCACCACAGACAGGAATTTTAGGAGTAGGAGCTATTGAGTATAAGATCAAAAAAATTGATGGTAAATTTATTGAATATCCTGCTATGTATATTTCATTAACATTTGATCACAGAGCCGTAGATGGTGCGCCAGCAGCAAAGTTTATTAAAAAACTGAAAAATAATCTTGAAAATTTTTATTTATTATTAGCAAAATAAGATTAAACTTAAAAAACTATTCCCTTGGAAATGAGTAAGTAATTAATCAAGGATAAGGAGGAATAATAAATGATATATGATGTGATTATTCTGGGAGCAGGTCCTGGAGGGTATCTAGCTGGAGAAAGGGCCGGACATGCAGGATTAAAAACAATGGTAATAGAGAGGAAAAATGTAGGGGGAGTTTGTTTGAATGAAGGGTGTGTGCCTTCAAAAACATTATTAAACTCTGCTAAAATTTATGAATATACAACTAAAGGCAAAAAATTCGGGGTGGTATGTAAAGATGTAACGTATGCTCAAGATGAAGTTATTAAAAGAAAGAATTTAGTAGTAAGAAAATTAGTAAGCGGTATCCAAGGTGCATTAAAAAAGAATAATGTAACACTAGTAATGGGAAAAGCAAAAATATGTGGAAAGAATAGTGAAGGATTTATTGTTAGTGTAAATGATGAAAAATTTACTTGTAAAAACCTTATCATCGCTACTGGATCAGAAGCATTAATGCCGCCAATTACTGGGGTAAAAGAAGCGTATCAAGAAGGGATAGTATTAACAAATAAAGAGATACTTGATCTTAAAGAAATTCCTCAGAAACTAACTGTTATAGGCGGAGGAGTTATTGGGCTAGAAATGGCATCATATTATGCTACTGTTGGTAGTGAAGTTACAGTTATTGAGATGTTAGATCGAATTGCAGGGCAGACAGATGTAGAAATTAGCAGTATATTAAAAAGTAATTTAGAGAAAAAAGGTATTAAGTTTTTACTTGGTACTAAAGTTACAAAAGTAACAAATAACGTAATAACTTATGAAGTTGATGGGCAAAATGCCACTATTGAAAGTGATAAAATATTGCTTAGTATTGGTAGAAGACCAAATACAAAAAATATTGGAATAGAGAAATTAGGAATAGCTGTAGAAAAAGGTATTAAAGTAGATGAGAAGTGTAAAACCAATATTCCGGGAGTATATGCGGTAGGAGATGTTAATGGAAGATCTATGTTGGCACATACTGCATATAGAGAAGCAGAAGTAGCAGTGAATACAATTATTGGTAAGAATGATTATATGAGATATAAAGCTATACCATCTGTAATATATACTAATCCAGAAGTAGCGTCAGTTGGAGAGACGGAGGAGACTGCTGGAAACAAAGGAATGGATTTTTATGTTAAAAAAATCTCTATGAACTATAGTGGTAGATATATGGCGGAAAATGATAATGGTGATGGAATAACTAAAGTTATAATAGATAAAAAATACAATAAAATTATTGGTATGCAAATCATCGGTAGCTACGCATCAGAAGTAATTTATGGTGGAGGAATTATGGTAGAGACGGAAATGCTAATTGGAGATATACAGGAATTAGTTTTCCCACATCCAACAGTAAGCGAAATAATAAGAGAGGCAATTTTTTTATAAAAAGGAGGAAGTAAAATGCCAAAAAGCATAAATATTGATCCAAACCAATTAAGAAAACCAGGTGAATTAACGTTTAAACCTATAAATATGAATCAATACCAAAAAAAAGTTAAAGATGTCAAAAATGAATATTCTAAAGAAGAACTATTAAATATGTACAGGGATATGATACTTATTAGAGAATTCGAAACTATGCTTCAAGATTTAAGAACTACGGGAGAATACAAAAGTATTAAATATAGTTATACTGGACCTGCTCATTTATATATAGGGCAAGAAGCTACAGCGGTAGGGCAGTCTTTTATACTTAACAAAGAAGATTTGGTTTTTGGTACCCACAGAAGTCATGGCGAGTTAATAGCAAAGGGAATGTCAGCTTTAGAAAAATTAGATGATAACGAATTATTGAAAATTATGGAAGAATCTCATGATGGAGTACAATTAAAAGTTGTAGAGAAAGATTTTAAAGGAAGTACTAAAGAACTTGCCATGAGGTTCTATATATACGGTATAGCAGCTGAAATATTCGGAAGGAAAAATGGATTTGCACAAGGTTTAGGAAATTCTATGCATGCATTTTTTATTCCTTTTGGGGTTTATCCAAATAATGCTATTGTAGGAGGATCAGCACCTGTAGCAATAGGTGCCGCTCTATATAAAAAATTAAATAAAAATAAAGGGATTGTAATAGCAAATGCTGGAGATGGTTCATTAGGTTGTGGTCCGGTATGGGAATCAATGAATATGGCTGCTATGGATCAATTGACACAACTATGGGATGAAGCATATAAAGGTGGATTGCCAATACTGTTTAATTTTAATAACAATGGATATGGCATGGGTGGTCAAACTGTTGGAGAAACCATGGCATATAATGTGCTTGCTAGAGTTGGTGCGGGAATAAGTCCTAATCAATTACACGCTGAAAGAGTTGATGGATATAATCCTTTAGCAGTAATTGATGCAATGAAGAGGAAGAAAGAGATATTATTAAATGGCGAGGGTCCAGCTTTATTAGATTTAGTCACTTATAGATTGAGTGGTCATTCAACATCTGATACCGGGCCATATAGATCAAAAGAAGAAATAGAATTATGGCAAAAAACCGATGCTATAATGAGCTTTAAAAATGATATTTTAGAGGCACATGTTGCTACAGAAAAAGAATTGAATGAAATTAGCATAAAAGGAGAAAAATTAATACAAGATATATTTAAATTATCAATTGATGATAATGTATCTCCAAGAATGAATTTAGTGGCAGAGGTTGACTCAATTGAGAGATACATGTTCTCTAATGAAAAAATTGAAAAAATGCAAGATAGAGAACCTGAAGTATTAGGCAAAAAAGATGAAAATACAAGAATAAAGCGAATAAAGAAAAAAGAAAGAATGGGAATAAAAAATGGTAAAAAAATTCCATCAGTAAAAGTAGTACAATTTAGAGATGCTATTTTCGAAGCATTAATGGATAAATTCTATGAAGATCCTACATTAATTAGTTATGGAGAAGATTTAAGGGATTGGGGTGGAGCATATGGCGTTTATAAAAACATGGAAGAATCAATACCATACCATAGATTGTTTAATTCACCAATTTCAGAGTCAGCTATTATTGGAGCATCAGTTGGATATGCTATGTTAGGTGGTAGAAGTGTGCCTGAATTGATGTATTGCGATTTTATGGGAAGAGCAGGAGATGAGATATTTAATCAATTGGCTAAATGGCAATCAATGACTGCTGGGCAGTTAAAGATGCCTGTAGTACTTAGAACATCAGTTGGAGCTAAGTATGGGGCTCAACATTCTCAAGATTGGTCTTCATTATGTGCTCATGTACCAGGTTTAAAAGTAGTTTTTCCTGCAACTCCATATGATGCAAAGGGGTTACTAAATACAGCTTTAAATGGTAGTGATCCTGTAGTATTTTTTGAAAGTCAGAGATTATACGGAGTTGGTGAGATGTTTAATCCTGAGGGGGTTCCAGAAGGATACTACGAAATTCCAATAGGAGAGCCAGATATAAAGAAAGTGGGAAGTGATCTAACCATTTTGAGTATAGGAGCTACATTATATAAAGCTATAGAAGCAGCAGAGAAATTAGAAAAAGATTATGGCATGTCTGTAGAAGTCATTGATGCAAGAAGTGTTGTTCCTTTTAATTTTGAACCAGTAATAGAGTCTGTTAGAGAGACAGGAAGAATTTTATTAACTAGTGATGCTTGTCAGAGAAATTCAATACTAAATGATTTTGCACAAAACATATCAGAATTAGCATTTGATTATTTAGATGCACCTCCAGTTGTAGTAGGTTCAAGAAATTGGATAACTCCTGTGGACGAGTTGGAAGAGTACTTTTTTCCTCAGGCCGAAACAATAATCGATGCAGTACATGAAAAAATCATACCGTTATCAGGTCATCAAGTGAAATTTAATCATAATAAAGTAGAACAAATAAGAAGATATAAATTTGGTGTATAGATTTAATAAAGGTATAATAATGTATTTTATTGAGATTATGCTTACAAAGTAATTAAAATTGCAAGTGAAATATCATAAAGTTGTCAATATAATAAAGGTCGATATGAAGTGTGCCCCAAATGCTAGACAATAACAAACTAACATATGGAGGTGCATTTTTATAGTCTGTAATCCTGAGTAAAATCTAGTGCAATAAGAGGATATCCGTATAATAATTCAAAGAATTTCTTCGATAAAAAAGGTGCTTCGATACTCAGATAATGCTTTATCTAATAGTATATGGAGATAAGCTAAAATGTAGTAGATTCTTTTTTAGTATTTTAAATATATTAATTATAACGGTTTGATTTATATTATGAAGAGGTGTAAAATGTAAATATTAAAATAATCGGAGGAATAATGCAAATGTATTACAAAAGATTACCTCAGCTTTCTACTGATTATTATCAGTTAAGCATGAGCAATGTTTACATTAATGATGATAAAAAAGATAACTGTGCTGTATTTGATTTATTTATTAGAAATAATCCTTTTCATGGAGGATATACTGTTTGTGCAGGTTTAGAACAGGTAATAACTTATTTGAAAAATATTAGTTTTTCTGATGATGATATCTCTCTTTTAAAAAATAATCATCCTGAATTGTCTGATAAATTTCTAGATTATCTTAAATCATTTAAATTTACAGGAGAATTGTATGCTATTCCAGAAGGAACTATCGTTTTTCCTCAAGAACCAATACTGAGAATAAAAGCTCCATTGATAGAAGCACAAATAATTGAAACTTCGTTGTTAAGTATTATTAATCACCAAACATTAATAGCTACTAAAGCTACAAGGATAGTTCAAGCAGCTGAAGGAGACGCAGTTTTAGAATTAGGGCTGAGAAGAGCACATGGTTCAGAGGCTGGACTCTATGGAGCTAGAGCTGCAGTCATTGGGGGTTGTGCTGGTACAAGTAATGTAGAATCTGAAAAATTAATGCAATTACCATCAAAAGGCACAATGTCGCATAGTTATGTTTTGAGCTATGATAATGAATATGAAGCCTTTGAAAAATTTGCTATACATAATCCTGGTAATATTATTCTATTAGTAGATACGTATAATACTTTAGAATCTGGGGTTCCAAATGCTATAAAGCTTTTTAAAAAGTTAAAAGATGAAAATAGTTTGCCTAAATCCCATGGAATTAGACTTGATTCGGGAGATTTAGCATATCTAAGCAAAGAAGCAAGAAAAATGCTGGATTATGCAGGTTTTGAAGAAACAGTGATTTCTGCTTCATCTGATTTAGACGAATATCTTATAACAGATTTAAGATTGCAGGGAGCTCAAATTTCTTTATGGGGAGTAGGAACAAAACTCATCACAGCATTTGATCAGCCAGCTTTAGGAGCGGTATATAAGTTGGCACAAATAGAGAGTGATGGAAAAATAGTAAGCAAATTAAAAGTATCAAATGATCCCGGTAAGATTACAAATCCAGGATATAAAAAAGTTGTAAGGATATATGATAATAATACAAAAAAGGCTTTGGCTGATCTTATAGTGTTAGAAGATGAAATAATAGATACTAGTAAGCCATTGACTATATTTCATCCTACTTATACCTGGAAAAAAAGAGTTCTTACTAATTATAGTATTAAAGAATTGTTGGTGCCCATTATTATAGATGGGAAATTAGTATACGATATTCCAAAAATAAAAGAAATACAGCATCACTTAAAGCAAGAATTAGAGACCATGTGGCCGGCAATAACTCGATTTACAAATCCACATGAGTATCATGTAGATTTATCTGCACGATTATGGAATTTAAAAAACAATATTTTAAATGATGAGTAGCTTTTGCTATTCATCATTTAATTTACAAGTAATAAATCTAATAGTTTGTAAGATCAGAATTGATAGTTTATTTGATGCAAATAAGTGTATGGTACAGTTGACTATTCTTCATCAATAATTTCATTTGTATCATCTTCAGCATCTCCATCTGATTGCTCTGGAATCTCTTCATCAACTTCTTCTTGAACAAATTTAATGGTTAATATGTTAGTTTCTAAAGATAATCTTGTTTGTAATTCAGCAGAAATCTCTAAGTCTACTGTATCGTCTGGGGATAAATTATTAAAAGTATAAGTAGTTGAAGAAACTATAGTTCCATCTGCCCCAGAAGTTTCATTGGGTTTTGTGTTTAAAAATTTTATATGATTAGAAAAAATACTTCCGCTAATTTTCCCTTTCTTTTGTATTTTTGTTGGTAGTGCAGAATATGAAGATTGTTCTTCAGATACCGTCAATTGAAAAGAATCATTTGATATTTCAATTAATCCATTAAGAGCCATAGGAATTTCATCAACAAAAATACTATAGTGCCATTGACTTTTAGCTAATTCAATTATCTCTTCCTCATCAAGATATTTTGTCATACCTTCGATAAAAGATTTATAAAATTCTATTTCGGTTTTTAATGAGTCTTCGGATATTTTATAATTTTCTATATTTGTTTCTAGATTATTTATTTTATTTTCAAGTTCTATTATCTTTTCACTATTTATATTATTTTCTTCTATTACCGCTTTATTAGTACAACTTGTACAAAAAAATAGTATTAATATAATTAATAGTAGTACTGATTTTCTATTCAAAGAATCCCTCCCTAAAAATATCTTATACATTATAATACTAAATAATATAATTTAAAAGAATAAATTGTAAATAAATTTTAAACAAAGTAACTTTTGATGCATATTTCATATCTAAATAGAAAAAAATAGGGATTTTATGTTTCTTAGTTTGATAAAAATCTAAACTACCTGAGATTTGCAAAAATTAGAATTTAAGAAGTGTATAATATGATGGAGTATAGTGAGTTGTGACATATGTGGGTAACGCTTATTATTTCCTTTATATATCTACTTATCGCTAGAAGATAATATTAAATAGCCTTAATTTCAAGTTGCAACAGGAGGCAGATTATTAGTAAGAATAAAAGAAATATTTAAAATATTAGTATGGTTTTGCATGGGAATAATTACCTTATTCCCTTATATTATGATAGAATGGTAATAATAAAAAATATTAAAGAAGGTAAATTATGACAAAAAAAACAAAAGGCAGATTAGTTTTTATCTGGTATATTATTGTATTTGTATTCATTGATAGGCTTGAGAATATATTAAAAGTAGAATTAGTATTATGGAAGTACATGATTATTGCAGTACCATTAATGTTTATTGGGAATTTTGCAATAGATAAGTTAATAAAGGTTAAATAATACCAATTAATAAATAGGTCACTTTAATGTTGCCCTACTTGTATTATGATATAAAAGACGAGAAGAAGTTGCAAAAATAAAACAGTTTCTTTTTTTAATGTAAAAAATGAAGGAATTTGTTATTTTTAATAGCATAAAGTATTTATAATATAAAAAAGAGTTAAATATATCCGAACAAATTACTTTTCTATATGATAATTATTTTATTCGAAAAGAAATTTAAAATAGAATTAAGTGGTATTTTTGATGATAAGCATATTTAATATGAATGGAGAAGCAAATGAGTAAGACAGAGATTAAAGGTATTATTTATAGGAGTTTAATACTAATATTTATATTTAGTATTAGTTTAGGAATTTTTGGATTTAGTTTTATTGAAACAAACAATTTTTTAGTTTTCAACATATTGTTACCTTATAAGATTACAGGATTTTTTATGAAGAAGTTAGAAATTAGCGAAA
>JBMNCR010000012.1:48714-68777 GCA_049366695.1 Eubacteriaceae bacterium
TTGTTACCTTATAAGATTACAGGATTTTTTATGAAGAAGTTAGAAATTAGCGAAATGCAGTTTTTTATGGGAGAAATTTATAAGAATCACAGATAAATAATATATAGAAAACAAATGCATTAAATGCTTATCAGGTTGTTGAAAAATTTTTAGCAACCTGATAAGTACAAAATCTAACATTAAAGCCATCGCTGACATAAAGAAGCGTAGTGTATTAAACATATGCACAAATTTTAAATAGCGTAACTAGGTATTTAACTTTTATTTAGTGTAGCACAAGTACCAATCAATGCAATTATATCCTTTATTAATCCTATCTAGTAATTCTGAATATGTTTTAGGTGGGCGTATCACAGCAGCATCTCCTGGCATCCAATTAGCCGGCATAACTACATTATTCTCATCAGCATATTGTAATGCAGTTATCATTCGTAGTATTTCTGGGATATATCTACCTAACTCTAGAGGATAGTATAAAATAGCTCGCAAAGTTTGGTTTGGATCAATTATAAAAACTGTTCTTACAGTTGCATCATTACTTTGAGCAGGTGAAATCATTCCATATAAAGAAGAAACTTCTTTATTTCCATCTGCGATTACAGGGAAAGGTATCGTTATATCCGTATTTTGATAGATATTGTAAACCCAAGCTAAATGACTACTTAAACTATCTACACTTAGCCCAATTATTTTAGTATTTAATTTTTCGAATTCCTTATTAGCCTTAGCAAAAGCTATAAATTCGGTGGTGCACACAGGCGTAAATACTCCAGTTGCAGAAAGTCAACCGCTAGATTACCCATTTTATCTGGATTGTACCGTTATTATCTATATTGATTTGTTGGATTAAAGTAGATGCAAGATTACTTTTTTCAGAGACATTCAATTCATGCCAGTTATACTTGATATTATAAGAAGCTTTCTTAATTGATTGTATATCAATATGGCTGTTCTTTGCAAGTATTTCTGAGTCAATATTATCAATTTTTGACACAAGAGATTGTCTTTCAATATCTAATTTATTTATTTTATTATTAATATGCTTATCAACAGTTGCTAATCCTTTACCTAATTGATCTATTAAGTTATCTATAATATTATCAATTTCATAAACTTTGGCTAACAGTTTATTTTTCTCAACGGTTAGCTCAACATCTTCGACTTCCATATCATTGTTTTCTAGAAAATCATACTCATTTATCTTTACAAGCATCTGGTTTAAAACTTCATTTTCTATTTCTTCAGCTTTATAATATGTGTTATTATCACAAAAGCTGTTGCCTGAGTTTGATCTTCCTCTGCATACAAGATAGGTATATCTTTTATTATTTTTTATTGTTACTTTTGCAGTTATACTATGTCCGCACAAATTACATTTTGTTAATCCAGTTAACCAGGTACTCAGTCCAGTACCCAATCTTTTGCTTTGTTTATTTTTATTAAGTCTGTATTGAGCAGTGAGCCACATTTTAGCTGTTATTATAGGCGGATGATCTCCAATAACAACAATCTGATCAGATATACTCATTTTTATTCTGTTGTCTTTCCCTTTTTCCTTGCCAAATATTAATACTCCATTAGATCCATTATATTCGCTTGGAGGATTGCTTATAACGTAACCTAGAGTTTTAAAATAATAATAAATATCTGGAGTATTTTCTACAGAGGCAGGATGACGAAGTATTCTTCCCACTACATTAGCAAGCCATCTTTTGCCCGTTGGTGAAGGGATTTTATTTTCATTTAAATAATCTGTAACCTTCCTTATGCTATATCCGCTATTATACTTTTCATACATTAATTTTAATACATCAGACTGTGAAGGATCTATACCAAATACAGATATATTTTTACCATCCTTTATTACCTTTGTACCCTTGTACCCATAGGGAGTATTACCTCCTACAAATCTACCTTCCTTTGCTCTAAAAAAATAACTGTCTGTAACCCTTTGGGTAATAGTTTCCCTTTCTAATTGAGCAAATACCATTACAATGTAAACCATGGCACGACCAATAGGGCTATTAGTATCAAAGTTTTCCGTAGCAGACATAAACTGTACATCTTTTTCTTCAAAATGTTTAATCAAGTTAGCAAAGTCAGATAAACTTCTACTTATTCTATCTAAGCGATACGCTATAACTCTGTTAATTTTACATTGTTCAATAGCATTAAGCATTTTTTCAAAATCAGGTCGCTTAAGATTTTTGCCAGAAAAGCCAGCATCTTTATATATTACGTATTCCCAATTATTTAAATCACAAAGTTTTACACAAAACTCAATTTGAGCATCAATAGAAACACTATCTTTTTTATCAATAGATTGTCTTGCATATATAGCAGTTTTCATTTTATCACCTTAATATTATTATATATTCTATCAAAATACCCAATGTGCATAAGACTTTCAGTAAGAGTCTTGCGAAACTGCACAAATTCTATATTAACACCAAAATTCTCAGACAATTCATAATCATTACACCCTTGAGCTAAATCAGTTTCAAATATAAAAACAGGCATGAGAAAATAAGCAGCGAAGGCTTGGGCTTGGGATTCGTTTTTGGCAACGACTACATTATCGCAATTAAATGTATTTGTAGCATGTTGAGTAATATGACAAACCTCATGAACAATATCCTCACGATACTGCTCTGGATCATACTCACCAATAGTTAGTTCACCATCTAGATGCATAGACGATTTTAGATTCTTTTTTATTACAATTTTAATATTCATATCTTCTATAATCTGGTCAATGGTGTCTAAAGGAACAGGGAAGTCAAAGATTTTATATTCGGTAAGAAGATAGTTAGCACGTTGTAGTATTCTTAGAAACATAAATTACCTCCTAAACAATTGAAACTTTCAAATGAATATGATATCATTATAACAGAACATATGTTTGGTTGGTAGTGATTTGTTATATTTTGCTTGAGAATTAGTATAATATATGAACCGGAAGAGGTAATAATAGTATATAAAAAGTAATACAGCCAAATGTTTTAGAAACTAGTGAAAGCTATGAATTATGTATGTTATAATTAGGCGTATTATTATATATTTAAAACTATAAATTATATGTTTAGAATAAAAATAGTCATGGTTATAGAGGTGAACATATGGAAAAAACCGTAGTAGAATTATTTGCTGGAGTGGGTGGTTTTAGATTAGGCTTATCCAAATCTTCGAAGGATTGGGATTTTGTATGGTCAAATCAATGGGAACCTAGTAGGAAAGCTCAAGACGCATTTAATTGTTACATTAATCATTTTGGGGATAAAAAAATACATATTAATGAAGACATAAACAAGATTGAAAAAACAATAATACCGAAACACAATTTGTTAGTAGGTGGGTTCCCTTGTCAAGATTATAGTGTTGCTGCAACTGGAGCAAATGGAATTCAAGGGAAAAAGGGAGTTCTTTGGTGGTCTATTTATGATACATTAAAAGCAAAGAAGCCTCCGTTTGTTTTATTAGAAAATGTTGATAGGTTACTTAAATCACCATCGAGTCAGAGAGGAAAAGATTTTGGTATCATGCTAGGTTGTTTTGCTTCCTTAGGGTATTCAGTAGAATGGCGAGTCATAAATGCAGGAGAATACGGATTCCCTCAAAGGAGGCGTAGAGTATTCATTTTTGCATCTCATAGTACTACTAAGTATGAAAAAAAGTTACATGAAAATAATTTATTTTCTAGGCTTCATAAGGAAGGATTTTTTTGTAATCAATTTCCAATAAACGATAATATTAGATTAGCAAATGAATTATTTATAGACTATAATGAGATATCTCAATTATCAAAATCGTTCAAAGATACATTTTATAATACGGGGATAATGAATAATGGAAAAGTGTATACGGAAGAAACTAAGCCTAAATACGATAATAAATATATAACATTGGCAGACATTTTACAAACTGGAGAAATTGAAGAAAAATATTTTTTAACAGGAGAAATTGAAGATTGGCATTATATGAAGGGTGCTAAGAAAATTGAACGAACGAGTAAATCTGGTCATTCATATATTTTTTCAGAAGGAGCTATACCCTTTCCAGATGATATTATGAAATCTTCACGAACAATGTTAACATCAGAATCTTCTAAAAATAGAAGTACGCACATAATTCAAGATTTTAAGACTGGTAAGTATAGAAAACTAACACCGATTGAATGTGAAAGACTTAATGGGTTTGATGATGACTGGACTAATACCGGCATGTCAGATCGCTTTAGATATTTTTGTATGGGAAATGCATTGGTTGTTGGGTTAGTAGAAAAAATGGGGGTAGAACTTAATAAGATATTTGAGAGTGAAAAATAAAGGATTATTTTCATTTATCCAACTTCTTCAAGTATCAATTTTCCAGTAGACTCGTCAAACTTATATTTGACGAGTTTTACGTTTGTCCAAGTATCAGAAATCGTTGGTCTTCTACCTTTTGTGTAATTTCTTATACACACTTTATTCCTTTTATCTATAACATTTTGAGGAAAATCATAAGCAACTACAAAAGCATTGATTGTTGAGTAATCATTATATGAATATTCTTGATTTACCCAATCAACATATTTCATTATTTGCTCTATTACTTCACAAGATGCAGTACCTTTCTTAACTTCAATAATCAAATACTTTGAGATAGTATCGTAACCCTCTATGTATCTATATCCGAATATATCCATTTTGTCCATATAGTGAACTGGCTTAAATGGTGAGGCAATTACTTGATGAGAGATGTAATCCCATTTATCAAAAACACTATCAGTTTCAGTACATAATATTTCTACTAAACCAGCCTCAAGTGCCATTTCATGTTTTACATATTCATCTGTATTACACTGTTTTATTATTTCTGTTGAAGAAATATTATAATAATTGTTTAATTTATTTTTTAAAGAGAAATGAAACTCTTCATTGTACGTAAAGCATCGACTTTTATCACTTAAAGCATCTTCATTGCGTTTTAATATGATATCTTTTAGTGCTTTGTTTTCCTCATCGTCGATTTTTACAAAGGATAATCGTTGGAAGGCTCTTAACATCCTAAAACTTTTTGGATTAGAAGCAAGAACATCATCCATATCAATACCTTTTTTAAAAAAATATGGTAAAGGCTCAAATAAACATAAAAAGCGATTATTAATACTAGTTTCATCATTATTAAACAACATTTCAGATTGAATATCTTGAAATTGAAAATTTTTAGCATAAATTGCTTGAGGATAATTTAAATATTTGCAATCTTCATTGATATTTATCAATGCTCCTATCCCATATATATTTCTTTGACAGAAGAAATATATATTATCCCCATGTTTCATACTGATATAATCTGCAAAAGTTGCTTCATAAGCATTAAGCCAATATTCTTTTGAAAATCTTTTAAATCTAGTACTATAAATTCCATTTAAGATACATCTATCCATTGACTCTAAGTTGTCTAAATTGATTACATAACCTGGCAACCTAATCACCTCCATTTTTAATTTGTTCTTTTATATACGAATTATTGAGCCAAAAACACTGCTTTGTCAACATTCTACCATCTGGAAGAGGATAAGCATCATCCCTTTTAGAACTATGAGGTCTTACATGAGCGACACTGCTATTTGATGAAGTTGGAAGATTATTATAATATTTGGATTTTATCTTTATTATCTCTACTCCTGACTTGATGACTTGTACTGTTCTGTCCCATACTTTTTTTATCTCGGTATCTAAATCTATTAAGGGCATATTCCAAAACATCCCTTTATCTAGGCGAAGGATATTATTTTTATCGTATCTAAATATTACAAATAAGAATTTAGTTTCAATAAACATATTTCTTAAGTCTGAATTTTCCCAATCTTGTTCAATGATTTCTGTGAACTTAAAAGTTGGGAAAGACATGTGTTGCTCAATCATCCCATTCTGTTCAACACGAATTGCTTTTATTTTAATATTAGCATTTTCGAATTCTTGCGCATTTTTAGTGTTTACTTTCAGTATTTTCAAAGATATTTTCGAAGCAAAATTTTTGATGTTTTTTTTATACTTGACTTCATATTCAATGGACAAATCATCAACACTTTTCCCAACATTAGAATTAAGGATATGTAATACATATTCTTCAAAAGTTATATTAGTTAGTTGATTAGTATTTTTTACTATTGGGTCATATGTCGTTTTTCTTTTTCGAATATACGTATTTAAGATATGAGTCATATATTTAGATTTCAATGAAAAAGCTCTTTGAGGAGCACATTCATTTGAATACGGTTGTTTTCTTAAAGCAGTATTTTTATTACCTTTTGTACACGCGCCTAAATAGAAGGTATCTGATTCAGATAATGTATGAGCATTACCATTTCTAATGGTATCAACTATTTTCTCCCAATCATCTTTAATAATTCTTAAATCACTTTTTGGAAATTGAAATAGTTGTGCAAAGTTAATTCTATAATCAAGTTGATTTAAATCTTCTTCATATAAATAGTAGATAATTAAAAGAAGTTGGTTTTTATGAAGGAGTGTACTATTTTCAAAATTTTCTTGAATAATAGTCATATAATTAATTATATTTAATACTAATCTTTCTTTTGCAGAGTAAGAACCATTTTTATTTATTTTATATGGAGTTAATTTTAATTCAACACCAGCTTCTTTAAAATCTGGATTTGCATCATTATTTGGATCGTATTTAAAATGATATTTTTCGATTAATTGTCCAAGATTTCCTTTGCCTTTATAAATTTTAGCATCATCTGGTAGCAATTCTTTAAAGGTTTTATTTAATATTTTTTTCGAATAATCTTCAATTGATTTAGGATCTTTATTATTATAAGGTAAATTCATGTTTTATCTTCACATCCTTTATAGTACTAAGAAGTCTTGTTTAATTGTCTTTTTATTATTATTTATTATGGGTACTTTAACCATAATGCATTTCTCTATGACAATTCGGACATACTGCAATTGTATTATCAATAGAATCATATCCTCCTTTAGATAAAGGTATAATATGATGTACTTCAAGATAAGGAGAATTATCAGATGATTTTAGAAAAGGTGCTGATTGATTACATTTTTCACAGATTCCACTTGATCTTTCTAGTGTTTCTGCAACGATATCAGGATTCCTTTGATAAGTGGTTGTAGTAAGTGTGATTGTTCTAGGTCGTTTATTGGCGTTCATGATTCTTTTTTGTCTCTCTTCTTTGCTACTTTTAAGGCTTTTATGTACATTTAAAGTATGCTCATCTAAATATTTTTGAGAATAGAAGATATTTTTTATAAGCATAAGAGCATCTTTGTACTTTGAATCAGCAGTATTTAATTCATTACTAAAAGATTGATTTTGTAAAACTGACTTTTTATTTTTACGGATATTAAAATGATGTAAAATTTTCATTGTCTCATAGCCCCCACCATTATTAGGCGCGGGTAAATGAAGCGTTTCTTTTTGTATTTGTCTATGACTTTTACCGTTATATAGATAATCTAATAGAACTTTTTGTATTGTTGAAATATCATATTTATTAATAATACTCACGTATAATCATTCCTTGCTTATACAACATGATTAAATTGCTAAATAATTAAGTTGCATTTAAATTTATCAAAATAAAAATCTTCTAAATTTTCAACATTATCAAATAAAATACTTAAGTCTGTATCTTTGTAGTTATATTTATTAGTATGGGTGCATGTTCGAATATAATATATATGAGACTTCAATTTATTATCATCATTAGGATCTTTAAATTTAATGATATCCTTTTTAATTGGCACAAATTTATGCCGAGCAACTTCTTTTCCTTCTTTTAAAACAATAAGTAATGCATTATCTTTTAAATAGGCAACATCATATTTTTCTTTAGGATATAATCCCAAAGAATACCTGCAATCAATTTCATTAACATAATAATCTGTTAATCTTTCTTCTGAACAAAAGCCTGTAACTATTATATGGTCATCACAAACATTAAATATTGCGCTATTAAGCTCTTCTAATTTAGGTTGTAGGAGCATGTTTAACCTCCCCTAATAATTCTATAAATTTATCTTCATTAATAATATTAATCTCATATCCTTTTTCAATGAGTGCATAGGCTTTTTCTTCTTTATTACTTATCCCATCTTCACCAACTATTGACTTGTCCTGGATACCAACTACTAGATAGTCGGTTGTTTTAGTGACTGTACTACGGTTTTTACCCCCAAGATTTACGATGCTTTGCATAGCTGCCTTCCTATGCAATGTTAGAAGTGTTCCAGTTAAAACAATATTTTTTTCATAGAATGGATGATCTGAATTGAAATTATCAGTTGTTGGGACTACATCAGATATGCGGACGCTGTGAAATTTGCGTTTTTTGCCTATAGATTTTTGTGAATTTAAATCATGTATTCTTTTTATCTTTATGTTAGAATGAGCATAACAATAAGATTTAAATGAATCTTCATTTTTATACTCAATACTTTTTAGGACGATTTTTGCACATGTTAAAGCATCACATAACGCATTATGATGGTTTTCAATCGGAATTCCAAAATGTGCAGCTTTATCTTTCAAAGAGTTTCCTACATTATCATAGCACGCCATATTTGAAAATTGTATGCTACATAGATAGTAAAAATAAGGGATAGATATTTCATATTCCAATAAAGATAATTTTAAGACAGACATATCGAATGAGGCATTATGAGCAATAATGATATTATTTATGTTGAAGTATTTTTTAATTTCATCCCATACTTCTGAAAAATTTGGTGCATCTTGGACTTGATCTGGAGTAATGCCATGAATTTTAATATTAATAGAATCAAACTTCATTACAGGAGGTTTAATCAGTGAATAATACTTATCACAAATAATACTATCTTTAACTGCTACAAGAGCAACAGAACAGGCACTATTTAGGCTTCTATTTGCAGTTTCAAAATCAATGGCTACAAAATCGTAAGACATTTAGATTTCCCCCTTTTATTTCTCTGCAAATAACCAATAAGCAATAATTAATACAAATACAGAGAATATAATAATTAAATTCTTTATTTTACAATATTTGCACAAAACCCAAAAATAATACGGCTTATCATAAGCCGTAGTTGTCATCAATCTTTATTGTCGTTTTTTCTCTTCTCAGCAAGTAAATATCTAGCTTCTATATATTCAATAATTGATTCTATATCTTCATCATCCATTGTGTCATAGTTCGTAAAAGCCAGTTCTTTATTTCATAATTTTGGACATTGGAATAGTTATCTATAGTCAGGGCTTATATGGATAGCATTAATAAGTATATTACTCTATATTATACAATCCAACAGCCTTAATTAGTTCGTTTTTATATTGAATGATACTATGTATGTTTTCCAAAGAGTATCTTTGTCCGCGTTGACTACCATCGGCGATAATAATGGATTTAGAATTTTCTTTCAAGACTAAACGACAAATCCATTTTCTTGTATTACCATCGATTAAGATGCCTAAATAAGATAATGTATCTTTATAGGTAATTTTGGAAAAGTCTATAGTATCACTTAACAGAGTTTTGACTATTCCAAATGACTCTATCTCTTCTAATGTGGTTTTTATTTCATCACTTTTTTCTACAGCAATTTCTTCTAATTCCATAATTTCATTCTTGGATTCATTATCTTTATTCTTATTAATAGCTTGATTGAGCATTGTATTCAGAAGTTCACTTTTATATTGTTTTATTGCTTTTGTAATTAGTGTAGTAAACTTATCTTTTACATTTTGGGTTTTACGACCATTATAGAACTCTGATAATATAAATTCTATAAAGTTATCACTAGGTGTTTCGAAGATATTATTTAGCACTAAACTAATGTCATTCATATATTTTAGTTCGCTGGCACTGTCTAAGAGGTTGTCTACATCAAAATTTTCTTTTTTAAATTTCATTAATTGTTTGATTTTCGAATCTTTTAAGTCTAAAAAATCAAATTCAAAGAAAGGTTTCAGATCTAATTTATTTGTTTCATCTAAATCAGTAAAAAAGTGATATTTAATACCATTAGTTAATATTCCAAATTTAGAAGTTGTTGTTGAGAAGTACCTAAATAATTGACTCCCATGTTTATCTAATATGGATTCGCTACAAGATTTTGCTTCAATAAGTATGATAGGTTCTCCATTAATAAAAATGGCGTAATCAACTTTTTCTCCTTTTTTTGTACCAAAATCAGCTGTAAATTCTGGAACAAACTCACTTGGATTAAAGACATCATATCCAAGTAGACTAAAGAATGGCATAATTAAAGCTGTTTTCGTTGCCTCTTCAGTTTGGACTTTATCTTTCATGTCTTCTACTCTTTTTGCAAATTGTTTGATACTTGAATCAAAATCCATTTTATATTCCCCTCTTTTCATATGTAAATAAACAATAAATAATATAAAATCATATATTTTAATTATTTATTTCAATCTTTAACAAAATTTGCACAAAACCCTAAAAAATAATACGGCTTATCATAAGCCGTAGTTGTCATCAATCTTTATTGTCATTTTTTCTCTTCTCAGCAAGTAAATATCTAGCTTCTATATATTCAATAATTGATTCTATATCTTCATCATCCATTGCATCAAAGTTTTTAAATGCTAATTCTTTATCTTTAAGCTTTGGATGTTTAAATAATTCTTTTAAACGCTCCTTAGGAGTAAGTTCTTTATCTTCAGCAGAAACTTGATAAGGTGTAGGGTTGTCTGTTTTATTTAGTAAAAAATCTACAGAACAATTGAAAATTTCAGAAAGCTTAATTAAGGCTTTTGAATCAGGTTCATTTATATCTTTTTCCCATTTTCCAATAGCTTGTTGGGTAAGATTTAGTAATTCAGCTAACCTTTTTTGTGTCATGCTGTTTTTTTCTCTAAGATATTTAATTTTTTTACCTAAAGTCATAAGACACACCTCATATTCATATTCTACAACAAAAAGTATTATCATTTATAAATAACACCGAAAAGTTCATTTTTATATTGACAACACCGAAAAGTTGTTGTATATTAAATACAACGATACGGCGTAATACTACTTTAAGGTGTATGGAGGTGAAAATATGAGAGAACGAAAATGGTTAATAAGGAGAAGGGATAAAAAATCTCAAATTAATATTGCTAACGAGGTAGGTATTACTCAACAAGCATATAGTGCTATAGAAAATGGGATAAGAAATCCTTCAGTAGCCATTGCTAAAAAAATTGCGGCAATTCTAGATTTTGATTGGACTAAGTTCTTTGATGATGATGAAAACTTAAAAGAAACAGGATAGGGGGAACGATAAATGGAGCGAATTATATGTGACGATCTAGTTAAGTATCAGTGTAAAGTTTGTAATAAACAGTTTATAGTGAGCCACTTTCAAACTTTAGATATAGAAAATCAAGAAAAAAGGAATTGCAATTTAATCTGTCCTTTCTGTAAAAGCACGAGTGAATGTATAGTAGGTCCAGTAACATCAGAAACAGATTACGATTTTCTAGCTAACTATTGGGGTTGCTTAGGAATTTATACAAAGAGAAACAAGTAGGGGGTGAGAGCGGTGGATGTGAATAAAGAAATAAACAAATTTGAGTGTATAGTTGATAGGGATAATAGATTAAGAAAGATTGCCCTCAAAACGCTTGAGACATGCAAGGGCAAAACCTTTCTTTACATGAATTAAATCTAGTTCTAGACGTGATGAAAATGATAGCATTTTGTGAAACAAAATTATGATTATTCCATATTTATATTTCAACTATACAGTTGATATGAAAATTATATCATGAGCTAAACTGGTCTAGTATTAATTACTAAATAATAAAAAAAATGCCAAAAAACAGGAGAAGGGGTTACTATTTGAATATTAATTTGAAACCACAGTTAATTACTGAGATAGATTTATTTTGTTACATGGTGGAAAGAGGTAAACCAACTGCATTAATAACTATCAAGGATCAATATATTAATGATGCAATTGATTATGTGAAATTAAATTATAAATTAGAAACATATGTATGTGATTTGGCTGATGGTTGGAAACAGCTATGGATTTATAAAAGAGACTATTTTATTGAAATAATAAACTGCTTACCTGAAATGCCAAAAACAATTTATGATCATTGGGTATTAGGTAAGGTTTTTGGCTATTCAGATGAAGCCATTGAAGAATTTTTACATGATGTTAAAATTAAGAAATTTTAACAAATTCAGTGCCATTACATTTTGGACATGGTGGTAAAGTATCAGAATCATCATCTAATGTTACTAAAGTACCGCATTTTGTACATTTATATGTACCTTTACCTGGTTTTTCACCTGTATTTGGCATGTAAAACACCTCCTTTTATGCAATATCATATCATAATATGTATAAAAATGGAAAGCAAAGACAATTTATTCTTTAATACTTAGAGATATTTTAAAAGTACCAATAGATAAGGTGGAAAGAGAGGAGGGAAGAAGTTTGCTTTGAAAGATGACAACATAAGAAATATGCAAAGACGTAAAAATTATAGGGATTTTATAAGATTATTTAGCAACTACTTTAATTTTATCAAGTAAAGGGGGTGGTGGGAATGTTGGATAACTGCAGAAATATATATAAAACTGCAAGAGAAACTGCTGGTTTGACACAGGAGAAGGCATCAGAATTATTATTTATTAGTGTTAGATCCATAGCAGATTATGAATCTGGTAGAACAATACCTGGTGATGATGTGGTATGTAGGATGATAGAAAATTATAAGTCCAAAATACTGGCATATATGCATTTGAAGTATTCTTCAGATGTAGGATATAAATATTTACCTGATATCATATCAAATGATTTTTCTACGTCAGTTATTAGATTTCAAAAGGAATATCAGGATATAAGCACAGTACATAAAGATATGATTGAAGTTGCTTGTGATGGAATGGTTGATGATAACGAGGTACATAAATGGGAGAAGGTTAAAAAGGAAATATCTGAAATGGCGGGTGCTGCCATGGCATTAATGTTCGCAAAGTAGATAAAGAAAGTTAATGTGAAAACTCACATTTTATAAAAGAGGTAAATATTATGGCAGTGAGGTGATAAATATTATGGAAAAAAGAAAATACACTATTATAAATGTTGTGGAACCTGTTTCTGACGAAGAAAGGCGTATGCGAATGAATAAAGCTATGAAAATTATGTTAGAAGCAGAAAGAAGAGCTCAATTAAAGAAACAACAAACGAATACTAATTAAATTTTTACATATGAAGTTAAATTAACGTTAATTTAAAGGAGGATAAGGTTATGACTATATCACAAGTAATAGAAGTGTTTAAAAGTAAATTAGGGGAAGATGACATGGAAGATGAAGCAATAGATATAGCTATTACAATCATGGAAAAATTTGAGCAACAGTATTAAAGAAAGGGGTTTAATATGGAAGACCTAATGATGAATCTTAAAAGATATAAATTTACACTAAAGGAATGTTATTGGCTGTATAGAAGTCACAATATTTGCACTATATGCTCTGATGGAAAAATTAATAATTTTGTGCAAGAAAAAAGAGCCACCTGCCAGTGACTCAAGAGAAATATAAAACTTTGTTTAATTATAACATATAGAAAATAAGCTGCGAAATATTTTATTTATCCCTTACAAAAATATTAATCATTTGTAGGGGATAGAATACTACATAAATTTATTACTAAAGGAGGAATATTTGTAATTGGACGAAAAGAAATATAAAAACTTTCTAATAAAATACATCATAAACGGAAAAAGGCATAAAGAAATAATAATTTATGCTGTAGACAAAAAGCGTGCATATTTAAGAGCACGAATGAGATTGCAGGATTACTATAAAGCACATATTCAAATAACAGACATAGATCCATTAGGGGTGATTAATTAAGATGGCAATTTATAGACATATACATACAAACTTTTGGAAAGATATAGATATGCAGGAGTTTACACCAGAAGAAAAATATTTTTATTTATATCTTATGACAAATGATTTAACCAGTGCATCGGGAATCTATCAAATAAAAATACGCAATATAGCATTTGATACAGGCTACAATGAGGAAACAATTAAAAAGTTAATAGATAAATTCATAGAATACGACAAGATATTATACTCCTATGAAAACAGCGAAATTATGATACTAAACTGGTTTAAGCATAATAATAGCAACTCACCGACATTTAAAAAAGCAATAATAACATCATTAGAATCTGCAAAGACAAAAGAATTTATAGACAGATATATAACCATATGCAATGCAAAAAAAACATATTTAGATACAGTATCCATACAGTATATATACTCTATGTGTAGTAAGAGTAAGAGTAAGAGTAAAAGTAAAAGTAAAAGAAAACATATGTGTGATTCACAGGCTAAAAAAACTCAGGATGTTTACGGAGAGATCCCTGCTGAGAATCTTGATGAACAATCAAGGGGAGCGGATTCGGACCAATCACAAGGGGAGAATTGCAAAGATACCGAGTATACAGAAGAGTTTGAAAAGTTTTGGAAGCCATATCCAAGAAAAAAAGAAAAGATGAAAACCTATAGAGCATGGAAAACTCGTATAAAACAAGGTCATAAAACAGAGGATATGATAAAAGCATCACACAACTATCAAACATATTGTAAAACTCAAAAACTAGAAGATAGATATATAAAACATGGGTCAACATTTATAGGACCAGACGAACCATATAAAGATTACATAAATTACACACCACCACCAGCCCCATTGTCAAAGGGAAAAGAATATATTCATATTGATACGCGTAATTATGATTATGACGAACTAGAAGAAAGGCTAATAAAAAATAGTCTAGGAAGTGATGTTAATGTTCCGCCAGATTAATATTACAGACATATTATATCAAGACAAAATATGTCCAGATTATATTAGCATAAATAAGCGAAAAAAAGAATACTTCTGTCCCTACTGCAACGAGGTTAGGAAATTTAAAAGAGATAAATATCTTGGAGTAGATAGGTGTACCATTTGTGGCATCAGTGTACGTGACTATTATGTTAAAAGATGTAATAAGCTTGAGGTGATTAGATGAGATGGTTAATAGCATACAGTGTAATAGCACCACTATATTATTATTTTTGTATATATCCATTCTTAAAAGTTGCAAAAAAAGCAGACAAGGTACATTACCATGACAGATAGATTTTATAAATTTAATTGCAAGTGCGGTTACAGCACATGGAGTGTAAAAGAAAGCGCAATCTGTCCCCAGTGTGGTAGCTTAAATAAATGTTATAAACCAAAGTATGATCCTGACTGGTTGGATAGATTGTTCGGAAGACTACCCAAAAATGAAGGGGGAAGGGTAAATGAATAATGAGCTACAATCATATTGTAAAAGAGCAGTCATAAGATATCTAAATGGTGACATGAAAGAATTTAACAGGCTAGTTAGTATGGCCATGAATATAAACAAGGAATGCGTATGTAGTAAATGTGGGAATATGACAGTCCCAGCAAGAATTAGAATTGGCAAAGGGAAAAGTATAAAAATTGAACTATGCACCCATTGTGGATTAGAAAAGGAAAAGGCATACGTGTCGTAACTTTAAGGGGGAGTGATAGTGGAAAAAGTTGAAAGAAAATATAGAGCATATCATAAGAAAAATAAGTATATGTGTGAAATAGATGAAGTGCGTAAAGATTGTAAAGAAAAAATTATTGCAGTGCATATAAAAAATGCAAGATGGGAAAATGCAAATAATTATAAAATAACTGAGGTGTAGAAAATGAATAAAATAATGTTAGTAGGAAGATTAACCAGATCTCCAGAACTTAGATACACGTCCAATGGATCACCAGTAGCAAGTTTTACATTGGCAGTAAATAGAAGGAGAAGCAAAGATAAAGAAAATCAAGCAGATTTCATACCAATAGTGGTATGGGGAACCATAGGGGAAAATTGTTCAAAGTATTTACATAAAGGCAGCCAAGCTGCTGTGTTTGGAAGAATTCAAACAAGAAATTATGAAGGTAATGATGGAGTAAAAAGGTATATTACAGAAGTAATAGCTGAAGAAGTACAGTTTTTAGATAGTAAAAAAGATAGTAATAAAAAGAAAACAGAGGATTACGGTATACCATCAGATGATTTTTATCCCATAGAAGAAGAAGATGACGATTTGCCATTTTAATGATACAAAAATACACTTCTTATGATATAATAACAGAACACATGTTCGATAAGGAGAAGTGATACTATGAAATTAAATACGAATAACTGCTGTGAGAAGACGATCATTTTATTAGCGGTCACTTTAAAAGGAATAAAATATTGTCCGTGGTGTGGAAGAGAGATAATTATTAAAAGAAAAAAGGAATAGTCTCCAACGTTAAAGGGGGAGTTGAATGACAAATACAAATAATAATTATAAAAAGACAGAAAGAGCTTTGTATGATTATAAATTTTTAAAGGGATATATAGAATTAAGAAAGCAAGATTTAGCCGAGCTTCAATATCAAGGAGTCTCGGCTTCAAGACTGTCACTGGCAAAGAGCGCTAATAGACAAATTAGTGATCCAGTAGGAGACGAATTTGAACTAATGGAGAAAGTAAAAACCAGGTGGGCAGAAGAAATCAAGATTAAAGAAAATATAATTTATAAAATAGATTATGCAGTTTCCCTGTTAGGTGAATTTGAGAAAAGAATTGTAGAGATGAAATATAAAAAAGGAATGCGCTATGATGATATCGCCATGCATCTGGGATACAGTAGGCGGCAAATCATAAGGATAAATAAAAAAAGTATCGGTAATATTAGTGTTGTTTTATATGGTAATTAATTGACATTTAATAAATGTTAAAATATACTAATTGTAATTATTAAACACAATAGTCTAGGAGGATAAATTTATGTATGAATATAAAGTATTTAATTGGGGATTTGATTTAAATACTTCTGATGATCTGGAAGATGAACTAAATAGATACGCTAATGATGGATGGAGAGTATTTAAAATTATACCAAAAATAAATGGTGGAGGAACTCTGATTGCTTCTCATATAGGGGTTGATAAAGCGACTATTGTTCTTGAAAGAATAAAGGAAAGTTGAATTATTATAATACTCTCATAGAAGGAAATTATAAAACATGTCACTTTTATGTCACTCTATCTGTGTTAAGATATACATAATCGAAGGAGCTGTGGGAACAGTTCTTTTTTTTATTGCCATTGCCACTGGTGAATAATAAATAGGAGATGAAAATTAAATATATGAAAAGTCCAATATCTTGGGTAGGGGGAAAGTCTAGAATGGTAAAGAAACTGCTTCCAATGTTACCTAAGCACAGTGGTTATGTAGAAGTATTTGGAGGAGCAGGGTGGCTGCTCTTTGGAAAAGAACCTTCCAAGTGGGAAGTATTAAATGATTTTGATAGTAACTTAATGAATTTCTGGTCAGTAGTAAAAAACGCACCAGAACAATTAATAGACAGCTTTAAATATACACTTGTTAGTAGAGAGTTATTTATGGAGTACAAAGAAATATATAAACAGAATGAATATGAGGATTGCATCCAGCGAGCTCATGTTTTTTATTACCTGGTTAAAGCAGGCTTTGGATCAAGTATAGTAAATCCTAGCTTTGGCACAGGGAAAGGGAAAAGCAATTTAAATATTAATAATATTCATGACGATATTATCAATACATATGAAAGACTTAAGAGGGTTACCATAGAAAATAAAAGTTTTGAAGATATCATCAGGATATATGACAGCGCAGAAACATTTTTCTTTATGGATCCTCCATATAGGAATACATGTGATTACGCAGTAGGACATTTTACAGATAATCAGTATATAAAGCTAGCTGAGTTATGCAGGAATATGAAGAGTAGATTTATTATAACAATTAATAATGATGAATTTATAGAAAAACTCTTTTTTGATTTTACTATAATAAAGCATGATGTAAGATATTCATTATGTAAAAATTCTAGTGGGAGGAATCGATATACGGAATTAATTATAAGAAAATGATGATATTTACAGGAATTTCTTTATTTATGTAGAATAATACATAAAAAGGAGGAATCGTGAATGAATATTAATAACATTATTGGTAAATTGAATTCTGAGAATCTCAATTTAAGGTTGTATTTTACTAAAAAAAGGGGGAGTAAGTATTTTAGTTATTCACCTAGCGTTGAAGAAGAACTGCAAAATACATTAATTGGTTTGATAAAAGAGTTTATTGGTAAATATAGTGAAACAGAACAAGTTGATTTTAGTCCAATAGGATATAGAGAAGAAACAATAGAAATATGTAGATGTAATTATATAGGTCAATATGAGGATATAATAGATAGTTTTAATGAAGATAATTTAAATAGAGAACCTATAAATGATGATGATATTAATAAATTAAATTTCTATTGCTTAGAATGTACTTATGTTGAAGGTGATGCAGTTAAAAAAATACAGTTTTTTAGAAGGGTAACAAAGTTCAAAAGATTATCTTCAAATGGATTTTTCGGCTGCATTAAAGATAATCGTTTTACTAAGATTGAACAAAATTTACTAGGATTAGATGGTGATATCGATGTAATAGTCTATAATGAAGAAGTGCTAATATTAAATCATATTTCATTAGAAAGAATATTTAGTATATCAGATCAATATACTGAAAAGGCTACAACTGTACTACATACTATTAGACAAGCAAATAGAATTAACAATTTTGATCAATTTGAGAATGATTGTTTGAATGATGGGCGAGTTACGAGAACATTAACAAAATTATTAGGGGAGGAAGACTTACTACAAAATTGCTTTAGAAATTTTGACAATGTAGTAAATGTAGTAAGCTTATTTGAATTAAGCATTGATATAGATAATTCGTCTGACGTAGGTATGATTATATATGATAATAAGAATCAATTAATGGATATTATAAGATTAGTAAGAGATTCATATTATCAGAGTTTTATTCATGAAAGAATGGGTATTGATGATGGTATTTAGTTGATTATATAAGAAGGTGATTAAATGAATAAAAAGAATTACATAATAATGAAGATTCTAATGTTTATATCATCATATTCTCCGCTTTATATTATGTTGTTTATTCTTAACTATGATAAGTACAACTCTTTCAAGAAAATTGGAAAGTTATTTGAAGCTCAGGATGTAAAAACAATTATTTTTGGATTGCTTTTATTTCTTTTATTATTAATATCTTTCTATAGTGTAATTGATTTAAAAAGGACAAACGGTAATGAGTATTACAATATTAATAGAATTGAAAGACCTGACGACACAATTATTAGTTACATGATGACATATATTGTCCCTTTGCTGACTACCGAGGATTTGACTAATAAGATAATTTCTATAAACCTATTCTTGTTTATACTTATAGGGTATATGTATATTAGATTAAACCTAATTTATTTAAACCCATTATGGTCTCTATTCGGATATATAATGTATAAAACAGATACAGAAATGATTATTATAACTAATATTCCTTATTCAAAGAAAAACCAAATTATAGGCGAAAGAGTTAAGGGAACGCTGTTAGGCGGGAATATATATTTAATTCAACAAAAAGATAACATGAAATAGATTTTTATTAAAAAAAAGAAACTGTGAAAGGACAGTTTCTTTTTTTATCTACTGAGACTGAAACTAAATATAAACAACATTAGAAATTATAAAAAGAAGGTTATAAAATGAACTATGTACAACCAATACGTGATCAAAACATTGTAAGAGATATAGGAGCATATTTAAAAAAACAGAGTGAGCGAAACTATATTATGTATTTATGTGGTATTTATACAGGTCTAAGAATTAGTGATATTCTTAATTTGAGGATAACTGATGTAAAGAATAAAAACTACATTAATATAAGAGAAAAGAAAACTGGAAAGCAAAAAGTAGTTGAGATTAATCCTATATTAAAGAAGGAACTAAAATATTATTTGGAAGATAAGAAAGAAATAAATGATTATCTTATACAATCAAGGGAGGGATACAATCAACCCTTAAGTAGAAGCATGGCATATAAGATTTTAAGAGAAGCTG
>JBMNCR010000013.1:0-2531 GCA_049366695.1 Eubacteriaceae bacterium
ATATATTGGAAATATACATCAGCATTACAGAAGTCTTAATAAACAATTTTTCACCATTAGATAAATTCAAGGGAGCAGGAATGCAAATGGAAAAAATTGTCACAGTAATCGTTTGCCCAAATTGCGAAAACGAAATGACAACCATTGCAGAAACAGAATTCGGAAAATGCTTAGAATGCCCCACATGCAAAAAACGGTGTTTTGAACCCAAAGAAACATCACATGAAATGCCCATTACATGCACCAAATAAATGCCGCGATATAGCGACATACAACTATCTTAGTTTAAACTTCAGCAGAAAACAAGTTTAGAAGACAGCTTTAGGTTCAGTTACTTGAAAAACAAAAGCATCACCTGTTCAATAATCTCGTTTTCTCTTCATGTAATGGTTTGGTTTTTGTGAGCATATAAATGGAAAAAATTTTATAATTTCAATTTCTTTCACTTGAGTCGTGTATGACCCATTTTTGCAATACCGATTTACGGATATGCCGTAATAATAAAATTTTGTTAAAGCTTAATTGTGTACCAATAACAATTTCTATTAATAGAATATTGAATGGAATTTGTGATTTGACAGCCCCAGATAAAACAAACATCCCATTCCCTCACCCATTTTTATTTTTAGTGATTTTCAAAAATAAAGTAGAAAATAATAAATACAAATACAATTTTCAAAATTAACAAACTATTTAATTTTAAGCAATATTCAAGACCTAATAAGTGGTTCTCCTATTTGTTTAACTTAGATGCAGATTTTTTATTCTGTGCTTTTAACCCATAATTATTATAATTTGCTTTTAATAACAAATTAAACAATGGCAATAAAAAAGAAAAAAATACTTTACAAATTAGTCCTTTTCTTAATATTTACTTCAATAATAGTGTCACAAGTTAATATAAAAACCATTGGCGCTGAAGAGCAAAAAATTTTCGTTAAGGTTTACCCTGAATGTACCTATTCTCAAACATATACAAGTGTAGGTAAAAACTGGACATTTATGTTTATTTCCATCTATAATGATCCGGATAACTCCAGTATTCCTGTTTGCAATGCAAGCCTTTTCATCCAAGTTAACAATTCAAAGAATGAAGAAATTGAAGTTCTTGAAATAAAAACAACGCAGTCAGGGATTTCTTCATTTAATTATTCTTCATCAGTTCCCGAAATTCTAACATTCACGCCGATAATGCTTATAACAGAAAATAAATCAAAATATGTTTCTACCATTTTGGATGAGACAGATTTTAATTGTCTAGCTTCTGAATCGATAACAGGGTGGTGGGATACATTTGATGTTTCAATAGTTAATTTTAGCCCAATCACCTATGGAACGGCTATTGTAGAAATTAATGTTAACTATTTATTGATTCCTGAAAGTGGAATAAATTTTTCTGAAAGGTCTACCTGCCTGAATAAGACCTTTTTGCAGAAAACTGCAAACAACATAAGTGTAACTATCAACAGTGAAGCTGTTGAACAAACAAAAGATGGAGAATTTAATGCAACGTTTTTCACATTTTTACCTATAACATATGTTATAGTTGAGGTTTCAAAAGAAGGCTGGAGTTCAACCGTTCGTGCATTTAGTTTTGTCAATTCTGCCAATGAATTTATTTGGCAACTTGCATTACTTTTTTGTTTAATTGTTTTTAGCGGAATTTTAGTATTTAAGTTTATTTCAATTAAAAAAAATGGAAAAGTTTTTGTTTCCAGAAAAAATTTTTCATTTTTCAATGCAATTTTTTTGACCCTAAATTCAGGCATCACTTTTTATTGGGGACTTGTCTGGTTAAGTGGTACTTTAATTGGATTCGGATGGCATATTTATGTCGTAATCAGCTTTCCCACAATAATTATTGGGTTAGTTGGGGCCATTTTTTCATTGAAAAGAAAATTACAACCATTTGTAATAGCATCAAATTTGATTCCAATGATATTATTTTCAGTTGGAGTAGTTTCATCCCACGAAATTTATAATTTACAAATTCCATGGCTAATGCTCATCCCCTCCTTTGTTTCGTCAATCATTAGTTCGTATTTAGCATGCAATGCAGATTATAGAAAATAAAACTTTAAAAAACATTTTTGATAAAATTTTGAAAAAATATTTTGAACAGTCAAATCCAAAAAAAATATATTAAGTTGGGGAATGCCCATGTTAATATATTTTTAGAAGATATATAGACCAATAACATCATAAATGGTTTTTTGCTCAGTTACAGCTATAAATCATGAAGAAATCTTATAAAGAAATTGATATGTCGGTAAAGCTCGAAAATGGGCAATAATTGCATTGGATGCAACAGTAGCTTTTGGTTTCATTGATATCGCATTTAGATTTTTTTTACACATGTAAATACTCTTAAAAAAAGGGAAGAGATTGCAAAAAATCGGTAAAAAAGTGGCGATGTCTTCACTAGATAGATAAAGTTTATAACCCGACGTTCTTATTGGAAAAGACGAACTTTAACGAAAATACAAGAAGGATATTAGCATGGGTCATAGAAAAAAGTCTGCGCCTAAGCA
>JBMNCR010000014.1:0-7263 GCA_049366695.1 Eubacteriaceae bacterium
ATCGGATCAGACTAAAAGGTCCTGATGAATTTACAGAAAAAAGGTTGCGTAATCGCCAACAACTCTTATCATATTCTATCTAGCAAAAGTCAAATATCGGCCATATGTCATCATTTAAGCCGTTTCAGAATTCCATATCATCGATAATCTGATTTATTTTCCTTTAGTGTTACTATAGTGTTACTACTCACATGTATCAATTTCACTTAGGGGAAGCAATGTAATACTTCACAGGATAATCCCAGATATTTTATATTGAGCAGGATAAACTATATCGAAGCTTTGGTTTCTTGATCTTGAGTTCTAAAATTTGGTCGAAATGGGCTACAACGGTGGTGAATTCAGCCATACCCCGCCTAACTTTTCGACTGTTATAACAAAAAGGGGAGTATAATGATTGAGTTGTGGGATCACGGCAATTTATTTCTTTAAGGATATACAATGAGGCATTATTCAATTTCAATCGTTGTTCCAGTTTATAATTCTGAAAATACAATTGAGGAACTGGTCAATCGAATTTCAGATGAAATTAACAAATGTAAATACATCAATGAGTTTGAGATTATTTTAATTAATGACGGTAGTAAAGATCATTCTCATGAGATTTGCTTAAAACTTGCAGAAAATAATAAACTTTTGTATATCAACTTCACTAAGAATTTTGGACAACATCATGCATTATTATGCGGATATCGATATGCAAAATCTGATTTGATTATCAAGATCGATGATGATCTTCAGGTGCTTCCTGAAGAAATTCCAGTGATGATAGAGGGTTTAATTAAATCTAATGCTGATGTAGCATTTGCTAAATTCATAGATAAAAAACAGACACTTTTTAGATTATTGGGTGGTTGTATGAATAATATAATGGCTCGATTTTTACTTAATAAACCTAAGGGTATTACTATTAGTAGTTTTTATTTAATGAAAGATTACGTTGTTGATAATATCATAGCTTATAAAAATCCTTATCCTTATATAGCAGGATTGATTTTTGGCGTCACTGATAATGTTGTGAATATTTTAATAAATCATGCTGACCGAAAGGAAGGTAAATCAAACTATACATTTCGGAAACTTCTAAGCCTTTGGTTTAATGGATTTGTAAACTTTTCTGTAAAACCTTTGCGAATTGTGACTAGCCTAGGGATTTTAGTGGCGTTGGGTGGCGCTATTTATAGTTTTTACCTAATTATTCAACGGTTAATGGGAAATGTTAATCAAGCAGGGTGGGTATCAACAATTGCAGCAATTTTTTTTATTGGTGGTTTACAGCTTGTGTCCATTGGTTTTGTGGGTGAATATATTGGTAGAATTTTTATTTCTTTAAACAATCTCCCACAATATGTGATAAAAGAAATCAGAGATGAACGACAATAATCCTAAAAGTAATATTTTTAAATCAATTCTTCAAATCCAGTTATGTATATTATTCTTCTCAATAATTAACGTATTGTCAAAACATGCATCGAGCTTTCAATTTTTATCATGGAAATTTTTTGGCATTTATTTTCTAATTTTAGTTATGTTTTTTATCTATGCAATTATTTGGCAAATATTATTAGGGAAAAATGATCTTTTTGTTGTTTATTCAAATCGGGCGATGTTACCTGTTTGGTCACTTTTATGGGGCATACTGTTTTTTTCAGAAAAAATTCATCTAAATAACATTTTAGGAATTTTATTAATTATCGGAGGGATAATAGTAATATTTATTAATGATAAATCATAATCAAGCTATTTTATTCTATATTTTCCTTGTTTTTATTTCTGCTTGTGCTCAAATATTGCTTAAACACAGTACAAGGTTAGATTATCACAATGTAATTAAAAGGTATCTAAATCATTGGACGATGATTGCGTATTCAATATTTGTTATAAACACAATAGGGTCAATTTATTGTTTACGGTTTTTAGATTTGAAATTAGCTGGTGTTCTTCAGATGTTTAGTTATGTTTTTGTGATTATTTTAGGAAGACTTTTCTTAAAAGAACGAATCACTACCAAAAAAATATTAGGTATAATAATGGTTATTCTTGGTATTTTAATTTTTTATCAAGGTGGATTAATTATATGACTTTTTCATCAATCATCTCTGTTCATGGAGCTCCCAGATCGGGGACGAGTTGGCTGGGTCAAATATTCAACAGCTCGCCAGATGTTCGCTTTAAATTTCAGCCTTTTTATTCTTATGCTTTTAGAGATCAATTGAACATTGACGACGAGCCAGAAAAAACATTTTCTTTTTTTAAAGAGTTATATTCAACTGATGAGGAATACTTGGACCGACGGATTCAAATTGATCAGGGAATTTATCCAGAATTTAAAATAAAAAAGAAATCACCAAAAATATTAGCATTAAAGAGTGTTAAATACCATTATTTAATCCCTAAATTCTTAAGGGAATTGGATAATATAAAAATAATATGTATTATACGTGAACCGAAGGCAGTCATGAATTCATTTTTAAACGCTTCGAAGGAATTTGATCCGAGTTGGGATCGATTGCGAGAATGGCGTTTTGCTCAATCTAGGAATGATTTTCGTCCTGAATACTATTATGGGTTTCATCGATGGTTAGAATGCAACATGTTATTCTTGGAAATGAAGAATAATTATCCCGAAAAAACGATGTTGGTTAATTATCATAAATTATGTAATAATCCTGTTGAGGAGACTGAGAATTTATTCGATTTCTGTGGATTGAAGATCACAAAACAAACACTTACTTTTCTTGAAAAGTCAACCAATAGTTTTCAAAACGATATTTATAGTGTTTTCCGAGGGAAAAAGGATCAAAATGCCTGGAAAAGCACACTTGAAATTAAAATACAAAATGCAATTGATAAACGTATGAAAGGGACGGAGTTAGAGGACTTTCTTAAAAAATGAATAATTATTATTTTAAGAAATATATAATTATGTTAGGTGGTTATTCTTATGTTCATAGCATATCGAATAAGATTATCGATCTACTTCCATATCCTCTTCGGCACATTATTTATAAATTGAGATTAAAAAATTTGGGTACTGGGGTGTATATTGATTATGAATGCGATTTTCGATATCATAAAAAAATCTCAATTGGAGATAATACGATTATTAATCGCGGTGTGAAAATTTTTGGTTCTTTTTATTCTAAAGACGTTGAAATTGTGATTGGTAAGAATTGCAAATTGGCTCCATATGTAAAAATATTTTCTGCTGGACATGATCATTCTTATTTGGGTTTACCTGATAATGCAGCTTCGATTATTATCGAAGATTATGTCTGGGTTGGCGGAGGTAGCATTATCACTCAGGGGGTCACTTTGGGTGAAGGTTCGATAGTAGGTGCAGGTTCAGTTGTGACAAAAGATGTTGCACCTTATACAATTGTGGGGGGCGTTCCTGCTAAATTTATTAAAAACAGAGAAATTCTAGATAAAGGGAGAAGCCATGAAGATTCGATTCACTGAGCCATATATTACTGGGGATGAGGAAATCTATATTAAAGATGTTCTTAAAAGAGGCAGATTAGCTGGTGATGGTTTTTATACGAAAGAAGTCAATAAATTTATTCAAGATAGATTTAATACCCCGAAAGCCTTGATGATGACCTCTGGTTCCACTGCCTTGGATGCAGCACTTATAATTCTTGATATTCAAGAAGGAGATGAAGTGATTCTCCCTTCTTTTACTTTCGTTTCAACTGCAAATTCTGTAATTTTACGAGGCGCTAAATGCATATTTGTTGAGGTTGATGAATTTTTAAATTTAGACTTGGATGCTGTGGAAAACAAAATTACAGAAAAAACAAAATTAGTTATGCCTGTTCATTATGCAAGCACCTCTTGTGATATGGATCGGTTAATGGAACTTTCAGAAAAGTATGGTTATTTTGTGGTTGAAGATGCGGCTCAGGCAGTGAACGCAAAGTATAAAGATCGGTTTTTGGGGACCATTGGACATATTGGGTGCTATTCGTTTCATGAAACAAAAAATATCACCTGTGGTGAGGGAGGGGCATTGTTGATTAATACTGAGGATAAATTATTACAAGAACGGGCTGAGATCGTCCGGGAAAAGGGCACCAATAGAAGTAAATTTTTTCGAGGTGAAATAGATAAATATTCATGGGTCGATATGGGATCCTCTTATCTTCCTTCAGATATTCTGTCTGCTTTTTTGTTGGCGCAATTTAATCATCTGGATGAAATTCAGGAGTTGAGAAAAGAGCCTTATCTTTATTATCAAAAGAACCTAAAGCATTTGGAAGAGAAGGGTGTATTACAACTCCCAAAAACACCGGATTATAATCAAATCAATTACCACATATTTTATCTCTTATTGAACACAGAGGAAGAACGTAATCAATTAATGGATTACTTGAAGGATAATGGGATTAATGCTGTATTTCACTATCTACCTTTACATGATTCGACAAAGGGGCATTCACTCGGTTATAAAAATGGGGACTTACCATTTACCGAATCAATTAGTTCGAGATTATTACGCTTACCGCTTTATTCGGGATTATCAATAGAAGAGACGAAGTTTATTGTTAATAAAATAAATCGGTATTTTGGCTTATAGTATAATAAAGCTTCTATCAATTTCAACCGATGCATTGATTTTGTCCCGTCTGTATCCACAAAAGTGATTCCGTCCTTTAAAAAATTTTTGATAATCTTAAGTATTCACTTTTGCATTTTAGACTTGAAGAAAAATGTTTTAAACCAAAACAGTATATTCTTCAATGTGGAGATATAAAATATTGAAAGAAAGATATAAATATATAATTTTGTTTTTAATTTTAATTGGTTTCTTTTTAATTTATATACATTTTATAAATTCTGTTGCGGAAAATGTTGTTTTTTCTGATCAAATAGGTTTTGTAAATGAGTTTGTCGAGCCGTTAATGGAAGAAAATTTTTCCGAGATTAATTTATTTAAATTCAAAGGTGTCCATTTACCATTTGGATATCATGTTTATTTTATCCTGAATGTTTTATTGTTTGACTTGAACACTTTGATAACTTTAAATTTATCAGCGATATTTTTATTTATTTTTGCTATTCAATTAACTATTCATTTGTTAAGCGATGAAGGTAAGATTAAAAAACCTTGGCAATACTTTTATTTCATAGCATTATATATCATTATTTTTTCATTAAACAAGCGCAATATTATTCTCCATGAATTGGGTATTCAACATAGCGCCCTTCTGTTAATTACTTTTAATATAGCAATGATTCTTAATAGAATTATTAAATCTAGTGAATTCAATAAACGAAACTTCATTATGCTAAATATTTTAATATTTGGTTTATTATTTGTTGCTTCGATCTCTGTTTCATTATTTATCATAATACTTACCAGTATTATCTTTCTCTATAAGATAATTGTTAGCAGAAATTATTATTATGGTGTTCCTTTCGGTGTTCTATTAATCACAACAGGATTATACATTTATTTTTATTTACATACGACAATAAATAACGTTATGAACGAATCGTCATTTAATTTGACATCGTTATTAAATATTATAAAAAAGATGTATGATGGGTTTTCAAGTTTTATCGTACATGAACTTACTGTTAGTTTCTTTGAAAAATTCATGAACCGTAGCCTGTTACTAAACTTCTTATCGGTTTTTGTAATATTTCTAATAGTTTATTCATTATACCTATATATAAAAAATAAAATTTTTAAAAAGGATTTGCTACCATTATTCTTAATATTCCATTCAATTTATTATCTCTTAGCAGTTTCATTCGGAAGAGATTCCTCAAGAGCTCCTCGTTATGCATTCTATTATATGTTTTCACTAATTGGTGTGTTAATGGTTCTTTATTATGTGAAACTCAATACATTAGGGAGGAAAAGAATTATTAATACAATCAATTACATATTGATTTTCTTGTTAATAAGCATGTCTTTTTATTCTTCCTTTCGAATATATCAATACAAAGATGGTATTGCTAAATATTTTGAAATTAGAAAATCATTAGCATTAACCGATACAATTGATAATGATGATTATAAGTGGTTTCTCTATTCTTCAAATGAACCTATCAATAATGCATATGACTTATTAGAAAAATATCAATTAAATGTATACGCAGATAATGAGAAAAATTCCGATTTGATTGTTGAAGATTTCGATTGCCGTTATGCATTTATTTTTTCAGAGGATATTTATTATTCAAACAGTAAAAATAGTTGTTGGTCTCAAAGTGAAAGCGAAATTAATATATCAATTGATCCTGAAAAGATCAATTTATCTTCATTATCAATTACAGGTTATATTCCATTTACAGAAGATGAGCTCAATCCAGATATTGATGAATTTATTTTACAAATATATTTGAATGACATATTCGCATATCAGGTTTCAACAAATAAACCTAAGAATTTTGAGATACTAATTCCAATTGATGAAATTTTAAATAATAATTATAATAGTAATTTCATTAATGTTAAATTTATTTCTAATGATCTTAACCAAAATGAAGAATCCTTTAGATTAAGTGATATTTCAATAATTATTGATTCGAATCATAATTAATTTGTGTAACATTCTTTCTGTTAATTTATGAACCTTAACAAAAGCGGTGAGTCAGGAGTATCCTAATTAGATCACAATCTCTAAAAAGGAGAACCAAATGACTCACCATGAAAATTATAGCCTTTCATCAGGCACAGTATAAGAGCTAACTAGAAATGTGCTTGAGGTAATCCCTGAAATGGTCAGGATCATTCTCAACAGTGTGATGCAGTTGTTTTGATTGCTTCAAGTCTGGGAAGAGATGGGAAAGGGTGTAATTTGGGTGTTTCGGTCTTATTGAGTGAGGTAGAACAACACTGGCATCTGTTCCTGGAATGCCTGATTTAGAGAGGGTTATATTGTATCCAATTGATAGTCAGCGATGACCACTGTGGGCTGTGCAAGGCTCGTCAGGCAGTGTTCATCGGGATACCTTGGCAGCGCTATCTACAGCAGAATGCCAGCCATTATGTGCCCCGTAATTGAATGCAGACTGAAGTGGCAGTTGACATCCGGGGGGTCTTCAATCCTCAAAACCGGGCTCATGATGAACTATCGAAGTTCTAAAAATTCATTACGTAATACCTCAAAATAAATTATATTTTTTTAATTATGATGATTGAATAATTCGTAAGGATTGGTGGAATGACAACTTTTAAGATATTACTTTTAATAGCCCGTCCCGCTGCCGGGAAAAGTGAGATCATTCATTATTTAAAGAATTTACCCA
>JBMNCR010000015.1:0-23577 GCA_049366695.1 Eubacteriaceae bacterium
CTTTTTTATTTCAACCCTCAAAAGAAAACCTCTTCATTCGTTTATATTTGTACCTAGATAATCACCCATTACTTTATAAAATTCACTAAAATCTGTGTCATAATCGTTATTTTCGTCTGATTCAAAAGCTTCAATCAACGATTCAATCATCTGTAATTCCTCTTCTTCTTCATTAGAATCATTACTGCTTTCATAAGCTTCGATAGCATTCTGACCATTTGACCCCCTTTGTGGTCTTCCTCCCATAGGTGGTTTGCCTTCTATCATTCCTTCCATTTTTCCAATGGAATCAAGTGCACTATTAGCATTGTTCTTGAATTCCGAGATAAAACTTCTTTGTTCATCTGTAGTCATAGATGATATTTCTAAGGCATTACCATCAACATGTGCAGGTTTATAGCTCTCTAAAACATTATTTATTTCATTAGCCACTTCAAAAATTTCTTCATCAGACATATTTTCTAAATCTAATTCTGAAAGATTTAGTTCTTCAATTGCCGATTGCATTTCATTCATCTGTTCTTTCATTTGTGTAGATGGTATAAGGCTGATTCGTTCCATAATGTTCCCTATTTTTTTGCCTTTATTACTGATATCTGCCATTACACCATCAGAGTCAGAATCTGAAACAATCTTTACGTTTGCTAGGGATATGTTCTTTATACTTTGTGATTTTTGCATATTTCCTATATTTTTCATCATATCTGTTCTGGTTATATTCATGGTTTCCTCCTTTATTGTATCTACTTAATGATATCCAATTATTACTATAAAGTAGGAACCTTAAAAAAAGATTGAAAAATCACTTGAAACTACTGTATAAAAAAAATCTTTCCAAAGAATATCTATACATTCTAATAATACCTAATAAATATTGGAAAATAGTCTAAAACACGGTATTCTCGATTGTTAAACCATTTAAGAAGCTAACTGATATCTGTGTTCGGGTATTTGGTATAAGAACATAATATTATAATCCTTAAATTAGTAGTATAACAAATTTTATTGTTTAATGAAAACCTTCATTTCGGCGAATACTCATTTTATTGCTAAAAGATAAAATAATACATTGAAATTTCTTACAATAAAGCACCATTAAATATCGATGTTTTCTATTATCTGTTTCACTGCGAAAAAGAGAGTTTTCGGAGATGCTTTTGCAAATATTATGATGGATCCTTTCTATATCTCATCTATGGACACTTCTAGAGCATTTATCTGTATGATTGTTATTTCATAGATATTTGGATATTTATAATTGGAAAGGGACATATTATTAATTATTGTATTAGGGGGTAGACTTATCCCTATGGGTTCTACATCGCAATGACCTTCTGCTCAGCGAACAGCGCCTTGCGCACCAGCAGGTTGTCCAACGGCAGCTCTCTGCTCCGCCAGCAACAGATCCACCATTCTATCGTAGCTATACACACCGTCCGTCTGGTTGTTCGCCTTGAGATATATGTCGTTGACAGTACTCGAAATATTTGAGATTATACCCTCATACTGGATACAAAACTGATCGTACTGCGCCATATCGTGCAGCGCCGCCTGTGACAGTCCGCACATTATCTCCGACGCCAGCTCCGGATCGACTTCCTCAAGCGCGGAGATGGAATGATCAAACGCTAAAAAAAGTCCGCTGTATAGCATCATTGGCTCATCTAGCTGCTCGCATGCCAGAAAAGCTATGAAATTCGCCTCATCCTCGCGCATAAAACCGCACTGATGCGCCAGTTCGTGCGCCATGGTCGCAGGAAGCATGAAGAATGGTACGTTAACATTGATATTAGATTCCATAGTGAAGGGGAAAAAGACCCCTGCTATACCTGCATGAGACATCAGCTCTGACATTACCACTGGTTTGGGCGTAGAGTATATCGACCTGTCCAGAGATGGATACTGCTCCGCCAGCATCTGCATCGCCAGCACTGAGCGCTGCGCATAGTAATCGAAGTCCCCCGGTCCGGGAGCGAAAAGGTCAGTATCTTCACCCAGTTGCTCCCTCACTCGCCCGATGTCGTCGGCGAGGGACGTACACATCTGCTCCAATTCCTCCACGCTGGACTGCTCCACATAATATCCGGTGTAATATGAAAAGGTATACCGATGATAGTTCAACCCACCCAAGGCGGTAAAACTAAAATACATCATGCAAAATATCGCGGCTGCCCCCGCCACGCCACGGTATGCAGTCATACCAGGCTCATCCTTGCTTATGAGAGCTTTGCGGACGTAATAAACGATATATCCCAAACAGAACAGCAAAAAAAATGTCACTAGCCATTCAGTCACCGAAAAGCTCACCATCGACGGCAAAAAACCTACCACATTGGATATCCCATGATACACCAACCGGCTGTACACCTGCTCGGTCCAGTCGGGATTATACTGTGCATATTTTGTCACTATGTATGCGGTAACTCCAAGTAGGATAAACAGCAACCGCTTTAGTAAGAATTTTTTCATAAAGTTCTCCTTGTGATGAATTGTTATGCGTAGTATTTATTATAGCATATCTGCTATATTTTTTATTTTGAAAGCCTTCTCCTCATAAAAATCCTGTTCCTTCGAAAATATATACTTATTCATAAAGTCGAGAGGCAGCACTTCATGAGCCCAATAAATACCATAAGTTCTAGCGCATGAAATAGCTTGCCACACAACTTCAGCAGCTACATTGCCAGTCAACAAGAAACTCGTCTCCATTTGTAAATTAAGATTATATTTTAAATTCTTGCAATTTTCACTCCTGAAGCATCAATGACTTAAGCTACTCATTCGTCTTTTGCTTACTCTCTAAATGCGGTGAATAGGTTACAATAAATTAGAAATAATTAGTATTTTTTTGCTTGTCTCTAAAATACAAATTGACTACTTCCTTCTTCAGAACTTAACACGACTAATCTTGCAAATGCAATAATAAACCACTCTCTGTACTCATGATTAAGAAGGCCTGTTTCAGCCCAATGCGTCACATACCGCCACTGTGAGAATATAGCAGAGCCTAAAAGATTAATATCATGTACTTGGTTTATTATTCTATCCAAAGCAGCATAATCTTTTAATGCATTCGTGTCTTTATAGGTAGCCTCAAAAGCTTTAACACAATCCATCTCGAATCCAAGAGAAATGCACTCTTCTGAAAATCCTTCCTCAACTTCAGATTCTTTAGTTTTTGGGCTACGATATTTTTCAAACCACTTCACAGCAAATTCATGAACTTCTTTTTCCTTTTCCATTTAACCGCCTCATTATACTGAACTAAATTGGAGTTACTGATTTACATATGAATCACATGTTACTACATTAAAGCCCCATTAAATTTAGATATTTGATTTTATCTGTTTCACTGCGAAAGAGAGAAATTTCGGAGATAGATCTGCATATGATATGACAGGTCTTTTCCGGATCTCGTCTACGTGCAACTCTAGGCATTATCCTCGCCTCTAGAACATATGTTTGCGCGTCTATTATTTCATAGTTATTTCGAATTGGCAAGGGAAATATTATTAATTGTTAAAATTTGTGTAACAAGGTAGACATGTCCCTATTGGTTTTTATCAAACTTCATAGGGCCATTTATTTAAAAATTTGCTTTTATAAACATGATAATCATCTAGTGAAAATGCATCTAAAGAAAACTTATTGCTTTTCATTTTCATTTGATATATTTCAATTTTTAACTCATTAGCTATCTCAAACAACAATTCTATATTATGTCTTTCTATGTTACATCCTAAGTATATTCGTTTTATAAATGGAAAAGGTATTTTATAATTAAAAAACTCACTTATTCCACTATCAATTATTAATCTGTGCTCTTTTTCATAACTCCATTTAGAAGATTTTGTTATGTAAGATTTAAATAATTTTTCATTAATCATGTTAGTATTGCTAGTAGTATCTTTTATCATTAACAACTTTGTATATGGCATCTTGACTCTAGCTGATGTATATATAACTGGAAACAGCCCTGCTTTAATAGTGGCTATTACTCGCTCTTCTGTGCTTTCTTCTTTTTTTTAAATATTCCCACGGTTTCCATTTAAGTACCAAATTCTCTTTCAGTTTAGAAATATCATATTCAACACATATCCCACGATGATTATCCGCATAATGTGCCCACATCTCTAATTTATCATAGATATCTTTGTAGCCTTCAAAACCAGAAAAGCATGCTATACGTGTATTTTGGGAATTAATTATTTTTATTTTATTGTCTAACTCTAAATTTATTTCACTTTCTACTTCATGTATTTTTCTTCTGAAGCTATTACTTTTTTTACCTAGAATTTTATATTTTATTGACCAATATTCTTCGAGAGAGTAATCCACTTCTGTATGTATTGAATGGTAAAGCTCCCAAAACTCAGAATTAGAAATAGCCTCCTTGCTCTCTCCAATTAGATTGTTGCTTTTTAGATATTTCAACAATTGTTTTTTTTAAATTCAACAGAATTATAACCAATATTGCAATCATAAGGATCATTAAAAAACCTAGGGTCTGATAGCCAAAGTTTTCTATTTTTTATATCCATAACATTATTTGCTGTTAATGAATAAAACCTAAATAAACTATTAGGTAAATATTTAGATTTAAAGTTTAATAATTGCACATTGCTTAAAGCTTTATTTATATAACTTATAACTGTTTTGTCAGAATAATCAAAAACATTTGTTATATATGATTTTTGCCACTTTGCATAGCTTTTACCCATTTACACATGTTCCTCCCTATTATATACTAATTTAGAGATTATACTTGCTTTTTCTTAAGTCAAAAGCTATTCTACCACCTTCTAAAATATCACAAATATGTTGTTATATACCTTGGGAGTTCAATGTTCCCGTATCTACACTTCCATTATACAAATATAATGGATAATTATTTTCTATTTCTCCAGCTCTGTACTCAAATTTATACTCTTTATTTGGAGTATGCTTTCCTTTTTGATTAGCAACAATTACTTGTTCTAAAAAACACTGAGGTAAACACTGGTGACGTGTAAACACATCCTGACGGGACTTTCTGTATCAATGAATGCATTAATTAAAAAACTAATTCCTCCATCTACAATAGATAATAATACCCATAATTATTTCTTATTATTTTTGCTAATCAAATACACCGTGTTTAAACTAGTTTCTGTAATTTTAGCTATCTTTCTGTATGATAATCCTGATTGTTTCAAAAGCTTAATAATAAGTTCTCCTTTATTCTTTAGTTATCTTTTATCATAGATACCTTTTTCAATAAAGTAGTCTTCAATAAAAATACGACATTAGGTATGGCATAGCTATTTATACTAAATATTTTCCATTATTGTGTCTAAGAATTTTTCACCCATACTCGCTATAACTCCTTGATGTTTCTGCTTATTTTTTCTGATTAGATATTTTATATATGCTTAAATCAAAGCAAAATACTTTATAGAGTATATAGGTGTATTATTAATACAATAACAAGACATTCGCTTCGCTTAATTAAAAAGAAGGAGATGAGAACCGTTAAGAATTTGTCGGCTGTTTGAGCGAGCTAGTTCCGAAAATTTAGGTTCTCTTCGAATTCTTTCCATTGGTGTTAGCGCAAGCATGTTTGGATTGTATTAATAATACACCTAAATCAATTATGCAATCGAATACTCGGTTTATTTTTTTCATGCAATTGCCCGGTTGTGCTGTAAATTTCTTCTCAATAAAGTTAACTTATCAACTTTTGTCAATACTTCAAAGAATCAAAGACATGTTCTTTTGTATTTTAGATATATTATTTAATATTTATGATTATTATCTAATATATTGGGGTAAATAAAATTATAAGATATTAATATATATCGTATTATATAACTGTAAATGAAAGGATATAAACATGAAAGATGTAATCTTATATACTACAAAAACTTGTGCCTATTGTAATATGGCAAAGAACTTTCTAAAAGAAAATAAAATCCACTATATAGAAAAAGATATCAATGTGGACATGAATGCTCAAAATGAATTGGCCAAAAGAAACATAAGAGGAGTTCCTACATTTTCCATTGGAGATGAATTTGTAATAGGACTTGATAAGAATAAGGTTCTAAATCTTGTTGATCATAAATTGATTACATGTGACCAATGCCATACTAAATTGAGGATTCCTATTAATCAAGGAAATATGAAAGTGACCTGTCCTAAATGCAAAAATAGTTTTATGGGTAAATAATATAGATAACTTCATTTTATAAAAGGCTATCTATATCCATTTACCATCTTTGAAGCGCAATAATTCTTCATAGTTTTATTCCACTGTGTAAAAATCGGCAATAAAAATAGTATAAGAAGGAAGACATGTCTATGTACTACAAAAACTGCAGGAAAAATTTCTCCTACAGTTTTTTATAAATTCTTTAGTAACTCGGTAGACGAATAGTCGTTTCCTTATCTACCTCGCCTTCCTCCACCCATTTGCATTTGAGTGATTTCTGTTATTATTTCTCCGTTAATTGTAACTTCTCCACCATTTAGTTCAGCTTTACCATCCGAATCAAAAGCTGAATTTGCTTCTACAGTGATTGTTCCTCCGTTAATGTATATATCACCATTTGCATCAAATCCGTCAGTATCACCACTGCCCATTCTTACATTAATTGTACCACCATTTACTTCTATTACGACATCATAAGTACTTTTAGATGTTGCATTTATGCCATCATCAGTGGCATAAATATTTATTTCCCCTCCATTTATCTGCAGATACGTTCCTTCGATGCCTTCCGAACATGTCTCAATATTAATGATACCACCATCAATTTGAACAATACTATTACCACGGATAGCGTCATCAGCAGCAGTAATATTTAACGTACCATTTTGAATATAAATATATCCAAGAGAAGCATCTTCGTCATTTTCACTATGAAGGGCATCTTTATCTGTAACTATTGTAATATCTCCATCAAATATACGAATAGAATCATTTGCTTCTATTCCATCCTCTAATGAATCAATAGTATATACCCCTCCGGTTATTTTAAGATCATCTTTTGAAGTTATTCCATTACCTTCATCTGAAACAATTTCTACTGTACCTATTCCATTTAATACCAAGTCTTCTTTAGAAAAAATAACTGCATCTACATTAGTATCTCCATCTGCTTTATAACTGCCTGAAACTTCCATATAGTTATCACTGTCAGTTGAGGTAACAAATACTTTATCTGCTGATTTAACATAAATTACAGGTGAATCTTCATTTGTTATATTGACACTATCTAATACTATTTGAACTTTTGCTTCATCGTCTGCTTCAACTACTACGCTCATATCCTCTACCTCACCACTTAAAACATAGATCCCTTCATTATCAATGGTCACGTCTTTGTTGCTTTCTAATTCGATGAATACTGCATCAGTTAGGTCAGCTGACTGCTCCAAGTCTCTAGTAGTAAATAATTCTGTTATATCAAGAAGTGAACCTTCATCAGATGAAATAATATTTGATGAACTGCTATCTGAGTTATCTTCACCTACTGCATTTTCACTAGATACAACTCCAGTATCATCTTGTGCTGAAGTGCATCCCACAAGTGAGAAGATAAGTAATACTGTTAAAATAATAGCTATAGTGTTTTTCATTTTCATAAATTTACGCTCCTTTAGTAACAAAAAATTGTTACTGTTTATTTTTATTATGACAATATTTATTATTTGAATGTTGTCTAATTCAAATAATAAAACATAAACCTTAAATTAATCTGAAACGTTAATTATATTTATGGACTCATTAGATTATTCTAGTTATAAATGTTATTTTCTTCAGTTAATAACTTACCTAGTATAAAATAAAAAACACCTCCTTGGAGATACCTTTATATTCATTATTATGGCTATTTTATCTTGATGAGTAGAAATACACCATTGTCATTTATTTTTCCACGAAAAACCATTATGATTAACAACCAAAATACCTACAACAACCATAATAAGTGCTATAATCTTCGATATTGTAAGTGTTTCTCCAAGTAATACCACAGATATTAAAGTGCCCCACATTGGAATTTGAAACTTGTGAATTGAAACAGCACTCACATTATAATGGCTGAGTAGATAAAACCAAATACTAAAAGCTGTTGCAGATAAAAAAGCTAAGTATATTAATACACCTATTCCTTGTGGAGTATATGTCATATCTAGCGGTGAGGCTCCTATTAAGCCAAAGATAAAAAGCAAGACACCTCCAAAAGTCATTTGCACACCTGCCACGATAACAGGATGGACGTCTCTTGTGACTACTCTAACAAATATATTTGCTATTGCGCCTACTATTGTAGCAAAAATAATAAAACCTTCACCTGTTAAAGCAAAAGTTAAGTTTAAACTTTCCCCTGTTAGATTCGCCACTAATATACCAAGAAAACCAATAATAGCACCAATAGCTTTTCTTTTTGTCATGGTATCGTCTTTAAAATAGAAATGAGCTAATATCATAGAAAAAAAGACACCTGTTCCTGTTAATATAGAGCTTTTCACAGCTTCAGTATTTGCAAGACCAATATAAAAAAAGACATATTGGAAAAATGTTTGTGCTATTCCAATTAAACCTATAGTCTTCCAGTACTTAATGACAGGTCTAAATGATAATTTCATCAATAATGCAACAAATAAAATCAATAAGCCTGCCAAAGTAAAACGATAAGCTGCAAATAATATGCGGATTATTGCTGTCCCATTGGAAATGCCAAAGAATGAATAACCTAGTTTAACAACCGAAAATGCACTTCCCCATAAAATGCATGAAATAGTAGCAAGTAAAATAGCTTTAAAATTTAATGTTAATGTTTTCATTAAGTCTCCTTTTAAAACAGTTATAGCTATATCCATAAAAATTGATTTGCATCATAAATAATTATTATTATGTTACGCAATTTTTACTGTGTCAACCATTTTTCACATTAAAAGATAAACTATGAGAAATTGCCTATAGAAATAGAATGACTTTTATTATAAATGAAAACGCTTGTCAAAAAATGTATAGATACTTATGTAAATATCGTGATATTATATACATAAAAGAAATAAGCATTTTCTTATTTCAACAACTACTAATAAAACATTACATAAATGAGGTGCAACTTTGAATATAGAAATAATTAGTGGATTGATATATAACGCAACATTGTTGTTAACCATAAGCATTGTTTATAACTCATTATTTTTAGGATTAGAAGATTATAATATAAGGAAAAGAATTGTTGCTGGAGTTATCATTGGTTTTGTGGGTATTCTATTAATGCTGACGCCAGTTGAAATTGCTCCTGGTATTATTTTTGACACTAGGTCAATTCTTGTCAGCGTCACAGCAATGTTTTTTGGATTTATTCCTTCCTTTGTAGCTGCTGTTATTATAATAATATTTAGAATTATTATTGGTGGAAATGGCGTTTTAATGGGAGTACTTGTAACAATACTAACTGCTAGTATTGGCTTGATATGGAATAAGAAACGTTTAAAACAAATGCTTTCTAAAACAAATAATAAATTCATAGAATTCTACATAGTTGGTTTGATCACTCATATTGTGATGGTAATGTGTGTATTAGCATTACCTCAAGACACGATTATAGAAGTGTTTAAACAAATTGTTTTTCCTGTTATACTTATATACCCTATAGCATCACTCCTATTTTCCATAGTACTTTATTATGGATTTAAAAACACTCAAACAAGAATGGAGTTAAAAAAAAGTGAGGCTAAGTATAAAGAACTTTACTACGAACATCAAAATAAAGAAACATTACTAAAGGTACTTATAGATTCTGTTCCGGACTTGATTTTTTATAAAGATATTAACAGTATATATGTAGGATGCAATGCTGCTTTTGAAAAGTTTGCTGGAAGAGAAGAAAAAGATTTAATAGGTTTTTCAGATTTAGATATCTTTGATAAGGAAATGGCAACTATGTTTAGAAAAATGGACAAAGACATGCTTATACAGGGTAAACCAAGAAGAAATGATGAAGTAGTGACCTATCCTGACGGGTCAAAGGTATTTCTAGAAACCCTTAAAACACCGTATTCAAATTCAGATGGAACAGTTTTGGGGCTTATAGGAATAAGTAGAGACATTACCGAACGTAAAAAAAGAGAGCAAGAGATTCTTTATCTTACGTATCATGATGTTTTAACTGGTTTATATAATAGGACTTTTTTTGAAAAGGAGATAAGGCGCCTTGATACTGAACAACAGTTACCTCTTTCTGTAATAGTAGGAGATATTAACGGGTTAAAACTTATTAATGATGCTTTAGGTCATAAAGAGGGAGACAAACTCCTTGTTGAAGTAGCAAAAATACTTAGATTTTGTTGCAGATCACAAGATATTATATCTCGCATAGGTGGAGATGAATTTTGTATTTTACTTCCCAAAACAGACATGCAAGATGCTCAATTAGTGCTGGACAGAATAAAAAAGAAATGTCTAGAGTGTTCTAATAAAGCACATAAAGAAGTCTACTATGCAAGTATTTCTTTAGGGCATGCTACTAAACTTAAAATTAAAGAATCTATTGAAAAAACACTTAATATTGCAGAAGATCGTATGTACAAGTTAAAGCTCCTTGAATATAAAAGTATACATAATTCTATTATATCTTCAATTAAAAAAACAATGTTTGAAAAAAGCAATGAAACAGAAGAACACTCAGAAAGATTGGCAGAACTATCAAAAAAACTAGGAAAGGCTCTTGGATTAAATGATGAAGAACTAACTGAACTCGAATTATTATCCACTCTTCATGACATAGGTAAAATAAGTATTGATGGGTGCATTTTAAAAAAGACAGGTAAACTAACTGAGAATGATTGGTCTGAGATAAGAAAACACCCAGAAATTGGATACCGCATTACACATGCATCCCTTGAGCTAAGGCATATATCCGAATATATTCTTAGTCATCATGAACGTTGGGACGGCAAAGGTTATCCACAAGGTTTGTCAGGCACAAATATTCCACTTTTATCGCGGATTATCGCAATCGTAGATTCATTTGATGCTATGACTCATGACAGAACATACAGAAAGGCAATGACAAAAGAGTCTGCCATACAAGAGATTATAAAAAATGCTGGAACTCAATTTGATCCAGAAATATCACAAGTATTTATCAATAATGTACTTGAATAGCATTGACTGATTAAAAAAAAGTATTCTAAACGATATCAATATTTTGCAGTAATTTGATGTTATTACTAGTAGATTTTTTAGATTTAGTCTTAATAATAAGCCTAAATCTATCAAATAACCAAGTATTGGGTTTATTTTACATGAGATCCCCCAGATTTCTTATCAGTAGTACTTTGATTCTTCATCACTATATATTATGATATGATAAAAACAAAAGGGGTGGTATTCATGATTGAATCAAGATGTGGTTTATTATGTAGTAAATGTAAATTTAGAGATGTATATACTTGTCCTACTTGTATTAATACAGATAAACTATATTGGGGCGAATGTGAAATAAAAAAATGTTGTGAGTCCAAAAATTTAACCCATTGTGGAGAATGTGATGAATTTCCTTGTTCTCTTCTACTTGAATTTTCATTTAATAAAGAGCATGGAGACAATGGTTCAAGAATAGAACGGTGTAAAAAATGGGCTGAGTAGGTATAATAAAGGCCTACAAAACGAAAAGTTCTGTAAGCCTTTAACTCCACAAATGCAATTTTTATGGATTAATAATTCTTATCCGCATAACCAACCCAACCGCCTTCTTTAACGAGGGTTTTATCAAACTCACCGATTTTAAAATCAATGGTTTCTGATTTTTCTGGAGATGTCACAATTATTTTATCATTATCAATATCAATTTCTATTGTTGTATCCATGACTGAGTAGTTTTTAAAAAGATATTCTATCTTTTCTTTGGGTAATTCAATTGCAAACATTCCGCAGTTATACATATTCTGTCTAAATATTCTTGCAAAGTTTTCTGCAATAACCACATTAATCCCATTAACTTCTAAGGCCCATGGAGCATGCTCTCTGGAAGAACCGCAACCAAAATTTGCTTTGGTTACAATCACAGCTTTGTCTTCAATATCTTCTTTATTGTTAAAACTAGTAAGCGTCAAATCTTCCAACAAAAAAGGTTTTAATGCCTCTTTCGTAATTTCCGTAAGATACTTTGCCGGGATGATTTCATCAGTATTAATATCACTTCTATCTAAGAATAAAACTTTTCCACTAAATTTCTTCATTTTTGTTTCCACCACCTAATCTTCGTATAACTTTGAATTTATTATTTTACCTTCAATTGCAGTTGCTGCAGCAGTTGCTGGACTCATAAGATGAACCATGCCGCCTTTTCCCATTCTACCATTAAAGTTTCGGTTTGTTGTAGATGCACACGATTCCCCATTTGCAAGAACTCCGTTACTCATTCCTAGGCAAGCTCCGCATGTGGGATTTGTAACGCAAAAACCAGCATCTTGGAAAATTTCGATAATTCCTTCTTTTAAAGCCATGGAATAAATGGATGGAGTTGCTGGGCTCACAATGGCACGAAGATCATCACTTATTTTTTTACCTTTAAGTATGCTTGCAGCAATTCTTAAATCTTCAATACGACCATTTGTACAGCTTCCAATATATATCTGATCAACCTTTGTACCAGTCATTTCGGTTACAGTTTTTACTTGGTCAGGTTTGTATCCGAAAGTTACCATAGGCTCTAAATTTGACACATCGTATTCATAGATTTTTTCATATTCAGCGTCTGCATGTGAAATCCACTTTGAATATTCTTTTAATGCATCTTCCTTTGTATCAAATTCATCTTTGATGAATTCCCACAAATATTCTACTGTAGTCATATCAGGATAACATATTCCACAAGTACCTCCAGCTTCGATTGCCATATTACATAAAGTCATACGTGATTCCATTGACATTTCATCAACCACTGGTCCTGTAAATTCTATAACCATATTTGTAGCACCATTTACTGTTAATTCTTTTATTATAAAAAGAATTAAATCCTTTGCATATACCCCTGATTTCAAGGTACCATTAAGAACAAATTTTATAGTTTTTGGGAAATGAAATGCACATACCCCCTTTAGAATACCAACTTCAAGGTCAGTTGTTCCTATTCCTGCTGCAAAGGCTCCAAATGCCCCATGTGTACAAGTATGGGAGTCACCCATGATAACGGTATAGCCCGGTCTCACAAATCCCTTTTCAGGAAAAATCGCATGGCATACACCGTTTTTTCCTATATCAAAAAAGTCTGTGATTTCATTCCTTTTAGCCCAGTCACGTAAAATCTTTCCCTGTTCTGCAGTTTTTGAATCCTTTGCTGGTGTAACATGGTCGATAACAGCTTTAATTTTAGTAGGATCAAAAACTCGGTCCATTCCCCTTGACATAAGATCCGTAATCGCTATAGGAGTCGTTATCTCATGACAGAAAACTCTATCCAGTTTTAAAACATGCGTATCAGGAAACGGTTCGTTTACTCTGTGCGCATCAAATATTTTCTCAGCAATTGTTTTACCCATTTTCTTCTCCTTTTTTATGAATTATAAATTTTTCAACTTGCATAACACTTTAATAGTATTAACGGTTAAATCGATTATTTTCTAAAAAAGATTATAAAATCAATTATATACAATTTCATTAATCTTACTTACCCTATTATTACATAAAAAATAGATAAAGAATGTAAACTATGATACAATTAAAATAATTCTAAAATCGAGGTGTTTTTCTTGAATCAATGGGAATTATTTTTTGACCATAAAATTAATATGCCTGTGGAATTATATGACACCTTTAAAACTAAGCCTGTAAAAAAGTATAAACATAATCAAATAATTTATCGCCAAGGCGAAATGGCGAATAGCTTTTACTACTTAAAAGAAGGCAAAGTTCAAATTTTTGTAAACTCCCCCGAGGGACTTGAAAAAAATTTGACAATTAATAAAAAAAGCGAAGTTTTTGGAGAGGCTTCTTTTTTTGATGGTTTCCCTAGAATATCCTCAGCGAAGACAATTACAGATTCGGAAATCATCACTATTGATAGGGCAGATATTCTGCATTTTTTTCAAAACAAACCCTATCTTGCTTTGAAGTTCATAGAGCTTTTATCCAAAAAAGTAAGGATGTTATCAAATGAGATCGACAACATTTCATTTTTATCAGCTGAGAAAAGAATTGCCCAATATCTATTGAAAATAAATCTTGATACGGACGGATTTATCAGTTGTACCCAAGAAGATATCGGAAAGGCTGTTGGTGTCAGCAGAGTTACAGTTAGCAGAGCATTAAGCAAATTTTTAAAATTAAAATGGATTGATACGAAATATAAAAAAATTCTCATTTTAAACCCAAATGCCATTTCTAAATACTTAGAAAGTTAATTTAGGTTCCCATTTTAAGATATAATCTGAACCTCCTTTATCCAATACTATCTCAAACTTACTCACTATCACTATAATACATTTTATTACTTTAATTCCGAATAAAAATTCAAAATCCAATTCACATTTGTATAGGATGATTTTATTAATAATACACTATAAAAATGAATATTCTTACATGAATAAAAATAAAATCTATGGATATCAATAAACCAATGCTAACAATACTGCCATAACTTTTATTAATAGAGTATAACAAAAGTCTATAGTATAATTGATATTTATATAACAAAATTTAATTAATCTTAGATATAATAAAATAGTTATACTCTTTATTTTATGTATTTACTATAGCAAGTTATACTTAAAAAGTTATCTAAAATGATTGACTATAATCAATAAATACAAAAGTGAGGTGAGGATAATCATAGAAAGAGTAAGAAAAAAAATCACTACTGAAAAAGTATTAACTATTACTACTTGGATAGTAATTTTGGGAGGGTGGTATATAATAACCAAACTTGAAATATTTTCATCTACTCTTGTTCCATCTCCATCCAAGGTCTTCAATACATTTTTAGATATTTTAGATAATGGTTATAATAAGATCTCCTTATGGGGTCATCTTAGAGCGAGTTTCGAGAGACTTTTCTTTGCACTAGCACTTGCCATAATAACTGGTATACCTCTAGGTTTATTAAGCGGTTATTTTAGTAAAATCAGGGCAATTATTGATTCAGTAGTAGAATTTTATCGACCATTACCACCTTTGGCTTATTACACTTTACTTGTATTATGGCTTGGTATCGATAATACATCAAAAGTAACATTGTTATTTTTAGCAGCTTTTGCCCCAATTTATATAGCTTGCGTATCGGCAGTTACAAAAATTAATCAAGATTACATATTAAGTGCAAAATCTCTAGGTGCGAGTCAAAAACAAGTATTTTTTCACATCGTATTACCTGCATGCTTACCTGAAATTTTCACTAGTATTAGAACTGCATTCGGTTTCTCATATACTACTTTAGTCGCCGCTGAAATGGTTGCAGCTACCTCAGGTATTGGTTGGATGGTGTTGGATGCATCAAATTTCTTAAAAAGTGATGTTATATTTGTAGGTATATTGGTAATGGGAATAACAGGGGTCATAATGGATATCATCTTACGATATCTTGAAAAGAAAATTATATTTTGGAAAGGTTATGTATAGATCTTTAAATATTAATAGAGGAGGTATTATAATGAAAAACTTATGGAAAAAATTCTTTATTGTTTTATTATCACTAATTATTGTATTTTCAGTTACAGCTTGTAGTAACTCAGGAGGATCAAATGAAGGAAACAGCTTACCAGAAGAGATAAATTTTGGCATACTAAGAGTGCCTAATGACGAAACTATCGCTATTGCAGAAAATTTATTTGATAAGTATTTTCAAAATTTAGGTATTACTTGCAACTATATAGTATTTGACTCAGGTAGAGAGGCTAATGCTGCATTGGCTTCTGGAAGTATTGATTTTGCCGCGATGGGAAATACAAACGCCATTATAGCTTTAGCAACTGGGCTTGATGTGGAAATGTTCTGGATTGATGAAGTATTAGGTGAAATTGAAGCTTTAGCAGTAAAGAATGGTTCTGGCATAGATGAATTAAATGATCTTGTTGGTAATAAAGTAGCTGTACCCTTCGCATCTACTTCTCACTATATATTATTAAAAGCACTAGAAAATGCAGGAATTGAAGATCAAGTTGAAATTTTAGATATGCAAACAACAGAAATTGTAGCTGCTTGGGAAAGAGGAGATATTCAAGCCGCGTATGTATGGCAACCTTCCCTCTCAGTTTTGTTAGAAGACGGTAAAGTTTTAATTTCAAGTGAAGATATGGCAAAAGAGGGTTATATCACTGCCAATGTAAAAGTCGTAAGAAAAGATTTTTCTAAAAAATACCCTGATCTAGTAGCAGATTATATTGCAACTTTAGCTGAGGGTGGAAATATATATAGAGAAAATGCAAAAAATGGAGCTGAAATCGTTGCAGAAGAACTAGACATTTCATCAGAAGATGCACTTATGCAAATGCAAGGTTCTATTTGGTGTACACCACAAGAGTTACTTGAAGAAAGTTATTTTGGCACAACAAGTTCAGCCGGTAACTTTGCAACAATCATGAAAGATACAGCAGATTTTTTGCAAGAACAAAATTCCATAGATACATCACCATCACTAGAAGATTTCAAAGAATTTGTTAATCCTTTATATATCGAAAAGTATATGGAAACCATAGAATAAAATCTACCCACTACATATACTAGTTTATGTAGTGGGTTAATAATTGCAACAAGGAGTTATATCAATGGAAAATACAAGCAAAACTCAAACCTTAATAGATATTCGAAATGTATCATTAGAATATGGAACAAAAAATAATTCAATATTAGCTATAAAAGATATCAATATTGAAATAAACCAAGGGGAATTTTTATGTATTTTAGGACCGTCTGGTTGTGGTAAAAGTACATTACTTAACATAATTGCTGGTTACATTAAACCTACCACTGGAACATGTGCTATGAAAGGAAAACAAATAACAGGTCCTGACTGGCATAGGGGCGTAGTCTTTCAGACTCCAACTTTATATCCTTGGATGAGTGTAAATGATAATGTAGAATTTGGTCCTAAAATGAGAGGTCTACCGAGGGATGAAATTGAACAAATACGACTTCATTTTTTACAACAAGTACATTTGTCAGGATTTGGTGATAAATCTACATTTGAGCTTTCTGGGGGAATGAAACAAAGAGTAGCTCTAGCAAGAGTTTTAGCTAACTACCCTGCATTAATTCTTATGGATGAACCTTTTGGAGCTTTAGATGCACTCACAAGAACAAATATGCAAATCTTAGTTAGAGATATATGGTCAAAAAACAAAGTTACTTTTTTTCTTATTACCCATGACATAGACGAAGCATTATCATTAGGCACAAGGGTAATGGTCATGTCAAAGCGTCCTGGAATTTTATTGAAAGAATTTAATATAGATTTTACTTATAATTTTCTCAACAAAAAATCAAGCCATATACAATATACTGATGAATACATTAAGATTAAATATGAAATTTTAGATATCATCAATGAACAGATAGATCAGAAATAATATAAGTAAATATTTGTATTTAGTGTTTTTCACTTTTTCGCTCGCATATTACTACACATTGATCTATCTGCTTTGTTCCTGATTCAACCTTTTGAGCAAAAGCAAGACATGTATTTTCTCCACATCTTTTGCAATTGATATTTGGCAAATAACTATATATCTCATACAGATCCAATCCTTCAAGATCTTTTCTGTCAAACTTCATAGATTCCACTCCTAATTATGCAAATCATTTTTATTATTTATCGAATATACTACTATATCAACGACTTGACCAATTATCATACCCCCTATCATTGGCATAACAATGCCATTGAAAATAGTACCAAAACAAATTCCAAGGGACAATCCTATAGGCATAAAAAATATTTTGTATTCATTATCTTTTTTTGTATTCATACGATACCTCCAATCATGATAAAATTAAATTACATATATATTGTTAAATTATACTTGATATATATGTAATTATATTATCTGTTGGTATTTTAGTAAACAATAAAAAATAATATCTTAAAACTTAGAATTCTATATTTCTATATACGACCTTACCACTTTTTATTGTCATTTGAGGAACAAGTAATTGTTCTCCCTTTAGATTACCCCCGTGCATATCAAAAAACTCTATATCTTTTTCGCATAATTTCATAATACAAACATCAGCAATAGAATCTTCTTTAAGGGTTCCAATGTGCTTTTCTAAATCCATCACTTTAGCTGGAGCATTAGTGCAAAGAGCTACAACTTCATCAATCGAAAAACCTAGATTTAAATACATGGACATTGTATAAACTAACGAAAATAAAGGACGTTCATAAACATTAAATGCCACCAAATCAGTCCCTAATAAATCCGGTTTAAAATCTTGATTTAGTGCCCTTTTAATAAGATCAAAAGTAAAACCTCTTCTTCCACTAGCTACATCAAAGATAACTCCTCTTTCTTTTGCATTATAAAGCTCTCTATAGATATTATTATCTTTATTTAATATCGTATCACCACTTACTTGATACATGTGTACCCATACATCGCCTTTTCTTAAAAGTTTGGCTATTTCAGGAATTGGAACAGATGGGTTTTTTACATGCACTGAAATTGGGCAACCAACTTCTTCAGCAATTTCAATTGTTTTTTCTAAAGGGTATAGACCCATATTTTTACATGATTCTTTACAAAGTCTAATTTTTAACCCTAAAATCGTATCACTGTATTTTCTATAATAATACTTAATTTGATCTTTATCAAAGTATTTTGGATCAATATCCTCAAAATATCTTTCAGTAGCAATACCTATATTATTCACATTTAGATAAGCCTTTATATTTATAAGGGAGTTTTTAACTACACTTCTATAAAATATGTCAAAATTCGCAATGCCTGATGAACCATGATCAATAGCACTTGTAACGCCACTTGGCAACATAATTACATCTGCAGGAATAGATAAATCACCACCTCCATAAAAAATATGCGTATGATTTTCTATTAATCCAGGCATTACATAATATCCATGTGCATCAATAACTTGACGTGCTTTTACATCATTATTCTTCGGAGGTAGCATTATAGAATCTTTATAAATATATATATCTTCAACTTTGTGTATTTTTCTACTTGGATCAATAACAGTACCGTTTTTTATAATAATATCGTATAACACAACCTCAACTCCTCTCTAATGAACAATTATACATTTTTATGACCTCTCACCTTATGCCTCAAAAGCTGATTTAAGATATCTTTTTCTGTCTTTTCTTGAAATCTTCCTTTAATAATTGGTGTTGCATCAATAACTTTTTTATCGTCTACATCCAAATAAGGAATCAAAGATACTACAAAATCAGAATTTGCAATACATGAATCAATTTGTTCTTCTGTTTTTATAATTACATTGGCATCAACAAAATAGTCTACACCCACTTCTTCTATTGTATCCTTAACTTTCTTAACATCCTCATCATTATTATTAGAAACTAGTAATACTTGAACCATATTAAACCGCCTCTCTTATTATTAAATGAAAAAAACTCCTATAAATATTTAAATTCTATAGGAGTTTTTCAATATACAAAATTCAAACACTTGATAATATCGTTTTTTTATGTAAATTATGCTCCAAATCCTAATAAATTAAGAATAGGTTTGATTATCAATAAGAAATAGTGTTCTGGAACACCCCCAGCTATTAAAGTAGTTCCTTCAGGAAGTGCAATACCAGCCCAAGCTACAAGACTTGTAACCAATGGTGCAATAGCAGTTATAGTATAACATTGTATCACCGCAAAAGCTGCCATGCTAATTAATGCTCTAAACAAGTTCCCCTTTGAATATGCTACTGCATGTACACACCAATAAGGCAAACAAGATAAAGTAATTATTGGAAGCCATCCATTTCCTGGCAACATAACTGCAACACCTAAGAATATTGGTATAGAAAGAGCAGCACAAGCAATTACAACTGGATCACCTAATCCTAAAGCTACGTCCATTCCAATATAAATCTCTCTGTCCTTATATCTTTCCTTCATGAAAGCAAATGCTTGCTTTGATATAGGAGCTAAACCTTCCATCAAAAGACCAACCATTCTTGGTAGTATAACCATAGCTGCTGCAATTCCTACCCCTGTGTTTAAAATTTTATCAATAGATAGTCCACCAATTGCACCTAATATAATCCCAATAATAAGGCCTAAAAGCATAGGATCCCCTATTCCACTTAACCTTTTAGCTTTTGAAGGATTAATATCAAAATCACGAACACCAGGTATTAAATCAATAACTTTATTTACTAAAATAACATTAAATATATTTGGCATTGTAGCAAGGGTTGAACAGGTAGTTCCTTCTAGTCCAAAATAGTCTTGCCAACGCTTAGAATCCCAATCTGCAATTAAAAGTGTAATTATGCAATAAATAACAGCTATGATAACACCTACTAAAACACTACCAGATACTAAATAAGCAAGTCCACCAGCAAGAATAAAATGAAACATATTCCAAATATCAATATTTAATGTTTTTGTTAGTTTAAAAGTTAGCATTATCATATTGACAAGGATTGCAATAGGAATAATCAAAGCTGCAATAGGAGTAGCCCACGCAGCGCTTCCTACAGTTTGAAATCCCATATCAATTATATTAAAGGAGACTCCTACTTTATCAGCCATTGCATTTATGGCTGGTGTTACAGAAGTCATTAATAAACTAGTTACAAGACCAATCCCTTTAAATCCTATACCAACTAACAAACCTGATTTAAGCGCTTTGTTCAAAGGCATTTTAAATACTAATCCTAGTATTACTAGAAATAATGGCATAATAATCATTGGTCCCAATGAATCAGTTACAAATTTTACAATAGTTAATAGTGAATCCATAGATATCCCTCCAAATTGTTGTTAATAAATATTTTTTAATGCTATTTCCTCTTTGTTAACACCATTAATTAACTATATTACCCTTGCAGTTCTTTAACAGTCTGTATAAATTCTTGTACAAATTTTTCTTCGCCTATACCTGTAATTACAGATGTACCAGACATTATTTTGACATTGGTATGATCACCATTATATCTTGAGGTAGTAACAACTAAATCTACCTCATTAATCCAATTATCAAGCGCAGTCATTCCAATTTTTCGAATTGAAATATCTAAGTTTTCATCATCTGCAATTTCAATAAGTCTTTGTTCTAGTATTGTAGAAGTTACAATCCCACTACCACACGCTATTAATAATTTTACTGTCATCTTATACCTCCTAACTTAATAGATTTATAACTAAATTTGAAACATTTGGATGATTAACACATAGTACTCAATCCTTAATGTTAACTACCCTGATAAAATAAGATAAAAATTCAAAATAATTTAATCTTATAGTTTTGATTTGTTTCTGTACCTTAAATATTATTTCGAAATGATAATCAGCTGATATAATAACCTTTCGAAGTTTATTATAACCTTTACGAAACCTTATGTAAATGTATTTCTTTTGTTTTAACCACATATTTTTTCTTTATGTTTCATATAGTTTCGTTTTAAAATAATATCAAATTATTTCTACTTATTAGGTTCTTATTTTTACATATTTTTATATTTAATGGTAATACTAATCTTTGATATTTCTACTTATACAAAAGAAGATTATCTCATAAATATGAAATAATCTCCTTTTATTTGTTATATAAGTTCATCAGAAAAACTAACTTAATTTATACTATTTTTTTCCATAATAAGTTTATATATTAGTTAATTAGCAATAATAACTTCTACACCTTTTTCTTGAAATTTTTTCTTATAAATTTCATCAATCCCCGCATCAGTAATAATAACATCAATATCTTCAATATCACATAACTTAGCAAAAGATTTTTTTCCAGTCTTTGAAGAATCAAAAATCGCCACAACTTTTTTTGCACTATCCATCATAGCCTTTTTTACTGCAACTGGATAAAGTGTTTTATATGAAATACCGTAGTCAAAATCAATAGCATCTAAAGATAGAAAAAGCATATCTGCACGAGTATTTCTAAACATCTCTTCTGACATTGATCCTACTAAAGCAAATATAGAATTTTGACTGTACCCTCCCGATACTACTAGTGTTATTTTAGGATACATAATTAACCTATACGCTATTCTAATATCACAAGTTACTACAGTTATCTCCTTATCTTCCAAATATGGAACAATATTATTAGTTGTAGAGCCAGCATCAACAAATATAATTTCACCTTCTTTAATCAAAGAAGCGGCACAAGCTCCGATTTTATTCTTTTCTTTTACAGAGATTAAATCTCTTTTATAATAAGGAATCTTTGTATCCGCAATACTACCAAAATACGTTGCTCCACCATGTGTTTTTACAACCTTACCTTTTTTTGAAAGTTCACATAAATCTTTTCTAATCGTAACTTCTGACACATTAAAAAGCTCAGAAAGTTCCATTACAGATACTTCTTTTTTTTCATAAATATATTGAAGTATCTGCTCTTGCCTTTGTATTTTATACATATAATCACCATTTAATAAATTTATCAGCTTTTTTTATCATTATCTTACTTTAATTTAATATATTTTATTATATCCAATAATAAAAAAAATTGCATCAATTATATTTAACTATGTGTATATTTGTTGAAACATTATACAAAGAATAAAAAAGCACAGATCAAAATTCAATATAAAAATTGTATATAACAATTCCATTAAAAGGCGAATCGATTACAGTAAAATAATTGCTACATAACAAGTATAAAGAGTGTTTTAATACAATCTCAAACATGTTTTCGCCAAAACAAATGTAAAAAGCTTAAAGAGAACATAAATTTTCGTAACTCGCTGCGCTTAGACAGCCAATAATTCTAAACAGCTCTCTTCAAATCCTTTTAAATTAAGCAACGCTAATGACTTATAATTGTATTTAAACCACACCTTATACTCTGCATAGTATTCTAATTCTATTGAAGATTTGCAAAGAATTATAGAATCTTATTAATAGAAAATCTACCTAAATTAATCAGTAGATTTTCAGTATGACTTTAATAATATTTAATATTTAATAAATTTTGTTCCTGGCACTCCACAAATAAAACATTTGTCAGGAATAGATTTTTCAATGTTTCCACATACGGGGCATAAATAATAATATATTTCTTTTTGCTCATCAATATCTTCTAATGCCTCTTGATATAATTTCGCATGAACTTCTTCTGCTTTCATAGCAAATGTAAAAGTTCGTACTGCATCTTTATTACCTTCTTCTTTAGCTATTTTCACAAAATCTGGATACATACTTTGATATTCATGATTTTCGCCTTCTACAGCATCCTTAAGATTATCAGAAGTTGAATTAATTTTGCCTGCCACTTCAAAGTGCTTAAGAGCATGTAAAGTTTCTGCATCTGATGCTGCTTTAAACAATTTAGCTGCGTTTTTATTTCCTTCTAATTCTGCTTTTTTTGAATAAGCAAGATATTTACGATTTGCTTGTGATTCACCAGCAAATGCTG
>JBMNCR010000016.1:0-15716 GCA_049366695.1 Eubacteriaceae bacterium
ATTTGCATTGATGAAATATTTAAAATTACATTATTTAAATGCTTATGCATTTCCTATTTACAAATTTTATATCTTTTATGGGTATAGGGATAAAATTTAACTTATCGTGAGTCAATTTCTATGAATGGCTAATGAGATTTAAAATTTTAGCTGTGTATGATTAGAATAATTCTACTAGATTTTTATACTGAAGAAAGTCTATATCTCTTTTAAACAGCTATAGTTTTAATCCTCCAATTATTAATTAGTAAAATGTTATTTTATGTTAAAAACTTCTCAAATGAAAGCCACCGTCAATATTAAAAATTTCACCTGTTGAAAAATCAAAGCTACCTGAGCACAAAGCACTAACTACTTTAGCTATATCCTTTGGATACCCCCAGCGTCTAAAAGGTATTAATCCTTCACTAATCTTCTTATTATATTTTAAACTTACAGCATTGGTCATATCGGTCTTAATAATCCCAGGTCTAATTTCATAAACATTAATACCCCATTCTGCTAAACGAACAGCGAATAAACTAGTTATCATACTTATACCTGCTTTTGAAATGCAATATTCACCACGATTTACAGATGCAGTATAAGCTGAACTAGATGAAATATTAATGATTTTTGGACAATTCTTTAGCCCTTCTTTTAATCTCTCAACCATAATATTAGCTACGTATTGAGTTAAAAAAAAAGTCCCTTTTAAATTTATATCCATTACAAAATCATAGCTCTCTTCGAGCACCTCAAGAATATCTTTACGTTCTCTAGGAGCAACGCCTGCATTATTAACTAAAATATCTATCCTGCCAAACCTATCTATTACCTTCTTGCAAAACACTTCTCTGTCAACAGCATTAGATAAGTTGCCTTGATAATATAATATAGTAACTCCCTTATTTTCTGAATATTTAATAATATTATTTCTTGCTTCTTTATAAGGGATAATATCAAAAATAGCAATTGCAAAACCATCTTCAGCTAATTTACTGGCGATACAATTACCAATGCCCTTCGCTGCACCTGTAACAATGGCAACCTTTTTTTCTAACATCATTTAATCCTTTCTAATATTTATTAAATTTACTTAACAAAATCAACAATACAATTATATCAATTCAAAATATTTTATTAATAAAGCTACTGAGAAAATTAATATAGAAACCATAAAAAATTTAAATTTAGGAAACATGTTTCCTAAATTTAAATCAAATAATTACATTATCTTTCAGGTTCTTTAGTGAATATAAACTACACATGAGATATTCTATTTTAACTCTATATAACATATTTTTTCACTATGCTAGCATTTTTATACCAAAAGAATATGATATATAAGATACATTTGGTGCTAGAGTCATAAAAAGATGATTAACTTTAAATTAATAGTTAAATTTTAATATTAGACAGTATCGAAAGTCAAGATAATATACTGCTCTCCCTATAACAAAAGGCTGTTTTTAATCAGGATAAGTTCAGAATTAGAAAATAGTTTATTCTAAAAAAAATATGATAAAATAACTTAGATGGGTTACTAGTCAAAAATTAAAGATTGTCTTGTATGGATTATCTGGTAAACCATAATAGCGCCAGTTATCATTAAGTTTCTACATTAAGACTTTGTTGGGTTTTAGTATCGATTCCCACGCCTTTACAGGAGTGGTACGGTTAAAACTCAAGCTGTGATTGTCCTGTTTCTTCTTCTGCCTGGGATTTGACGTATTTGCGAATCACTTCTTCGTTGATTCCCACTGTTGAGACAAAATAGCCTTTCCCCCAAATGCCCTTCTTGTCCCAGTAGACCTTTTAAAGAAATTGAACTTTCTGCTGAGAGCTCTGCTGGTGTTTTACTTGATGGCTTCTACTGTTTTACTCACAGCATATTTCGGGGGAATTACCATATACAGGTGAACATGGTCTGGTTTAATTACCATCTCTAGATATTCCCAGTCTGGATAATATTTTGTTATTCTTGTAACTTTATCTCCAGATAACTATTTATCCCGGTGACCAGGATTTTTCTCCGGTAACGGGTTATCCAGACGACATGATATTGGGTTTTGTATATGCTATGTGCTGCTTTATATAGTTCATACCCCTTATTCTATCAAATAATGACTAGAAGAAACAGGAAAGAGTTCTCATCCCCACCTTTACAGGTGGGGAGTTCTCACTGTATTAATTATATATTTACAAGCTTCAATAATCCCATGAGCAATCCCGATAACAAAAAAGTTATAATAACTTTAAAGGATGTTTTAATCTTATTATATGACTATGATCATCCTTGATCATCCTTTTGATTTTAAAAAAGCATTGGAGAAGTAGATAAATAACTATAACTAAGAATTTCCACATCAGAGTTTAAATATCAAGCTCCTTGTCAATATTATCAAGGATATGGCCAAAGCAAATGATAATGTAATACCTATTAAAAGATTTTATTTATTCCTAAAAATCAATTTAGACACTATTTTATTTTTTATATTATTATAAAATTTTGTTTGGCTTATTATCATAAATATAATTATGAAAAGTAATACAAAAGAAATAAAACCTGTTAACATATTCCATATAAAAAGTGGGATGCTTTCATTTGCTAGAGCTAATCCTCTTCTAAAGTTATTTTCAATAACTGGACATAAAATAATTCCTAATATTACTGGAGCAATGGGTATATAGTATAATTTCAAGAAGTACCCAAAAATACCAAATGCCATCATCCAATATATATCTGCAATGTTACTATTTATTGCAAATGCACCTATGATAGATAAAATAATTATCAAAGGCATCAAAATATATTTGGGGATTTCTACAATTTTTGCAAATAATTTTATTCCCATAAATCCAAATATTAATAGAAATATATTACCTATTAAATTTCCACCTACAATAAGAGAAAATATTTCTGGTGATTTATCTAAGAATAAAGGCCCTGGTTCAAATCCATGAATCATTAATGCTCCTAAAATTACTGCAGTTACTGCATCTCCAGGTATCCCTAGGGTAAGCATAGGAATATATACTCCACCTATTGCTGCATTGTTGGCACTTTCGGTTGAAACAAGTCCCTCGATTGCACCTTCTCCAAAAGGGGTTTCTGGATTTTTTATTGTTCTTTTTGCCTGGTCATATGCTATTAAGGATGCTATATCACCACCTGTGCCAGGCAATGCTCCTATAAAAGTACCTAAAACTGAGGATCTTAGGGTCAGGGGAAAATGCTTTTTTATTTCTCCCCATTCAGGCTTTAAATTATCTAATCTTTGTTTTATTATCTCAGTTGATAAATATCTTAGTTGGTACAAAGCTTCAGACATTCCAAATAAGCCTATCATAACTACAACATAATGAATTCCTCCCATTAAGTAAATATTCCCAAAAGTAAACCTTTGTTGACCAGTTGCAAAATCTAATCCAATAGTACCTACAAGAAGTCCAATCAATCCTGCAAGCAATCCTCTTACCATACTTCCTTCACCCATGCTTCCAATCAACAATAATCCCATAAACCCTAATAATAAATATTCATTTGGCCCAAATTTAAGTGCTATATTAGATATAAATGGTGCAGCAAATGCCAGAAAAAGAGTTCCTATTATCCCTCCTATAAATGACATAACAATTGTTATTGATATTGCTTTCCCTGCAAGCCCTTTTTTGGCTAGGGGATAACCGTCGAATCCCGTAGCAATTGAGGCAGGACAACCCGGTACATTTAACAATATCGCTGACCTGGAACCACCATAAACACCACCTACATATACTCCAACCATAGACACTAAGGCAATTAAAGGATCCCAGGTATAAGTAAATGAAATAAGGAGGGAACAAGCCATTGTAACAGATAAACCAGGAATGGCACCTATATATATTCCCAAGAAAACAAAAAGGCCAAGAAAAAATAACTGTTCTGGATTTGTCAAAATAAAAAATACCCCTGTAAAAATATTCAATACTAATTACTCCCTCCAATATTATTAAAAATTATTGGTAAAAAATAATAATTTCCCCATTATATTCTTGAGTGATAATTATGAAATAGTATCGTAAGATCTTCAAAAATAATAGATTCTATAATGATTAACAACTAACAGAGAAATATTATATCTAGTGAATTAAGGATTTACTTTACTTTAATATAATTAAAAATCTAATAATTCTATTAAAAAATATTTTATTATAGTTTAACTTTTAAAATTACTTTCATGGCAATACAATTTTAAAAATATGGCTGAATATTATTAATATACTAATAATAGATAATGTTGATATAATGAATATTTTAATAATATTTTTCCTATCATGTACAAATAACAGCATAGATAGAAACAAAAATAAAAAGGTTGATATCGTAAATCCTAGATTCGGCAAAAATATAGCATAAATAATTACTAATAAAATAAGTAGTATAATCTTTTGTGGGAATAAATAATTTAGCGTTTTTTTTATCAATTTATTTAGACTTTTTTCCTCTTCAAATAATTTATTACCCCTTTTTTTAATTGTCCACAATATGATGTTTAAAATTATTATCAGTAGTATAGATATGAATAAGGGAAATGAACCTGGTCCAGATATACGAGGATCTTTTTTATAAATTTGAAAAGATAATACAAATAGCATTAAACTTGATATTAATAAAATAAATACAAAAATAAATTCCCCTTTTTCAATTTTACGTTTCATGAACTTTCTCCCTATTTAATAAATCTTGCCTATTTATAGATTATTTACCTATTAAAGTCTTGTTTACTTGTTATTTTATAATATCGCTTCCTGCCCATTTATTTATGCTTAAACCAATGGTTTGCTATTATACTGATTTATAAAACTTGCCACAATCTATTTTAATTAATGTAATTTTATAGTAGAATAAAAAATTAATTAGTATTAATAATTATGGCAAGTTTTATAAAAATATTCATTTAATTTTATATTTTTTAAAACAATTTAATATATTTTTATTCTGGTTTTTTAATTCCAAATTCTTCAGGGGAAAACTGAGCTTGTCCTGCTTCATATAACAGCCAAGAACCTATCTTTTTATAATTTTCAACATAGTCTACTGCTTCTTGTCCACTCAAATTCATTGGAAGAACGCCTAAATTAATCAATTTTTCTTGTAAATCCGGATCAGATGCTGCTTGGTTAAAAGCATTTGTTAGTTTATCTACTATTTCTTGAGGTGTTCCTTTCTTTATGTAAGCTCCGAAAAAAGACCCAAAAGGTAAATATTTATCAAATTCAGGGTAAATATCTACCACTAATGGAATATCTCTTAACACCTCTATTGGTGATATATCAATTGAATGGTCAGTTATTACAGCTAACCCTTTTAATTTTCCAGATTCAAGCATCTCTACACATGAGGCTAATGTGGGTACAGTAAAATCTACATGCCCTCCAAGAAGAGAATTAACGGCTTCTGCTTCTCCTTCATAGGAAATATATTTAACATTAAAAGCATCGCCATATACACCTTTCATCATTGCACTTATGTTAAAAGGAAAGCCTCCTGGACCTGAGGTACTCATTGAAACTTTGTCTGGATTTTCTAATATATCTTGAATTAAATCTTCAAAGGATGTATAGTTTGAATTTGGATTCACTAACACCACACCAACAACAGCTGCATACACATTTAGAGGAATAAAATCACCATAATCCAATAAATATGTCCCCATCACCTTTGCTGTCTGTGGGTTATCAGCACCAAATAATATATTATATCCATCTGCTGGCTTATTGTATATATAATTTACTGAGATTCCTCCTACAGCACCAGGTCTATTAGTAAACACTATCTTTTCCCCAAGATATTTTTCAACATATTGCCCTACAGCTCTAGAAATGGTATCACAAGCTCCTCCAGGAGACCACATTATAGCCCCTTGGAGTTCCTTCTCGGGAAAATCCGTTTGTGATGCATAAATATTCTCTTTAAAAACACCAAAAAATGTTAATCCAATAGTTAATATTAATAAGATAAATATTATTTTTTTCATTAAAATTTCCTCCTTCTTAAAGTAATTATTATAAAATACTAAATTAGATGATCCTCCTTTCTAAAAAATATTTTACTTAAATATTACATCAATCAATAATGTTATTCTTCTCATCGAAATTAATTTTTTTCGCTTTTCCAATAATATTAATATTGTCCAATTCCATTGCATCTTTTATTAGTCCTTCAGAAATATACATTTCATCTAAAACAGATGTATTTTTAATTCTAACGATCTTTATCTTTTTAGAATCTAAAGGACCTGAAGTTGAAATAGCACTCTCAATTGCCTCTTTATCGGAGTTACAAACTAATGGGATCATTCCTTTTTCTGGAGTAATAGCTGTTACTGTATTTATGAAAGTAGATTCTAGGTCAATTTTATCAAACAAAGATTTTGTAATGAAATCTGCCAGTCCTATTCCAATGGCATTTCCTTCAGTTTTATCGGTAATATCCCTTAAAATAATTCTAGTAATTTTTGGACTTGTTAATTCCTTTTCATATATGTTTCTAATTCTCCCAATTACTTTTGTATCCATCCCAGTCCCACTTATATCTTTACCTGCCTCATCAACAATAAGAATATCTATATTATTGAAAGGTATTTTTGCTGTATTCTTTTTTGCTATTGAAAGTAAATACTTTTCTTTATTAATAAAATCTTTGGGTGTCACAAATTCAATCTGTGAAAGCTGTCTATGACCATTTTCAATCAATCCTACACCAAGCGAAACAGGAGCCTTTTGTAAAATTAAATCTCCAATTTCCAATAAAGTTTTTTCATAACCGAATTTTACTGCATAAGAATGGGCGGTAGTCGCCCCCTTATGTTTTCCTAGACCAATAACTAACATTTTGGTTAATCCACTTTCGATTTCTCCAAAAAATTCTGTATGTGCTTTAATCCTATTCACTACTATAATGTGGTTAGCAATATAAGCTATTTTATTAAAATATACTGGAATCCCATTTTTTGTATCCCCAATACGTATAGTATCCATTGAGCTATAAATAGGAGCATTAATTGAAGATTCTGTAATTCCATATTTAGATAGTAACTTTTCTTGTCCTTTGGAAGTCGCTCCTCCATGAGAGCCCATAGAAGGTATTATAAAAGGCTTGGCTTTAATTTTTTTTAGTTCCAAAACTAGGGTTTTAATAATAGTGACTATATCTGCAATTCCTCTGCTTCCTGCAGTGATAGCTACGGTTTCACCCTTTTTAATTTTATTTTCAAGATTTAAAGAAACAAACTTTGCACGAAAATAACTTTCTGTATCTTCAATTTTTTTATCATAAACTTTTTGCTGTATTCTTATTAATTTTGGAAATTCCATTCTCCACCTACATCTCTTGCTATTAATTTAAAGACCTTTGATTTTAAATTACTGGCCCTACAGTATATATATCCATGGCTTTTGTATAACCAGATATCTCAGCTTTTGTTAATTTTCCAGATGCAACGCTCATAATTTCAGATACAATTCGTTTTCCTGATTCTTCAATAGTTTCTTCACCTTCAATTATCTGGCTTACATCTATATCCATATGATCATTAAGCTTATTCATAGTATTTTTGTTTCCAGTTATCTTTATTACTGGGACAAAGGGGAAACCTTGGGGAGCGCCTCTCCCAGTTGTAAAAACAATAACTGTGGCACCAGCAGATGCTAAACCACTTAACAATTCCGGTTCTCTTCCTGGAGAATCCATCAGGACTAATCCTTTTCTATCTGGTCTTTTACCGTATTCATATACTGCTTGAATTTTTGCTTTTCCAGCTTTTGCAATTGCACCTAATGATTTTTCTTCAATAGTAGTCAGCCCTCCCTTTATATTACCACCAGTTGGCTGTCCACCCCTTATATCTGCTCCAATTGACTTAGCTCTATTTTCCATTCTGTCAACCATAGTAAGGATATCTTGCTTGACCTCTTTATTAACTGCATGCTTTGCAAGAATATGTTCAGCTCCAATAATTTCAGTTACTTCACCAAAAATTGAACTTCCTCCATTTTCAACAATAATATCAGATGCTACTCCTAATGCAGGGTTAGGAGCCAATCCTGATGTTGTATCCGAACTACCACATTTTAATCCTAAAATGATTTTATCTATAGGACTCCAAACACGTTCTTGTTTTGAGGCTTCTCTAACCATTTCTTGTGCTTTTAAAATCCCGGAAGCCACTGAAAGAACTGCTCCTCCAATTTCTTGAATGACTATTAATTCTACTTTTTTACCTGTTTTGGCAATCTGTTTTTGAACCTCAATCGCATTCACGCTTTCACAACCTAAACTTACCAAGAGAACTGAATGCAAATTTGCATTACTGCCTAAACCAATTAAGGTTTCCGTAACTATTTTTATGTCAACTGGGGTTTGGCAACAACCTTGTTGATGTGTGAAACAAGCTGTACCTTTGACTCTATTTGCAATATCAATCGCTACTTCATTTGCACAAACTACCGTTGATATAATGCCAACATAATTTCTAGTTCCAACTGAACCATCTAACCTTTCATATCCCTTAAATTTCATTGGTTATTTCCTTTCTAAATCTCCTCTACCCCTAAGACTTTCAATATTATGTACATGCGCATAATACCCAGATGGTATTTCTTGTGTTGCTTTTCCAATAACCTCTCCATACTTAATTATGTCTTCACCCATATCAATATTGTTAATGGAAAATTTATGTCCATATAAAATTTTTTCCTTAACAGAAAAATTAATTCTTTTCTTACTCTCAGCAATGATTATATTTTCATTAGCATCTATTTCTCTTAATGCAGTAGCAACGTTATCTTTTTCGTTAATAAGGATTGCATCTATCCTCAATTAAATCACCTCTCATCAAAGTTAATATTAAATTCTAAATTCAAAAAATCAAATATAAATCCATTAAGGGTTTCCGATTTTTCCGGAAACCCTTTTTTTAATTTATAAATTATACATTATACAATAATTAATCATATATTTAAATAACAGGATTAGAGTGGTTTTACTGTTTCAGCCCTTTCAACAATTGTTAATTTACCATTTTCAATTTTAGTAATAAAAATCCATGGGTAGGATTGTCCATTCTCATCAAATTTTATTGGCCCTGCTATTCCCATATAATCTGTCTCACGAAGAGCATTTCTAATTGCAGTAGAATCTGTTGTCCCTGCCCTCTCAATAGCTTCCTTAATTACTCTAACATTTCTATAACCCGATAATGAGTATTCTGATGGCATTGCCCCAAATCTTTTATTGTACTTTTCTACAAATAGATTGTTTTCTGGTGTGTCAAGTGTATAAAGGTATGTTGTTGCACAATATACACCTTCTGCTCCTGCACCAGCAGTTTCAATGAATTCTTGCTCTGCTTGCGTGCCTAAACCCATTATTACTGATTCTAATCCTAACTCATTACCTTGTTTGCAAAACAATGCGCCAGCAGTACCCCCTGAAACTAAAACTACTACCTCTGGACTCTTTTGTTTAATCTGTGTTATTTCTGATCTAAAATCAGTAGAATTTTCAGAAAAATAAACTCTATCTAATATTTCCGCACCATATTTTTGTAAGACCGGGGCATATGCTTCTACAGCGTCCATTCCGAATTGATCGTCACTAGCCATAAATGTAAATGTTTTATAGCCCAAAGTATCAACAATATATTTAACATAGGTTTCAGAATTCATGGCGTCAGTTGGTGCTGTTCTAAAAATCCATTGATTACCAGAACTTGTAATTTTTGGAGAAGCAGAAATTCCACAAACATTGGGGACTTCATATTGAGCTGCAACTTCCATTCCTGCTAAGGTACAAGAACTAAAATAATCACCAATCAAAGCACACACATCATCCTGTAGTATTAACTTACGTACAACTGTTACTGTTGTAGTAACATCATTTTCATTATCTTCTGCAATTAGATTTATTTGATTATTTAATACACCACCATTGTTATTAATTTCTTCTACTGCTAAAATAGCACCATTGACTGCTTGCTCACCACAGAAGGCTGATGGTCCAGAAAGTGGATGATAAATACCAATTTTAATATCATCTTGAGCAAAAATATTTCCTGTTAATAAAATACAAATACTAGCAATTATTAGACAAATTTTGAAAAAATTTATTCTTTTCATTTTAATACCTCTCTTATATTTATTTTAATTTTATTTTCTATATTTTTTAAAAAATTATATTATAATAATTCGGCTCTTATCATTTCCCTCTTAATCTTTTCTTTTTCTTCTGCCTTTAAAGGTAATAAAGGTGGTCTAACAAAACTATTTTTTATTACACCCATTATCACTAGAGCTTCTTTTATTCGAGCCCTATAATCCCTTACCGGTGTAGAAAAAATAAAATCTGAAAAAGGCTGAAATTTATCAGATACATTTAAACCTATTTCATAATTTCTTTCTTTGACTGATTTTTGCATTGCTTTTAATTCTTTAATTCCAAGTGCTCCAATTCCCAGTAACCCTCCGTTAGCTCCTAACAAAAAAGATTCATACAAAAAATTGTCATTTCCAGTTAATAAGGAAATATTAGATCCTTTTAGAAAACTGGATAATTCTTTAAATTTAACCGCATTGAAAGTTGCTTCCTTTATTGCAACTACCCCTTCAATCTTGATTAATTTTTCAATTGTTTCGATTTCATATTCTTTTCCAGCTAAAGCTTTTTGTAGCCGGAATAAGACTAACGGAATATCTGCTTCTTCAGCAATGGCTTTGTGATATTGAAATGGAATTTCTGGATCTAAAGTTGTACCTTGATAAACCGGTATAGGGAAAACAAGGACTGCATCTGCACCAGCCTCTTTTGCATCTTTGGCTAGATCGATTCCTTGTTTAGTAAAACTGGCTCCTAATCCAGCAATAATTGGTATTTCTCCTCTTATTTCTTCAGCCCATATCCTTATGACTTTATTTCTTTCTTCAGGATACAGATGCACTCCTTCTCCTGTATCAACGTTTATCGCTACACCTTCTGGTTCTTGTTCTAGTAACCAATGTATGTAGTTCCTTAAATCGTCTTCATCAATTTCATAATCTTTTGTCATTGGAACTATAGGTGCGGGGATAATTCCTTTTAATTCTAATTTATTCATTTATATCTTTTTCCTTTCTTTTTAAATATCTTTAATCATCTTTATTGCCCCAAATGGACAAATTTGTTCACACAGACCACAACCTTTGCACTTGTTACTATTAATAATGAATTTTTTATCTAAATGGTTGATGGCTTGATGAAAACAAATTTTTTCGCATTTTCCACAAGATTTACAAATATCTTGGTTAATACTTGCTATTACCTCCCTTCCTCTTTTATATTCATCAATACCTTTGACTCTTTCAGCTGCTTTTCCTAAAAAGTCATTGATAGTATTATAATTTTTTTGTTTCATCCACTTTTCTAATTCTTTTTTCATTTTTTCAATTATTTCATAACCATTTAAAATAATAGATGTGCAGATTGAAACACATGTTGCTCCAGATAATATATATTTTATAATATCTTCACCATTATAAACCCCACCACTACCGCAAATAGGTATTTTCACTTTTGGATACAAAGCAGAAATCCATCTTATTGAATAATAAATTGACCATAATCCACCATGACCAGCATATCCACCATGCATAATAGGAGTTTCACTATTTATATCAATATCCAGACCTGCAAAACGGTTGAATAATACCAAGCCGTCTACCCCTCCTCTTTCTAATTTCAAAGAAGAAGCTACAGGATTACTCAATTGAGCAACATGTTTTACAATAACAGGAATATTTACATCTTTTTTTATACCTTCTAAAACACTTAACATAGTTTGTTCATAGCTTTTGCCAGACATTGATAACTCACCATGAGGGCATGCTTTTATTTCCAATGCATCAGCACCTGCCTCTGCAAAGATTTTTGCGGCTTCTACTGATTTTGTTAAATCATAACAATCAATATTTGCAATAATAGGTATCTCTAGATGTTTTTTTGCCCTAGAAATCTCATTAGCATAACCATCTCTATCAAATTTGCTTGCTTGTTCACTTGAATAAAGAGTATCACATCTAAAATCTCCATATTTGCGTCTTATTATTTTAAAATGAGGAGTTGCATCCTGCCTATACTCTTTTTTTTCAAAATAAGACTTCATTACAACTGCTCCAGCCCCAAATTCTTGACATCTTTTCATGTGATCAAAAGTTTCTGTAGTTCCAGCAGAAGAAACTATAATAGGATTTTTCAATTTTAAGCCGCAATAAAAAACACTAATATCTAACATAAATACCACCTTTATTTATTATCCTAAATATGCTTTTTTTATCCTGTCATCTTTTATTAAGGAATCAGACTCACCTTTTAATATAACTTTACCATTTTCTAGTACATATGCCCTGTTTGATATACTTAATCCTAAAAACGCATTTTGCTCAACTAAAAGCACGGCAACACCACTTTTATTGATTTCCTTTATCATATCTGCTACCCGATTTACTAAAATTGGGGCTAGTCCTAAAGAGGGTTCATCAAGTAACAATATTTTTGGCTTTACCATTAACGAACGTGCTACGGCCAGCATTTGCTGCTGTCCACCACTCAAACTACCAGCTTCTTTATATCGTTTTTCTTTAAGAACAGGAAACAGTTGAAAAATCTTATCTATGTCATCTTTCATGGAATTACCTTTATCTCTATGAAGATAAGCTCCTAACTCTAGATGCTCAAAAACAGTCATCTTAGGCCAAATCCCTCTTCCTTCTGGACAATGGGCAATACCTAATTTTACTATCTGTGAAGCAGATAAAGTATCAATTTTGTTATTCATAAATGAAATAGAGCCATTAGCAATGGTAAGTAGTCCTGATATTGTTTTTAATAATGTACTTTTACCAGCACCATTCGCACCAATTAAGGTAACAATTTCTCCTTCATATAAGTTCAATGAAATATTTTCAATTGCCATAATATTTCCATAATATACTCTAATATTTTTAACTTCTAACATAATTTTTAACTCCATATCCCAAATAAGCTTCAATTACTTTATTATTCTTTTTAATATTGACAGGAGGCCCTTCGGCAATTAATTCTCCTGCATTTAATACTAAAATATTGTATGAGATGTCCATAACAATATTCATGTCATGTTCAACAAATAATATGGTTAAATTTTGTTCTAAGTTGATTTTCTTTATTAATTTGATTATTTCAATTTTTTCACTTGGATTCAGGCCAACTACTGGCTCATCAAGCAATAACAATTTAGGCTCTGCAGCAAGGGCAATCACTATTTCTAATACCTTCTGCTTTCCATATGGTAAGTTGTTAGATACAGTATTCATGTATTTTTCTAACTTAAAATATCTGATTATTTTGATAGCTTTTTCTTTGCATTTCTTTTCTTGCTCTCGATATTTCCGCATATTAGTTAATATTCCAAAAATGTCTGGCTTATTTATCCTATGAGATCCAGCAATTACGCTTTCTAAAACTGTTAAGCCTTTAAAGGTTTCAGTTGATTGAAAAGTTCTTATTAAACCTAAATCGGCAATTTGATGAGGTTCTAATTTCGTGATATTTTTACCATCAAAAATAATCTTACCACTTGTTGGCTTAATAAATCCTGACAATAAATTAAATAATGTTGTTTTTCCTGCGCCATTGGGACCAATTATGCTTATTATCCTATTACTATTTATTTTAAAATTCACTCTATTTGTAGCTTTTAAACCACCAAATTCTTTTGTTAAATCACTTACTTCTAATAGAAAACTCATAAATTGCCTCCATACTTTTGAAGCTTTCGAATCACTGATGTATCAACCAAACCTATTAATCCTTTTGGCAAAGAAAATACACAGAAAATTAAAATCATACCTAATACAACGAGGCGGTATTGTGAAAAGAATGGCGAAATCATACGAAGATATTCAGGTATTAAAGTCATAAATATAGCTCCAATAATTGGTCCACTCAAATTCCCATAACCTCCCAATGCTACCATAATTAAAGGTAGTAATGAATATTGAAAAGTTATAATAGCCGGAGATATAAGACCAATATAATGGGCGTATAAAATTCCAGCAACACCTGATATTAAAGCCATAAACATAAAGGAGATAATTTTATATTTATATATATTTATTCCAATTGATCGAGAAAGTGAATGACTTTCCCTGATTGCCATTAATGTATTTCCTAAATTAGAATGAAATATTCTATTTACAATATACAAAACGGATAACAAAAAAATAAGCATAAAAAAATAGTTTGATATTAAAGATTTTATTTGTATTTCTCCAATAAGTGGTATATAAAACCTTGGGAAAGGAATTCCTACAATGCCGTTAGGTCCATTAGTTATATTAATTAGTTTTAATACCAAAATATATATTACATTTTGAAATGACAAAGACATCAAAACAAACACTTGAGCCGTAACCCTACATAGAATTAGTCCTGCTAAGAATGAAAACAATATTAAAAAGATTATTGTAAGAAATAATGATAATATAAATGATAAATTAAGATTTGTTGACAATAAAGCAGTACAATAAGCTCCTAATCCAAAAAACGCAGCCTGACATAATGGGAATTCGCCAGTATAACCTAAAAGAATATTTAAACCTGAAGCAAGTATTATATTAATGATGGCTAAATTCAGAATATGTAACATAAATGAACTAGAAAAAAAAGGTATAATTATGGAAACAGTAAGAAAAATAATTGTCATTATATAACTCTTTTTCATCATTTATCACTCCTTCCCTGCTATTCCGCTTGGTTTTAATGATAAAATTAGTATCACTGCTATAAAACCAAAAATATCCTTATACTGAGACGAAATATATGCTGAACCTAGGTTTTCAATCAATCCTAATGTAATCCCACCATATATAGCACCAGGAATGCTTCCAAATCCTCCAAGAATAACTGCAATAAAAGATTTACCCACTGCTTCCATACCCATAGATGGTTGAAACAAAAATTGTGTTCCAAGTAGCGATCCAGCTACTCCCGCAAGACTACAACCAATACCAAATGTAATATAATTTATTTTTTTGATATCAATCCCAACAAGTGCAGCCATTTGTTCGTTTTGAAAAGACGCCCTTATTGCTTTACCAATAATAGTCTTAGATATAATTATATTTAGCAAATAAAATACTATTACAGCAATTAAAATAAATATTATTGTCTCAATGGAAAAATATATATCTAGTGACTCTATTTTGAATACTTTTTCAAAAGGAAAATTAATGGCTCTTGATTCACCTCCTATAATAGAAAGAATTAGATTTCTTATAAAATATGAAAAACCAATCATCAGCAATGCTCTTCTGACTAAAGTACTATTCTTTAATGGTTTTAATAAATACTTATCGCTAAAATACCCAAAAATAAAAGTAAATACCGCTGCCAATATTACCCCGAAGAACCATGAATAACCTAAGAAATTTACAAAAAATACAGTAAAAAAAGCTCCTAGCATATAAAATTCACCATGTGCAAAATTTACAACTCTCATTAAACCAAATATAACCGTTAAACCAGAAGCCATCAATGCATATAATAAACCAATTGAAATACCATTAAATACCTGTTGGAATAGCATATTATATTCCTTTCCCTCCCTGAATTTTTTATTTATTATATTAATCGTCTAACTAAAATCTATGTTGTAATCTTAATTATTTATTCTCCCTTT
>JBMNCR010000017.1:0-11931 GCA_049366695.1 Eubacteriaceae bacterium
ATAAAATTAGTATGCTTACAGTATTTTTTTTAAAAACAGTAGAAGTATATTAGTTAATAATTATAACCATAAAAGAATCTGATTTAAAAATAAATCAGGTTCTTTTGTTTTGCATACATATTTGTCATTAAAATTTATGATGTAGTTATATAGAACATATATTTATGAGTGAATTCTACTTATATTTGAGTAGATATTACATAATTTTAATTTCAGTATCTAAATAATAAGATCAAGAATTTTATGAAATATTGTAATAATATTATAAGTTAATTTATAAAAAAGTTTACAAAAGCAAATATTGTAAACGACATATAATTACAAAAAAATATAATTAATAGGACTATAATAAAGTTAATTGCAATTAATTTAACTTGCGACTAACTTTATAAAATTATTATAATTACTAAAAATATTTAGAACGGTTAGATATTTTATTTTAAATGGGTACTGTTTAAAGTTTGTTATTTATTTAGATAAGCTATCTATCTAAATATAAAGGATTACATATAACGATGAAAAACTACACATTATCTTTATTATAAGAATAAAAGATAAGTGTTGTGTTTATATATTTATTATAGGGAGGGATCAAAATCGAGAAAAAAATATATGAGAGGGGTGGGGAAAGAAATTCAATAATACATATGATTGTTTGTGAGTAGAGAACTTATTTTAATTATGAGACATATAAAATTTTTGACAACGGGTTATTATGAAGTTGTTTCATTTGTACTTTGTTTATAATATAAAAATAATATTGCATATGGTTGCCTGTCTAAAAGCATTGCCGATTTGCTTTATTTGGCGGGAAAATTCATATGGGAGTTAAAGTTTAGTATTAGAATAAAAATCTATATGATTTAAAGGAGAATCTAAAATGAAAAATAATAAATATTCACTTATTGCCGTAATGTCAATATTTTTTATAGCCATGGGTATAGGAACCATTACACCTGCAATAGCTAATATTGCAGCTGCTTTTCCAGATGTTCCATTTACAACAATTTTATTAGCATCAACACTTCCATCATTATTAATTATTCCTTCTACTCTCATTACAGGAATGATAGCAGGTTCAAAAGTAAAATTTAAAACTCTCGCATTACTTGGATTAGCATTATTTACAATTTCAGGTGTAGCACCTGCATTGTTTAATAGTTCTTTTACTTTAGTTTTAGTATTTAGAGCAATATTTGGTATAAGTCTTGGTATTATATCTCCATTAGGAAATGCAATTTTAATGGGAATGTTCGAAGGCCAGGCTAGAGCAAATATGTTAGGTATTGGTTCACTTATGATGAATATAGGTGGTATTGTACTACAGTTTTTAGGTGGTGCTCTATCAGGTATATCTTGGCAATTATGTTTCTGGGGACACGCTCCAGCTATATTATCTTTTATACTTGTAATGTTATTCTTAAAAGAGCCCGAAGCTCCTCAAGTAGAGGGTGGAGGAGAAGTAAGTTCAGCAAAAAAAGAAAAAGTACCAATGTCAGTATGGGTCATATCAGCTTTTTTCGGAGTTACAATGATGTTAGCATATCCAATGTTAGTAAACATGTCATCTATCATGTCTGAAGTAAAAGGAGTAGGTAATGCAACTCAAGCAGCTTTATGTCTTTCAATGTATACTGTAGGTGGCGCTATTTCAGGAGCATTATTTGGGAAAGCTTATCAAATATTGAAAAGATTTATCTTGCCAGTGGCATTTATTGGTGGGGCAGTGGGAATTGCAATAATAATATATGCAAATAGTGCTGTAATGATGATAGTTGGTACAACAATTACAGGATTATTTTATATGCTAGCAATGCCAGCTGTAATGATGCTTTTAGGTATGTATGCACCTCCATCTACAATGGCAATGTCTATATCTATTATGATGGCTGTCATGAATGTTTTTGCATTTTTATCAACATACTGGATCGGCTTTATAGGATCTCTTACAGGAGATGTTTATATAATGCCAGTAAAATTTGCCATGTTTGGTTTCTTGATTGCTGCTGGATTATTATTAGTTATTAATCCATTTCCTAAAGTTGAAACTGCGCAATAAAAATTATCAAATATGTAAGGATTACATAAATTAATAATATAAAAAATCAAAGGATCTTAACTTAGTTAAGATCCTTTGATTTTTTATTAGTTATATTAGTGTTCTTATACTCTTATTTTTATTCTATATAAATCCAGATATATCATTTAGAATTTAATACTTGTTGATGGCGAGAAATTATTAGTATAATAAAATTCATAATGTATTCATGTCACTAATATTAATATTAAAAGGAATATTTAGTTAATTGCATAAAAAATGCATGACGGTAGGTGTATTTGAACCGGACATTAGTCATATATCGAGAATATTTTAGTCAAGTAAAGTGATAATAGTTTTATTTTTCTTGACCTTCATAGTTTTTATTATATATTGAGATATTCTCAGCTTATCTTAAAGTAGATAAGAGTTTATTAATTAAAAATTTTGAAAGAGTGATACTGAAAATTAAAAATTCTTCAAAATGAAGAGTTATAAAGATACTTCATAGTGATAAATTATATCAAGATTATCTTTTTATAACAAAGTTGTATATTATATAATACAAGAATTAAAAATATATCAATACTAATAAATAATATTATGATTTATATGTGCTAATAATAAAAAATTTGCACGTATTCGTAGCGCAGGATAAATTGTAACAAAGATGTAAAAAAATTATTTGTATTAAGATACAAATAATGTTATAATGATTATGCGTTTTAAACTGCTAAAATATTTTAAAATTAAAATGGGAGTTTATAAATGAAAAATAAATTTATGAAGTATATAGAAAAACTAAGTGATTTAAAAGATAATAAGACAGTAATAATTTGTGGCTTTCTTTCTTTAGTTATGATTACATTTTTAGTATATCAAAATACATTTTCTTATGAATTGTATCTAAATAATGAGAAAATTGGAATTGCAAATGAAAAATATATAGTAGAAGAAGCTTTAGTAGCTGTTGAAACATTGGTAAAAGAAGAGTATGGTAGTAAAGCCAATTATAAATTTGATATAAGTGTGGAAAAAGTTAGGGTAAATAAAGATCAAAATATTAATCAAAAGCAGTTACAGGAAAATATCTATAAAAACTTAGATATTTATAAGCCAGCAGCTGTAATAATAATAGACGGTCAAGAGTCACTGATTCTAGAGACTGAAGAGCAGGCTGAAAGTATCCTAGAAACTATTAAAGAACCTTTTATAGATAAAATTCAAAATGAAAATGTAGAAATTTTGGAAGTTTCTTTTGTTCAAGATGTTGAAGTAAGTATAAGGAATGTTCCAGTAGAGAATATTTTTTCTGAAGAAAAAGCTATAAGTCAAATAGAAGAAAGCAAAGATCAGATGCAAAACTTTGAAATTGCTATAGAACGTACTGATTTAAATGTATCTAGATCTAATAATACAAGTATTATTACATTAGATGAGATTAATCAAGATAATTATATGGAAGAGTTGATTAGTAAAGTTGTAGAAAAACCATATATTGATGTAAGTACTATTATTAAACAAACTGTTATAGAAGAAATTGATTATAAAGTTGAAAAGGAAGAGACATCATCTTTATATAAAGGCGATAGTAAAGTAAAACAAGAAGGTATAAAAGGAAAAAAAGAAGTTCTTAAAGAATTGAAATATGTTAATGGTGTAGTGGACGAGGAAAAAGTTATAGATGAAGAAATAATAACAGAGCCTACAAAAAAGATAGTTTTAGTTGGTACGAAATCTAGACCAGTTTCAATTTCATCAAATACAGTTGCTCCTACGTATAACGGAGATTTAGGATCTTCTATTGTAGCAACTGCAAAGCATTATATTGGAATACCATATGTACGTGGAGGTTCATCACCTTCAGGATTTGATTGTTCAGGATTTACCCAATATGTTTTTAAACAGTATGGTATTAATTTACCCAGAACTAGTGGAGGACAGGGGAGTGCGGGAGGATATGTATCGAGAAGTGATTTAAAACCAGGAGACTTGGTAATATTCTCAGGACATGTGGGAATCTATGTTGGTGGTAGTCGTTTTATTCATTCTCCTAGTACAGGTGGTCGTGTTGAAATTACATCTTTAAATACCGCTTACTGGAGGTCAAAGTATATATCCGGAAGAAGAGTTTATTAAATATTATGCTCGCGATGTTTCTCATTGTGGGCATTTTTTAATAAGATGTGAAGTATGAAGATGGTTGTAAGAATTATTCTTATATACAGAAAACTTTCATAACTTTAAAGTCAAAAGAGTGGTGTTTTTAGGTTGTTATTTTACATTTTTATATTGACTATGGTAAAATGTCCATAAGTTTAATTATTATTCTATTATTGAAAAAACATTCTTATAAAATTATAATACAAATGTATTACATTCGATAATGAAGCTAAAAATATACTAAGGTGGTAAATATGGAAAATGATAAAAAGATTGCAGTACTAATTGATGCAGATAATGTATCAGATAAATATATAAAGTTTATATTTAATGAAATTTCTAATCACGGAATCCCAACGTTTAAACGAATTTATGGAGATTGGACGAAACCTCAATTGGCATCATGGAAATCAGTATTGCTTAAATATTCTATTAATCCAATTCAGCAATATAGTTATACAACAGGTAAAAATGCTACTGATGCGGCATTAATAATTGATGCAATGGATATACTCTATTCGAACAATGTAGACGGTTTTTGTATTGTTTCTAGTGACAGCGATTTCACACGTCTTGCTGCTCGATTAAGAGAGGCTGGAATGTATGTAGTTGGGATGGGAGAAAAGAAAACACCAGTGCCATTTATCTCAGCGTGTGAACAGTTTAAGTATCTTGAAGTTTTGGCTACGATTCGTGAAGATTCTAGCGAAGCTATTGAAAAGCCAGATAGGCAAGAACCTCCAAAAGATGGTATAGAAAATAGAAAAGAATTAATTGAGTCTATAAAAGTTATTATTACAGAGAGTTCAGATGAAGATGGTTGGGCATATTTGGGCGAAGTTGGAAAAATACTAAATAAGCGTCATCCAGATTTTGATACAAGAAACTATGGACATGCTAAACTTACTCCTCTTATATTATCATTAAAAGAATTTCAAATTCAGTCACGAAAAACAAATAAACCACATATTACCCATTACTATATCAAGAATAAAGTGAAAAAGTAAACTGTAAAGAAATAGACAGTTTACTTTTTCGTTTTATTCTAAGACTCGTTTTAATTTACCCCAATTTATATTTGAGTTTGCAGAATTAGGCAAGAACATCAACTATATTTTCCTCGTCTTCTGTTGTAGTTTTCGAAGTTGCATTTTCTGATGTGGTTTCTTGATTTTCAGCGATTTTCGTTTTATTTTTATTTTGGATCTGTTGTATTTGTTGTTGTAATAACTGTATTTGTTGTTGTATTAATTGTATTTTTTCCTGTTTAGTCGTAGCATTATCACTACTTTGGTTTGTTTCTATGATTTCCTTATTCAGTTTTTGAATTTGCTTTTCAAGTAGTTTAATTTTATTGGATGATGATGAAGAAATATTGTTTGATGTAGCAGAAATAGAAGAAACGCTCATTATTAATACCTCCTAATGTATAATTTGTATTTTTATTATAATAGTATAATATGTTAATCTTAAATATTTCTTAAGAAATATTATTTTTTTACTATATATTATAATATTAGTAATAACTTCAAAATCTATATACTGTATAAAATATACCTTAGCCTAATTGCTTATTAAGAGGTAATCATTAGAATCGATATGATTTATGAATATAAAGAAAGTAGTAGTTTAAAGCAACAGGATAGATATACAAATCATATGTGAATTAGTAAATTACAAAACCTTCAAAGAATTGACAGATTTTTTTTATTGCAATATAATGGTAGTAACCTTACGGTCGTCAGGGAGTTGGAGGAGTTGTAATATGAATAAGGAAAAGATACTAAATATTGCTTTTGAAAAGTTTACGGAAAAAGGCTATCAAACAAGTATGGGAGATATTGCGAAAGCTATCGGAATTCGTAAGCAGTCCCTATACCATTATTTTAAAAACAAGGACGAGTTGTTTTTGGAGGTAATACATAAAGAAATTAGGGAGTATTTTGCTCAAAAAAAACATGAATTCTCTTGTCTTAATGAACTTGATATTCGTGATCAACTTAGCTTGATTTTTTTTTCGATTATAGATTATTTTGAAGATGTAAAGAAAATAAGATTTTGGCGATGGATTATGTTAAATGAATCTAATGAAATAGATATGAAAATTAGTGAATTGATTCGAGAACATGAAATTCGTTTTTATCATATTTTAAAAGATATCTTTGAGAAAGGTGTTAAAAATGGAGACATTATTGATGAACCAGTAGAAAACTTGATACAAATGTATATTGTTATGATTCAAGGTATACTAAATGGGATGTTGCTTTATTTTACATTTAATAATCGGAAAAAGTTCATAAATAATATATGGAATACATATGAAAAAGTATATCTAAATAAAAATATTAGAGAGGTATAAATTATTTTTTAATGAAAATCATCAAATTAGTAAAGTTGATATGTGATAAATAAATTCATTATAGCGGTAGTTTTTTTGTTTGTTATTAAAACATTGTGAACAATGTCATCAAATATTATATATCAATACAAAAATAAAAGATTACAGATTAGTATGTATGAGATAGTGGTAATAAATATATAGGCTTAAAAGTTTATCATGAGAGGAGGAGTAGTTTTTCTGCTGTAATCTGTGCAAAAAGTATTGAATAATTAGTTTTAATATTTTGAATATAATACATGCAAGGTAAGGTAGCATACAATTAAGAGAAAAGAGGACATTAATTATGAAAAATTTTAAAATGAGAAGCAAACTGATTATAATGGCAGTACTAGTTGGGTTTATTCCAATTATTGTAATTAGTTTAATGACATTTATGACTGCTAGCAATGAATTGGAAACATCAATTTTAAAAACAAACACAGTTTTTACTACACTAACAAAAGGAAAGTTATTTTCATTTTTTGCACAAAGGATGGGTGATGGTCGTGTAATTGCTCATTCAGATAGCGTTGTTGAGAGTATAGAGATATTGGCAAGTGATTTATCTAATAAGTCTGAAAAGGATGAAGCTTATGAGAAAATTGACGAATATTTAAAATTAACACTCAATGAATATGGATATACTGATATATTCATAACAAATGATAAAGGTAAAGTAATATATACAGTAAATATGAAAGAGTCTCTTGATGGTGCTGATTTATCCACAAGATCATATATTAGTGGAGCCTTGAATGGAACTCAAACTTGGTCAGAACCATTTTATTCTGAAGTTGTTCAAGATAATGTAATGACACTAGGTACACCAATTTATTTACATTCTAATCAAAATACACCTATTGGTACAATAAATCTTCTGTTTGATCAAACAAAGCTAAATTCAATTGTGCATGAAGGAATACATGAACTGGGTGATACAGGAGATTCTTATTTAGTTGATAAAAATGGACTATTATTAACAGAGACATTATCTGGAGATTATACTGAAGATTCTGCATTAAAAATATCACTAGATACAAAAGCAACACAATTATTATCTGAAGAGATTTCTAATGGCAATGTTGATTTTACATATACAGGAAAATATATTGACTATTTAGGTAATCCAGTATATGGTTCATTAGGTGTTCTGAAATTTGGGAATCACTATGCAGGATTAATTATTGAAATTGATGATGAAGAGGCTTTTGCTGAGATATATGAACTTCGAACTGTAGTGATATTTGCAGTTGTTTTCTGTACTATTGTAGCGTTACTATTAGTATACTTTATTACTAGATCAATTAGTAATCCTTTAAAAGTTGTTGTAAAATATGCTAAAGAAATAGCAAATTATGATATTTCAAATGATGTTGAGGATCAGTATTTGAATCGTAAGGATGAAATTGGAGATATTGCTATTGCTGTTCAGGAAGTAGAGATGAATTTAAGAGAATTATTAAGAGATGTCTCAAAAAATTCTGGACAGGTAGCTGCTTCCTCACAAGAGCTAACTGCGATATCTCAACAATCATCAACTGTTACAGAGGAAGTTGCAGAAACTATTAATGAAATTGCAGAAGGTGCTACTAATCAAGCAGATAGTACTACAAAAGGATCAGATGAATTAATAGACTTAGGAAATCTTATAGAAGATGATAAAGAGCATATAGGTCAGATGAATAATGCAACTAAAAAAGTCAGACTTTTAGTAAACGATGGACTCACAATTGTTGAAAATTTATCTAAAAAAACTAAGGCAAGTAGTGAGGCAACCAGTGTAGTATATGAAAGTATAATAAAGACTAATGAAAGTTCAAGTAAAATCGGAGATGCTAGTAACCTGATAGCTCTTATTTCAGAGCAAACAAATCTGTTAGCACTTAATGCTGCTATAGAAGCTGCAAGAGCTGGAGAACATGGAAAAGGATTTGCGGTAGTAGCAGAAGAAATTAGAAATCTTGCAGAACAATCTTCAGATTCAACGAAAAATATAGATGAGATGGTAAATATCCTGAAAACAGACGCAGAAGTTGCAGTGAAAAAGATGGAAGAATATAATACAATTATTCAACAACAAGAGGAAAGTGTTCGATTAACTGAAGAAAAATATAAAGAAATAGCTGAGGCAATGAAAAATGCAGAAAAAGCTGTTCATATTCTTACTGAAGCAAGTGATATTATGGAAAAACGCAAAAATGATGTTCAAGATGTTATTCAAAATTTATCTGCTGTAGCAGAAGAAAACGCTGCAGCAACAGAAGAAGCATCAGCGGCTATGGAAGAACAGGCTGCATCTATTGAAGAAACAGCAAATGCAAGCCAGGAGTTATCACAATTGGCTGAAGAATTACAATTATTAATTGAAAAATTCAAGTTATAAGGTTGTTTGAAAATATAAGACTAGAAAGCATGAAGAAAATAATCTTCATGCTTTCTTATAATTGACTAGCCAAGAGCTATTTTTTGATTAATTTATAAAAAGAGATGTAGGAAAAATATTAGAGTTTTTTTATATATAAAACTTGAAAAAATGTCGTTCTTTGTCTATAATTAATACTGCAAAAATACGGAAAGAAGGATAAAAATATGGACTGGAAAATACTTATTACACCTCTTTTGGGTGCTTTAATTGGTTATGTTACTAATAAAATAGCTGTGGAGATGTTATTTCGACCTCTTAAACCTATATACATAGGAAAATTTCACATTCCGTTTACACCAGGTATTATCCCAAAAGAAAAGGAAAGATTTGGAAAAGCCATCGGTGATGCAGTTGGGGGAAATTTGTTAACATCTGCTAGTATAAAGGAAACATTACTCTCTGAAAAAGTAGAAACTGAAATAGGATTGCAAATAGAGTCTTATATTAAGAGTTTAACTTATGATCAATCGGCTTTAAAATTAAAATTGGAGCAAGGTATAGGTGAATCCAATATACAAGAATTAGAGGAAAGCATTAAACAAACAGTAACGGAAAAGATAACAAATGGTCTTATAACAATGAATTTGGGTGAAATAATAGCAGAGGAAGTATTAGCTGCCGTTAATGAAAAAGTTCAAGGGACTATGATTGCAATGATGATGAATTCATCTCTTATATCACAGATGATAGAAGAAATTACAAATAGAATCAATTTATATATTAAATTACACGCTGAAGAAAAAGTAAGTGAGTTTATTAATAAAGAATTTATAAATCTAATGGAACAACCAATTTCAGCAGTTGCAGAAAAGTGTAATATTGTTAAGTTTACAGATGTTATTCTAAAAATATACCGTACATTAGTAAGTAAATATACTAATCAACTATTGGATACGCTTAATTTATCTAAGATTGTAGAAGATAAGATTAATGCTATGGAAATTTTAGAAGTAGAGAAATTAGTTCTTTCTATTATGGAAAAAGAATTAGGAGCAGTTGTAAATCTCGGAGCACTTATCGGTTTTATTTTGGGGTTAGTAAGTGTATTGTTTTAAATTTATTTAAAATGGAACTTCAGTTTTCAATTGATAGAGTAATATGTTATGCAGTAAAGTATTATCTTGAAACTATGGGTGCTTTTGGTGGGTGAAGACTGGTGATACATACCGAGATATAAACAAAAAGGTTCATTTATAAATAATTCTTATGCAGTTGGGTGAGTAAACCACTATTTATTCATTTAAGTATACATCTCAGGCAGTGCAGTACGCATAACAAGAGGACGTGTCGTTGGAGCAGATGCAGCAAAATCAATATTACAATAGTTTAAGTGATTACAAACAAGGTAAGATATCATACTTTACCTTGTTTGTTTACTGTTATTGAAAGCATATATAGAATTATCACCTGGTATTTTTGGGATTATTTATAATAATCTTTTTTTTATAATTGAAAAATACAATTTGTTGGATATAATATTCAAATATTTGTGAATAATACATTTAGGAGTTTATAGTTATTAATTTAATAAAATAATGATGAGGCATGAGGAGACTATAATGAGAATACCAGAACACATAGGTATTATTCCCGATGGCAATAGAAGATGGGCAGTATCTAAAGGAATGAAAAAAGAAAAAGGATATGAAATTGGGCTAGATCCAGGACTGAAGTTGTTTAGACTCTGTCAGCAGGAAGGGATTAAAGAACTTACATATTACGGATTTACAGTTGACAATACTAAGAGGCCTGTAGGTCAAAGAAAAGCTTTTAGTGAAGCCTGTGTTAATGCTGTAAAAATGCTTGCAAAAGAGGATGCTTCACTAATTGTAGTAGGTAATACTGAATCACGTATGTTCCCAGAAGAACTGTTACAGTATACTGTAAGAAAAAAATTTGGCAAAGGTGGAATTAAGGTAAACTTTTTAGTTAACTATGGCTGGGAGTGGGACTTGAATTCATTAAAAAATGAACATCCTACAAAAAATAATATTATTAATTATATTAACTCAAACGAAATATCAAGAATTGATTTAATTATACGTTGGGGAGGGAGACGTAGATTAAGTGGTTTTCTTCCTGTTCAGTCTGTTTACGCAGATTTTTATATAATAGATGATTATTGGCCAGACTTTAAATCAGAACAATTCTATGAAGGTTTGAAATGGTATAATGAGCAAGATGTAACTTTAGGGGGGTAACGATATTTTTTTTGTTTTCAAGACTTGAATTCATATAAGGATTTAAAAAGTACGCATGAGGAGTCATCACTATTGATTATATTGATTTAAGAAAAAAATAATCAAAATAAAGAACAAAATATCTATAATACTGAGGGTGTTTTTTTTATTTCTATTAAAATTAATAAAATATTAGAATTAAAATGTTTGTAAAAAATAGAGGAAATTATACGATCATTGTCGAATATTAGAAGGTAAGATTATAATTGAGGAGTGGACTTATTTCTATGAAAGAAAAAAACTTCCAGATAGTGGGTTGGATATTATTTATTATCTGTAGTCTTTTATATATGTATGATAGTTTTTTGGTTAAAAATACGATTGCCTTATTAGGTGGGGTAGCCTTTTTCTTAGGTTGCATTTTTTTTCTGATTCCTTTATTTAGGTATGAGAAATAATACTAATATTTGTGAATGATATGATAATAGGGTACGTTTCTGATATTTTTTGGGTTTATCAAGTAAACTATGTACGTTTTCATAATAATACATAAATTATAATATTATCAAATGAATCATGATATTATATGAATAATGGTTGAATTATTTAATATAATAAGTATTTGAAAAAGTTGTTTATTATACTTATTATATAATATGTTAAAGACTCGACTCCAATAATACTACTTTGTATAATATTTATACAAAGTAAGTGAATATATTATTTAAAAGAGAAGGAAAATCAA
>JBMNCR010000018.1:0-6502 GCA_049366695.1 Eubacteriaceae bacterium
TAGAAACTAAAAAAGTTTCTAGCGTCATATTTTATTCCATCAAAACAACGGGGACCACATTGTATGAATTGAATATTTTTAGATAATACATTTCAGATTTTAGCATTCCCCAGAATGCTTCCATTGGGCCGTTATCGATGCATCTTGATACTCTAGACATACTTTGTGTCATTCCTGCTTTATCTAGCTTTTTCTTAAATGCTTTTGTAGTATACTGAATTCCACGATCACTATGAAAGATTGGTTTTGCATCAGGATATTGCTTATGGGCTATATCAAAGGTCTTGAATACAAGATCATTATTATTAGACTTTCCTATGACAAATGAAACGATACTTTTATCGCCTAAATCTAGAATTGCACTCAAATAGGCCTTACTACTTGTCCCACACTTCATTTCAGTTACATCAGTAAGCCACTTTTCACCAAAGTTATCTGCCGTAAACTTGCGATTCAATACATTTTTAGCAGTAATCTGTGGTGTGGACTTCTCATAATTCTTTTTCCTTCGTCGGCATACAGATTTAAGATTTAGTATCTGCATAAGCCTATATATACGCTTTTCATTAATATGAAACTCATTTTCTCTGTTCAGCTTGATTGTCATTTGCCGATATCCAAGAATCCCACCTTTTTCTTCATAGGCATCTTTGATTAGTGGAAATAGCATTTTATTGAACTGTTCATTTTTACCTTTCTTCACGTTTCAGCCATTTATAGTATGATGAGCGTGAAATTTCAGCGAATCTACACAGCTCTGATATAGAATAACCTTTTTTATCATGTATTTCTTGAATTGCGAGATAAATGGTTTCGTTTCGAACCTGGCTTAAAATCGCCTCCTTTCGATTTCGTCGAGCTTTTTTAGGAATTCCATCTCCATTTCCTGTCGCTTGTTTTGTGTCTTAAGTAAGCGATTTTCAGCACGAAGCTTTTCTAATTCAGACATTTCATCCTCAGGCTTTCTGAGACCCCTACGATCAAGCAAACCTTCGACACCCTTTTGCTCATATTTCTTCATCCAAGCATAGACCTGTTGATAAGATACCTGATATTGTTCAGCAGTTATGGCATAATTATTTTCATGTTCAATACAGTATTGAACTATTTCAATTCGTTCATCATAATTGGTTCTTCGCCTGTTAGTCAAAATAGGTTTTCCTCCTGTTCTAGAAGTTTTAAACTCCTCATGACTATTATACTTTAAAATCCAGCGCGATAAAGTAGTATGGCTAGGCATTTTATATTTAATAGCTAAATCATATAAGGCACCTTTGCCATTTAAATATTCATTCACAACGTTCATTTTAAATTCACGTGTGTAGTAATCACGATTTTTATTCTTAACAAATGCACAATCTCCAAAAGCTTTATATTTTGCTACCCATTTCCTAAATGAGGATTCACTGACTCCATATTTTATTCCTACCGTTGTAAGTGAACCATTACCATCCAGGTATTCTTTTACGGCCATTAGTTTTTTATCACCTAATACTTTTTTCTTTTTAAACATAAAACATGCTCCTCCCTGTGGTAAACAATTTTTATTATTTAAACTGTCTACTACAAGGGGAGCATATCAGAAAATCTCGTCCCTACTTTTTTATAATTACGACAAACCTAGAATTTAGTAAATGGAACGGTATATTTTATGATGAAAAACTCACCAGTGCAATTATTGATAGGCTAGTTCCTCATAGCCATTTACTTATATTCAATGGTCTTGCCAAAAACATTCAGTTATTGTACTGATTCTACATTATCTATATATTGATTAGAAAGCTCGTACGAACCAAAAGCAAATGCAAAACCAATTAAAAATAATATGCAATGAATTATAGCACTTTTTTTAATAGACATTTCAAATAAAACTGATGTACCAACAATTATCAAAAATAGCGACCATAAACTTGGTATATTAACATATGATAATAAAGTGTTTATTAAGCTAATTGAATCAAAACTTTGTGGCGTAAAACTATTAACAAGACCCATTATTTTTACTGGATATGAAGTAACTAGAGTCAATATAACCATATGGCTAAAAGTTCCCTCCCCTTTAAAAACACCTTTTATTATTAAGTAATATATTGTAGACATTAAGTAAATTCCTATCAATAATCCTAACATAGTTAAAACTATTGTTAAAATTGGTGAATTTGCGATGCTTATTGCAGTATTTATGCTTTCGATTTCAGCAAATGACATTCCTTCAGTAGCTGTATGCATTATTTCATTTGTTGCTTTTGCATTTGTATATTTAGTTATTAATGCAGTAACCATAGAGAACATACTAATTACTACTAGATGAAAAAGATACTTTGGATTTTCTTTATACTTCTCAAAGAATTGAGAAGGCTTAATAATATAAAACTTGATTCTTTCAAAAACACTTTGTTTCTCGTTCACAAATAATCTCCCCTATTTTATTATATAAATATCCAACTTTATTAAAAAACATGTTAAGTACCAAGTATATTTAAAATAAATCTTTCACAGATTTATATTCTAAAATACTTATAGGATAGTTATTAATCTACTAGAAATAATTTGTAATATCATTTTATTGATATTCTCATTTGTTTCTCTCTCACATGAGCAATAATAAAGGACATAATATATTAATTTTATTCTTTTTAATATTTTAGTTGCGTTTATAGAGCTCCAAAAGTACCCTCAATTATAGCTGATATGAATATAAGAATAGCATAAATTATGCTCCAACGTGAAAAATTTTTTTTTATTAGCCTAAATGAAATAGCTACCGGAATAGCAAAAGCTAATAATTCAAAAGGTACATGTACAAACTTTGATAATACTAAACCATTTTCTAAATAATACATACCAAAAAGAATAGCCGAATAAAAACTAATTGTAATATGATAATATATACCACCTATATAAGGTATTCCGTATATGATAATAAAAATTATATTATGAAAAAATATAGTCTTCCATGTAATCCCAGGATCTTCGGTAAAAATTGAAAATGATATACTTTCTATTAAAATGAATTTCATTGAGAAAATCAATGAAATAAATATAATTATATTTATAATGTATATTTGGAATATTTTTTTTAATTGATCCTTGAAAGCCATAATAATATCATCCCACAAATAGTATTAAAAATTAATGTTATACTAACTAAAAGTATTAACATCTTTTTTTTGGGTTTATAATATTCGTCTAAAACTATATACTTTTTTAATAAAAACAGATATGGTATTAAAAGTAATAATCGAATCATGCTATCTATAAACCAATAATAATTAAATAGCAACAAAATTATGTATGAAATAGTAGCAAAAACAAAGTAATAAATAGTATAAGTATAATAAACATCTATCTTGTTAATTCTATACTGTGATAATCTTATAAAAACCACTAAAAAATTAGAAATAATTAGCAATTCTACCGTACCACTGAATATTATTGATATAAATACAATAAAACTAAGATTTATATTGCCTAATTCTTTAGTCTCTATATTAATTATATTATTATTTAATAAAAAATTACTTTTGAAAAATAAAATAAAAGATAATGAAATTAATAAAATAAAAATTATACCTAATTTAAGTTTGACGCTTTTTTCATTTCGCATAATATTACACCTACTTTTAATTTTTCTAAAATTTCGTTAACAATATAATTATTATGTTCAACAAAAATTAATGTCACATTGTCTTTTTTAATCAACTCTCTTATTCTTGATATCACTTTTACTTGTATTTCTCTATCCAAGCCCGACAATATTTCATCTAAAAAGTAATACTGTCTATCTACAAACAATGGCACTAATAATAATTTTTTTATACTGCCTGTTGATAATTCTCCAATAAATTTATTAAAATCTTCATAAAAATTCAATTCTTTTAGAATATTGGTGCATGTGTCTAAGTCTATTTCATATAAAAACAGTATCTCTTTTATTACATTTTTTACTTTTTCATCACTCGTAAAAAACTCTGATGATGGTATGTATATTACTTCATTATTGGGTAATGTATAACTATCTTTTTGAATAAAGTTTTTCTCAAGTTGCAGTATAGAATTAATTAAAACAGTTTTACCACTTCCATTTTTACCAGTGATTCTATAGGATTTACCATCTTCAATAGTAATATTAATATCTGATAATATAATATTGCTATTTATTGAAACTCTCCCATCTCTAATTTTTATCATTATTTAACCTCACTCTTCTTTTTATTAAACGTATATATGAAACACAAGCAACGAAAAAAACGATACACATTATTTCGTTTACATATTGAGTAGCATTTAAAAAGTTAACTATATTTTCATCTAAACTTAAAATATGATTTATTAAATTATTTTCTATAATTACAAAAATAATTGTACAAAATAATATAAAATTTAGAAATATATTTATAAATGATTTTGCTATTTTATTTGAATATACAATTGAGGTACTTTGTATGTAAAACGAAATAATTACATCTATTACAAATAAAAAATTAAGAAATATTATTAAAATTGTAGATATGTATGAAATCAAATTATTTTTCCATAATCCTATTGAAAATAAAAAAAACAGTATTATCAATATCTGTACGAATATACCTCGAAATTTTACAGTATTAAAAAAATTCATAATTACTCTTTTCTGTTTTAACATAAATAAGTTCAGACGATTTTGAAATATTTTTTTATATGACTTACTAGATTCAGAAAATTTTAATTCAAGTGTGAATAAAATGTATAATAAATAGTAACCAAAAACTAATTCAGTATTAAAAATTTTAATATTGAATATTTCTAATAGTATTGTTGATACTGGAACAAAAAAAACAATCAAAATTTGTTTATACTCCATAATTTTGTTGAATTTAATACTTACTCTTAGGTAATCAAATACAGATGATTTATAAGTATAACATAAAAAAATCAAGATTAATTCTGTCAAATAAAATAAAATATATGTAATTAATGTAAAATCAAATAATAAATACGGTATAGAAGCAATGGAATATAAAATAAAAAAAAGCACTATTCTTATTTGATTTAAAAATACATTAGAAAATATTAGTATACTAAATAGCATTACTAAGTTTACTATATATGTTGTGTCTATAAGAATAGAATAAACATTAATGATAGCTATACAAGCAAACATAAAAATGTTAAATTTATTCAGAAATATTTTATTTATCAAATATATAGAACGCTTATATTTTGACTTAAGACATATTAATTTATATTCTGAAATATTAATTTTATCAATTATATTATTTATTGTTAAAAGAGTTGTAATAAGCGTACAATAATATTGTAGTATAAACATAATTTCCTCCTACTTAATAATAAAAATAGTTATCTCTAAATATTAACTAATAAATAATTATTTTTATTACATTACCAACCTACTGCAGCTACTCTACCAAGTCTTTTAACCATATACTTTAATAAAGCCATACCAATTACTGCAACACCACCACCTGCAATTATTAGTCCGATTATAGTTGCAATGACCATTCCTGCAAATATAGCATCAACAATTTTCCTAGCAGCATAAGCAGATACGCCTAACATTGAGTCAACATTAGGCATACAACCAATACAAATAATAACTAATGCAGTTAATAATACTGTCCTTAAACTAAAGAATTTCATTTTTCTTTCTGTAATTGTCATATTTTTCTTCTTTTAATTTATTTATGATACAACTTATGTACATTCTGACCTTATTATATCCCAAATAGATTATCACCACTTATATAATATTATTTAGTCAAAACAACCTGCCATAAGTCTTGAAAATTGTAGTTAAACAGGCTTCCCCACAATCTTGAATATCATGTTGTTTTACACAGATGTATTCCTTAAACATGAATTCCTTCATCATCTATAATTATACTAATTGCCTTTTTTAAAAACATTTATTTAATAATATTTATATATTCATTATATTTTAAAATTCATATCTTATATTCATTGTTATAATATAAGTAAATGACATTTCAAGAGGGATGTGGTATTCAGTCGATTTTTCGTGGTATTTGGTATATTTTTATATAATAACAAATTATTTTATTATTTCCCTTTAAATAGATTTAAGTTTTGCCTCTTCTATTGTATTTAGCAATAGTTTCTTAATAGATTTTTTATATTTACGACTTACCGGTATGATACATTCATTTGTCAGTAGCAGGTGATTTTCTCTCATACTTTTGATTTTATCTTTATGTACAATTATACTTTGATGACATTGATGAAAGATTCCATGAGAAATATGCTGTTTGAGCTTTTGTATTGTTGTGTAGTATGCATACTCACTTTTTTCACATATGACTCTGACTTTGTTTCTCTCCTTCTCCATATAGATTATCTGGTTATAGTCTATTTTTAGGATATTTTTTCCTTGAGGGATCAATAGATATTTTTCATCGCTTTCTTTCTCTTTTTCTGGAAATATTTCCAAGGTATAAATGTTAATCTAAATGTACCCAGAAATGAGCATGAGAACTTCCCCACT
>JBMNCR010000019.1:0-1083 GCA_049366695.1 Eubacteriaceae bacterium
AAGGGCTTGCGCAGGTATCGGCCCACTTTACACGTATTGGTACCGGGACAGCAGGTTGTAATTTTTTACCTTTAGGGATTTTAACTTCTATGTCGGAATCACTTCAAAATGATATTTCAAGTAAATTAAGTATTACTAAAGGCAATTTTGCTTTACGTTTAAAAGGAACAGTAACTACAGACTTAAATTGTATTCAAACTTTGAATATCAGTCTAGCCAATTTGCAGTAATTATTGTTAAGAAATGCAGAGAATAATTGAACTTAAATATTAGTTAATATAATATATATACGATTAAAACTATTACATACGATTAAGTTATAATGAAAATAGCAATTCTTATTTATAGTGTCAATGATAACAGCGGTACAAGCCTGGTTGCGATGGACCAGTCTTCCATATTACAAAAATCCGGTCACGACGTTACCGTATTCACTCTAATTCCTTACGATGGGGATAAAAACGTAACGATAAAGAATTTAGAACGCCCGTTATTCAACCTGCCCTTGTGGAATTATCCCTTTATGTATTTATTTGCTATTTTACCTCCACCGATTCATTTGCCGTTTATTAATCGATGCTTAAAATCTTTAATTGGATATGACATGGTTATTGCATATGATTATCCGCTTAGCTGGCTGGCCTATTATGCAAAACAAAAATATTCATTAAAATATCTCTGTTTTTTCCAGGGGCTTCAATTACCCGAAATGTGTGAGTCAGTATTCGAAAAAATCTATACAAAAATACTGGCAAAATACCTTTATAAAAGATCGGTTGCCAACGCCGATAATATTATTGTAGAAACAGAGTTTTTAAGAAGCTTGATAAATAAAAGATTATCAATTGAAAGCGATGTAATACAAAACCCGACTTACCTTTTTATGAAAAAAAATGAAACGGGCAATAATATACGCAATAAATTCCAGCTTGGTGACAATCCTGTAATTTTATACATTGACAGGTTAGAAGAACATAAAGGTGTAGACATATTACTCAACGCTTTTACTGATGTCCGCAAAAGAGTGCCCGATGCAAAGTTGATCATTATTGGAAAATGTACCCGACAATCTTATTTTAATAA
>JBMNCR010000020.1:0-10546 GCA_049366695.1 Eubacteriaceae bacterium
CAAGTGGGGAAGTTCTCATGCTCATTTCTGGGTACATTTAGATTAACATTTATAAGCTGTATAGATGAGCAAGAAACTATAATAAAAGCTTTGGAAATGGGAGGAGATAACTATTTAGTCAAACCTTTTAACTTCAGAGAGTTAAATGCAAGAATCCAATCCAATCTTCGAAGAGTAGATTTTGACTCAGAATGGAATAATAATATTGTAAACAAAAGAATTATTGTAAATGACATTATTATATACTTAGAAAGCCGTACAGTCTATAAGAAAAATAAACGGGTTTATTTGTCACCTACTGAATTTGACATACTTACATATATGATTAACCATCCAGGAAAAACACTCAGTTATGATGATATCTTTAAAACAGTCTGGAACGGAGACAGCCTTGGAGATATCCGCACGGTCATGGTGCACGTAAGTAACCTACGCAAAAAGATTGAAGAAGATATTTCAAATCCAAAATATATAAAAACCATCCGAAAATTTGGATATATTTTGCAGGGTATATTCAGGAACATTCTTCAAGAGATATTGATGACAAAAATGGGTACACATCTTAGATGCATTAAGAATGATTGGTTCTTTACTAACTTCAACGCCATAAAAAATAATAGATTGTTATTTCTATGTCTTTTTACCCATCCAATCCTTACTAAATCCATTTCAGTTACGAATATTCATGTAATTTTAAGATAAAATTTACTGCGATTTGTTTTATTAAAAAAGATAATTAATTATAAACTTAGATATTAAACTCATAATTCTTCAAGTATAACTGTTCATACAAAGAAATAGAACCGTCTTTAATATTTTTGCAACATATATATTGTTTTATGCAATATATATTTGACTTTTTGGCATATATATTATATAATTCTAACAAATACATACATGCGAGGTTAGTAATGAAAAATAAGAATCTAAAATTAGCAAGAATCGAGAAAGATTGGACACAGGAACAATTAGCACAAAGAGTAAATGTCACGAGACAGACAATAAGCTTAATTGAGGCAGGTAAATATAATCCTACTTTAAAACTTTGTATTGCAATTTGTAAAGAACTAAATAAAACTTTAAATGATATTTTTTGGGAGGTATGATTTATGAAAAAAATTGAAGATGAAAGAATTATTTCAGAAAAAAGAAAGATCAATTCAAGTGCATTTGGAATATGCTATCTAGCATTATGGGGGATATTAATATTTAGACAATTTGCGTTGAAACAAAATATTACAGAATATATGGATATATTTTTACTTACAATTGGTATTTCCATATACTTAACTATAAATAATGTATTTAAAGGATACTATTTGACCTATAGGAGTAAACAAGATAGAAAAAAAGTAAATTTAATAGGTGCATTAGTTGGTTCCATTACCTTTGGGATGGTGCAATCATTGGTTATAAAATATGACTTTCACAATTTAAAAGATATTTTAGTATTAATTTTTTCCTCTTTTATATTCTTTATAATATGGATAATAAGTCAAAGTATATTATTAAAAATAAGCGAAAAAAAAGCAAACCAAGATTTAAATGGTGATTAACTGATAATTTTTCTAAAAAATACAATGTACAAAAACTGTAATAGAAACTAATTCTATCACAGTTTTTTTGTTTAAAAATATTAAAATTACTTATCGTACTTTTTTAAATGAAAGTGACTTTATTGATTATTGCACAATGTTTGAAGATAGTGGTTGTAAACATATATCAGAAACAAAAAAAATTAGGAACACAATATTTTAAGTAGATAAATAACAGGGTAGGTGATGACATTTTTTCTGATAAATCCTCTCATGCAGGAAGGTATAATCGTTTAGCAAATATGTGGTTAACTATTGCTATTTGTTATTTTCCAATGTTGATAACATTCATATATACAGGTTCAATCAATATAAAAGTTATATATAATCCAAAAGTATTATATATAACAGCTGGATTTTGGGAAAAAAGTAGATTTGGATTCTGGCGAGCTTTTTTATTTGAAACACCATTTACGCTTATGAGAGAATATTTATGGCTTTTTTCCCCTGTTATTATAACTCTTTTTATAATCACAGCATCTATATAAGACTTCACAACAAGATTTTATATCTTGACAAGTTTACAACTGTCCCTATTACAAATGCTATAATGAAAATGGCATAACTCATTTCATCTCATAAATATATTAAACAATGCAATCGATTACCTTCTTTTGTCGACAAAGGATACCATGCTCATAATCTTCTTCATTTCTTTTATTTTTTAGATTTTGAATCATCCTATGTGCTTAACCCTAACATTAAATGGCAATTCATGTCATAATTATTATATATTGCATCAACTACCTCACTATGTCTTAAGCCTTTTCTATAATAGATTAAACATTCGCCATTATTAATCTCATCGAACTCAACATCTTTATAATCAATATAATCATAAATTATTTTCTTTTCAAAATGATTTATTTCATTAATTGCCCATACCTCCAAATTATTAGAGAAATTGATTTTAAAGCTGATATCTACAGGCAACACAACATTTTCAAGAATATTATTGAAAGAATCAGCGATATGTTTTCTTAACCCCCTAAACTCCTCTCCAAATTCTGATATTAAGCATATTTCAGGATTTAGTATATTATTTAATTCAATTAGCCCTAATCTACCTAAATGATTCCCATAGTAAGGAGGAGATTCAAATTTATTGTTTTTAGATTGATCAATTTCTATCTCATAATCTTTAAAACCACCTATATGAGCAATCAAAACGATTCTGTTTAACAGCTTGGGTTTTATACCTTCATAAATTTTCCTCATTTCGTCGTTCCAACCCATGTCAGCAGTATAAACCAAACTAACTTCATTATTAATATTTAGATAAAAACCAAATGCTTTATCATGATAAATATCGCCATAAGTCCTATGCTTACATGCTATTGGATTAATGTGAATATCATTTATCTGTTTCTTCATTTTAATAGTTTTTGTTCCATGAATAGTTTGCCATTGGATTAATCCATTGTTACTTTTATTTATCAGGCTATTAATACCTACAAATTTCATTTCTACCTCTTGGCTAGCAAATATCTCTATTCTTTTTTTCTTATTATTATATTCTTTGTCAATCGCTGTCCATATGTCTCTTTCTTCGTCTCCTATGTCATTTTCTGTTTTATTAGCTATGCAATTTATCTCTTTCATGGAAATATTATATTTTCGTGCAAGCTTGGAAGATAAAAATACTTCTTTTAGGTGTTTATTATACTGATACAATAAATTCATAATTGGTTCTAAATCTGCAGTATGATCATCATGAGCATGAGAAACAAATATTTTATCAATTTCATAAAACTTATGACCTGAGGATCTAAATATTTGTACAAAATTATACCCAGGATCAACAACTAATCCTTTTCCATTCAAGTTTAAATAGTATCCTCCTCCAATTGTACTAGAGACTAATGGAGTAAAAGAATTCCATCTTCTAAGGACTTCTAAAGTAATGCTATTGTCTCTATTATCTTCATTATCCACATCATCATATGGATCCTCACTTAAAAAATTTAATAAGTACTTCTTTCTATTTGCAATTGCTTTAGTTTCTATATGTTGTGTTTGAAATAATACAAGTTCTGCTCTTGAAACTTCGCTCTCATTATTTTGAAAACGCCCATTTATGTCATCTAAAAAATCTATTTTTTTTATATAATTATTATCAATTTCAAAAACTCTTCCAGTTAAATTTCTATGCATAAAAAATTTTCGTGCATCTTCGAATTCCTTTTTAATACAACTAATTTCAACATCATCTTTCAATTGATATTTTTTCAGCAATACTCGTCCTGCATGCAAGTAAGCATACGAAAAACCTGGGCTGAGTTTTTTAGTTTGATCTAAATATTTAAGTGCTTCATTGTAATAATCTTTACTTCCCATTTTTGCTAACTCGTAATACACTTTCCCTACACCATAAAGTGACATAGTAACAGCTTTCCAATTGCTTATATTACAATGATCTAAATTAAACTTAAAATGTTTAGTGTCATCAAAAATGCCTTCTTTGTTTAGAATTGACTCGAAACATTCTATCGCCTTATCATATTCTCCTAAAATATAATAACTATCCCCTAAGTATGCTTGAGCATAAGTAAACTCTTTATCTATATGTAATGCTTCTTTAAATCTATCAATAGCTTTATATGTACTTCCCTCTTTTAACATTATTTTGCCAAGCCCATTAATTGGTGACGGATAATCTAGTGCATCTTTTCTAGCATTTTCATAACATTTACTTGCCTTATCATAATTTCGTAATTGTTTATATACATCTCCTTTTAAATTCCAATAATGGGGAAAGAAAGATGAAATCCTATTATCAATTTGCTCCAATTTTTCTTTCGCATTTAAATATAGCTCTACATTATTTTCTTCATATTGTCCGTTTAGAAATTTACTAGTTTCTGCTTTTTCATAATATGTGCATGCTAGTCCCCACGTTCCATATATCATCATATCATCATCTTTTATACATTCTGTAAAGAATTCAATTGCTCTTTTATAATCATCAAAGGCCTTATCTGCTTCATCACGAAATTTTCTCTTTGCTCGACCTAGCATTACATCTCCATAAGCAAATAAGCAATAAGGTTTATCCTTTATTGATAACTTATTAAAAACACTTTCTGCATTTTTATAATCTCCATTAAGATAATACAAATATCCTAATAAAAATTCCTGAATTTCACCCTCCTGATCTTTCAACTTCATTTTAACAACATTTATTTTTTTTTCATTAGTATACGATTCTTGTATCACCTCTATATAAAACTGTTGCCACCATTTTTTTTCCATGACTAGATTCCCCTTTTTAAAACTACATATGCTTATATATTTTTGTGTAGCAATTCTATTATTATCATCATAATCCAAGAAAGAGTTAGTATTTTGTAGAAAATTGTATTATCAATGTAAAAACGACTCTATTATCAAGAATTTCTTTATGCCTTATTCCTGTTTATTTCATATCTTAGATTGTGGTATAGTTTTAGAAACCATATACTTTCTTAATTAATATTTATGAGATTGCTGTGTATCTTTACTATCTATATCTTGACTATAAATAAAAAAACATGTAAGCTGAAATTATGTGAAATATTTATTTTATAATAAAAAAGGAATGGAATACAATGAATTTAGATGAGATAAAACAAGGCTTAAAACATCAAAACTATATTGCAGATGAAAATACAGCAAGAGTATTAAACTATTCCCTTTTACTAAAAAAGCCTTTATTGATTGAAGGTCCTGCTGGAGCAGGCAAAACTGAACTTGCCAAAGCATGGAGTCAATATTTAGGCAGAAATTTGATTCGTCTTCAATGTTATGAAGGTATAGATGAAGGAAAATCACTCTACGAATGGGATTACCAAAAGCAATTGTTGTATATCCAAACAAGGAGTTCAGACTCTAAGGAGTGGTTTGATACAAGCACCAATATTTATACAAAATCGTTTTTATTGGAGCGCCCTTTACTTAAAGCCATAGGTAGCGACAAACCTTCGGTTCTTCTCATTGACGAAATCGATAAAAGTGATGAAGAATTTGAAAGCTTTCTTTTGGAAATATTATCAGACTGGCAAATCACTATTCCTGAAATTGGAACAATACCTGCTGTCAGCATCCCCTACGTCCTACTAACTAGCAACAGTACACGCAATCTCAGTCAAGCGCTGCGTCGAAGATGTCTTTATCTGTATTTGGATTACCCAAACGAACAAAGAGAATTAGATATTCTTAAAATCCACTTTCCCAATCTAAAAGAATCCCTAGGCAAACAAGTCATCACTTTTATCAGAAAAATAAGATTAGAAAAACTTAAAAAACATCCAAGTATCAGTGAAGTTATCGACTGGGTATCTATCTTAGATCAATTAGAGATAAAATCGCTATCCATCGATATTTTTATCAGCTCACTGAATATACTTCTAAAATACAAAGAAGATTATCAACATATACAAGAAATTGTGAAACAAGAGGACTGGTTTAATGGAATATTTCATAAATAATATAGCCAGACTACTGAGAAAATCGGGTGTAGAAGTCAGTACCATAGAGATATCGGACTGCATCAATTTACTTAAATTACTAGGCGCGGATAAATTGAATAAATATGCTTTTTATAACTTGATTAATACTACCATGATCAAAACTCCCTGGGGTTCTGATTATATTTTATGGCTCATCGAGCTTTATTTTGGTCCAGACATGGAAATATCTAGAGATTACGCTGGCATATTTAGTCGCACTAACCAAAAAAGCCATGGAAACAGCTGTGGTCAAAAGGTTCCTCTTGAATTGTTGATGGAAGGGGTACTAAAAAATGATATACGTCTTATTTATGCAGTTGTCAATAATTTAAACCTTGACCTTCTTATAGAAGATCCAGATAATGCACTACATCATTTTCAAATGCAAAGCCAATGGAAAAAAGTCACCGAAATCATTGATCAATCCTATCATCAAGGGGATATATCCGAAGATGAATACATGATTTCTAAAGAAACTTTAGAAGAATGGAACAACCTCCTTAAAGATGAAGTTCAAAAACAATTGAAAAAAAATATGAGTGAGGATTATCTATTGCAAAAAATTAAAAAATTAAATCCTCGCAAAGTTTCTTTTTTAGACAGTGACGATCACCTAATAGCGCTAATATCTCAAGAAATACAAAAGATAGGACGAAAAATGGCCGTTCGAAAAGGAAGACGTCGCAAAATAGGCCCAAAAGGATCTATTAATATCTCAAAAACCATTAGATCATCTCAAAAGACAGGTAATATCCCCCTTAACCTTATTAAAATGCAAAAAAAGCCATCTAAACCTGACCTTTGGATCCTCTGCGACATGTCCAATTCTGTAAGTAAATTTATATACTTTATGTTAATGTTTGTTTATTCTACTCAAAATCAATATACCCATATTCGCACATTTCTATTTGTAGATCATATCCTAGAAACAACAGAGTATTTTCAAGATCAAGACTGGACAAGTGCGCTAAATAACCTTAGCACCATCAAAGGATACAACCTCACCGGATATTCTCATTATGGAAATGTCTTTAATCAATTTTCCAATGCATACCTTTCTTTACTCACAAAAAAAACAACAGTGATTATTCTAGGAGACGCAAAAAATAATTGGCACAATTTAGATAGCAGTGAAATTTTAGCTCGTATCAAAGACATGTCTGCCGCCTTATATTGGCTTAATCCCTTACCTACTAATTTATGGGGAAAAGAGGATTGTATCATGAACCAATACCAACCAAATTGCACTGGCGCATTCCCCTGCTCCAATATTGAAGAATTAGAATTATTTCTTTCATCTATTTAGTTTGTATTACCTTAATTAAACACAAAATATTTTATTACTCTGTTGTAATATATGAGTGAGCATCACTAAAATCTTTTCAATTGCCTGCTCTTTAAATAATAATATAAAATTATTCGAATACCAGTTTTAACAATTTCTTGTGTCAATGGGTTATTATTAAACTCATTTTAAGTAAAGGGATTGGATTCTATTATAGATACTATTACTTTACTTAATTCTTGTTTTTATCTCTTTTACTTGTCTCTTCATATTGTTTATAAAGGTATTTAAATTGTTGATATATAATCGATTATTTAAAATGGTGATTGATATTTATTGAAATGTGTCCCCCCTGTTACATATAGCCCGAGAATTTTATTGTATCATTATATCCTCAATATGCTCTTTATAAATACTCTCCATATGTTTGATTGATACTCCCTCAATAGAAAAATAATATAACTTGTATGTACAAAGATTTTTTCTTCTTTGAAAATAATTACTTTTGTAGTCCATTGCTTGTATCTTTTCAGCCAAAACCACTGATATCTTTTTATTTTCTCCACCACTAGATGAAAAAATCAAATTCTTACTAAAACCAATGCCAATATTCCTTTGACTCAAATATCTTTGTAATAAAACAATAGGAAATAAAATAAAACTAATGCTTCCATAAGGTACTGTTATACTAAAAACAACAGTTACTCCCATGGTAATTATTATTGGCAATACAAAAAACATGGATATTGCTTTCCTAGGCACCTTATGTATCTCACCTTCAAAGTTATATTCAGGTAACAATTCCTTTAAAATATGATGAATTTGATCTTTTTTACAAACTGGGTATAATATAGATTGTTCTTTTGGCTCATCTCCATACCCTACCGCACTAATATGGATATTATACAATCCTAATATTTGCATTAAAAAACTTTGTTTAATCAATAGTACATTTATTCTTTCAATTTCAAATGTATATTTTTTTTTGTTTATTAATCCATATTTAATCAACAACTTATTTTGTGAACGTTCAATCTCAAACCCTAAATATTTAATCATTGTAATAACAATAGAAATTAATTTGATTAATAAAAAAGTAGAAAAAAATATAATAAAAATAACTACTAACACACCAAATGCATTCACATAGGTATCAATAAATATATTTACATTATTATCAACGTTTTCTGTATTGAATTTAAATATGCTTATAAAATCATCTAAAAAATTAACAACTGTGAACAACACTCCAAACATAAGAAATAAATTTTTCTTAAGAACAGCATAGATAAATAATTCTCTACTAGACACCTTAATTTTTTTATTCTGATTAAATTCTTTTTCAACTTCTAGGCTTATTTCTACGTCATTGCCCACACTATGAATAGTATTAATTAATTCATTAGCATCTTCCATCTTAAGATATAACTTAATTTCATTCAATTTATTATTAGCTGAAGTATCAATTTTTAGTATTACTACCCCTATAGCATTTAAAACAATATTTTGCGAAGTATCTATTGTAGTTACTTTACTCAATGGTATACTATTACTTTTTTTACTTAACATATTTACTTCTAAGAACAAAACCCCATCATCGATATAATACGTAGTTTTGTACCATATTATAATAGAAATAAGTATAGTAACTAACACCACACCAAAACTAATTAATAATTTTATAAAATCAAAATTCGCAAATAAAATAATTATAAAAACAAATATTGATTTTAATCTATCTAAAAACAAAGATAATATATATATTTTATGATTTCTCAGAGTCATCATGTATCTCCTTGCTTACTTTAACCTTATAGTTGATGATATTTCTTATATATACGCATATTTCATCAGCAACGTCCTTATCTATATTTGGAATATCAAATAATCCACCTGCCGTAAATATTTGAATCTTAGCCAATTTAAAAAAACGATTAATTGGTCCTTCATTAATTTTTAAGTTTTGGATTCTTACAATGGGTATAATTGTAGTTTTTAAGAAAAATATTCCATGTAAGTATTCAATTTTCTCATCGCTTACTATATATCTCCATTGTTTATACTCAATTATAGGAAAAATAAAAGTATTTAATAATTGAGATAAAACAATTATCCCACCTACAATAAATGACCATTTATTAAAATCCAATAAAATAGTAGTAACTAATGCAATAATGATTAATACTATTAAAATAATAAATCGAGATAAAAACCACGACTTTTTTGCATTGTTGCTTAAACGTTGGTATGCATTGTTTTCCAATTTTTATACCCCTTTACGAATTAAATTTAGTCGAAATCATACACCTCATACAGAAATAATATCATAATAAAGTTAATGAACAATTACTACTATTACAACATCTTAATATTTGTGTACTCTTTTTTTTACTAACCAATACCACCCATTAAATAAAAAATTAGTTTAATAATATAGATTGTTAATTTCACTTGTATTAGAGTCAAAAATAATAATACTGATAATAGAAAGGTAACTTAGCTATAAATTTACTAAAATAATTGAAGTTTTAAACTTAAGAATATGGAAAATACATTGATATATACTTAGTATAATTAGCTTTTGAATAAATAATTTTTTGTAAATTCTACACATCACTTAGCATCTTAAAATCGCATTTTTTACACGTCTCATAACTAAATATGGTGTTCATCAACTCAATGATGATGTTCCTTCATATGAGTTCCTTAGTGTTTTATTTCTTCTCTTCATACTTTTATTTGCTCTAGTGTCAACTTTGTATATTTGATTATTTTTTTCTTATATCCACTCGTATCTTTATATTTTAATAGTGTCTGTAAAAATTTCTCTTTATCTTCATCATCTTCAAATATTATTTGTCTATTTACTCCACGTAATACAATATGGTATATTCCCGTAGCACTCTTTTGTCTTGCAGTTCTTGCCATGTTTATCACCCTAGTTTATTAGAACCGCACCCTTGGTTTGAGTTTGGGTTTGTGAGTTTTGTGTGAGATTCTTAATGCATTATTTTTCTTATTTCACTTTCCCTTAACCCTGTTATCTCCATAATTGCATTTATATCTAATCCCTTAGTAAGTAATTTTTTAGCTACTTCTCTTTTTCCCTCAATTATACCTTTTTTCATACCTTTTTCTATACCTTTTTCCATGCCTTCTTTTATTAATTGTTCTGCTAT
>JBMNCR010000021.1:0-2259 GCA_049366695.1 Eubacteriaceae bacterium
AACACCTTATGAAGCATTTACCAGAATTGTTGCGTTAAAAGCTTGAGACCAAGTAATATTATTATAATAACAAGTTTTAAAAAAACATTCTAACAGGATTAACTTGTATTTATAAAAGTTTTTAAGGAGGATAACTAATGAATTTTAATCTTCTAATTACTGAGCCTATTAGCTTAAAAGCAATTAATATTTTAAATAAGAATAAAGTAAAATTATTTAGACCATATTTGGATTTAGAAAAGGATAAGATAGATGCAGAATTTATAAAAAAATATCAAATAAATGGAATTATTGTTCGTGGACAAGAATTAGACAAAAAAATCATCTCAGATTCAAAAAACCTTAAAGTCATTATTAAACATGGTGTTGGTTATAATAATATAGATATTGAGACAGCAAAAAATCTCAAAATTTTATTATTATATACTCCCTGCACTAATACAGAATCAGTAGCAGAATTTACTATGGGCTTAATTTATTTATGTTATAAAAAATATATTGAATTTAATAATATTTTAAAAATATGTAAAAATTGGAACCAATTAAAATATGAAACAGTTGAATTAAATAGAAAAACATTGGGCATTATTGGGTTTGGAAAAATTGGAAAAAGAGTACACGAAATCACCTCACCTTTGAATATGAAAACTATTGTATATGACCCTTTTTCCCCTTCAATAAAAAATCAATCGATTGATGATAAGATTATTATAGCCAGATCATTAAATGAATTGCTTGAGAACTCAGATATTGTTACAATTCATTGTCCATTGACTATGAGTACTAGACATATGATAGGCGAAGATGAGTTTAAAAAAATGAAAAAAGATGCTTATCTAATTAATACTGCGAGAGGCAGTATTGTTGATGAACGTGCTTTGTTAAAAGCACTTGAAAATTATTGGATCGCAGGTGCTGCAATTGATACATTTGAAATAGAACCCCTTGATTTTTCGAATAAGCTAATTAAACTACAAAATTTATATATGACTCCCCATATAGCGGCTAATGCAAAGGAGTCTTTTATTAGAACCGGTTTATTGACTGCTGATTTAATCCTTAAAGTCATATATAACCGAATAAACGAAATTGATAAGCAATATTATATTATCAGATAGGGTTAGTTAATCTTAAAAATTAAAAAGATATAAAAATGGAGGAAAAAATGGGACTAAATATTCTAGATACTACTTTGAGAGACGGGAGTAATGCTATTAATTTTAACTTCGATGAAAATTTAACAAAGATTGTATTGGAAAATTTGGAGAAAGCAGGTGTAGATTGGATTGAAATGGGACATGGTATGGGTTTAGGGGCTTCAAAAAAATGTGGTAAGTCTGCACTTTTATCGGATATAGAATATATGGAACTAGCAAACGAGAATTTAGCGAAAGCAAAATATGGTTTTATTATTTCAAAGAAATTTGGGACAAAACAGGATATTAAAGAAGCAGCAGAAAGAGGAGTAAATTTTATACGAATTGCTGCTAATATTACAGAAGTAGAAGAAATAGAAGATTACACTAAATTTGCTATTGATCAAGGACTAACTGTTTTGATTGCTTTAATGAAAGCATATGCAATTAAACCTAATACTAAGGAATACCATAAAATATTAAAGGAAATTGATAAATGGAACATAAAATGGGCTACTTTGATGGATTCAGCTGGCAATATGACACCAGAAGATGTAAAAGATTATATTATACAAGCCCGTCTTTGTAGCAATGTAAAATTAGGTTTCCATGCGCATAATAATTTACAATTAGGTATAGCGAACACTATGGCTGCTATACAATCTGGTGTTATCAGTGTTGACGCAAGCGTGGGTGGGTTAGGAAGGAGTTCTGGGAACGCACCTACAGAAATTTTAGCTTTACTTTTAGAAAAATATGAACTAGGGAAACTATTAGATTATAAAATTCTTTCTAATTTAAATGATGAATATATTTTCCCCTTAATAAGAGGGGAAAATAGATTTTCATCTTCTGCTTTAACTTTTGGTTTTGCAGGATTTCATTCAAGCTTTTTTCCACTAATAGAAAAAGAGCTTAAAAAAAATCCATCTCTAGATTATAGAGATTTAATTATTGAGTTAAGTAGAAAAGAACAAGTGAATGTAACTGAGAATTTAATTAATGAAACAGCAATGGATTTATTAAGGAAAAATGAAAAATAGTGTATAGTATATATATTTTTAACTAAGCTAACTTGGTCTCAAGCTTTTAACGCAACAATTCTGGTAAATGCTTCATAAGG
>JBMNCR010000022.1:0-28478 GCA_049366695.1 Eubacteriaceae bacterium
CCAATAGGACCTATAATGATGATAGATACTGCTGGTTTAAGCGATACATCAAAATTAGGCGAGTTAAGAAGAGAAAAGACAATAGAAGTATTAAATAAAACTGATATAGCTATCCTAGTTATAGACCCTACATACTCAAATTTAATATTAGAGAAAGATTTGGTATCACAACTAAATAAAAAAAATATCCCTGTATTAGGAGTTTTAAATAAAATTGACCTTATAAAAGAATCAAAAGAAATTAAAAAAGAGCTTGAAAAACACTTAGATATAAATTTTATTTCACTATCCAATAAAGATAATAAAAGTATAGATTTACTTAAATCTACTCTAGCAAAAATAATACCTAATGAAGACGACAAATTTAAAATAGTAGGTGATTTAATTTCACCAGGTGATTTTGTTGTCCTTGTAACTCCAATCGACAAAGCTGCACCAAAAGGTAGACTTATTTTACCTCAACAACAAACAATAAGAGATATTCTTGAAAGCGATGCTATGGCAATTGTTACAAAAGAATTTGAGTTAAGAGACACTTTATTAAAGCTTGGTACCAAACCTAAACTTGTTATTACTGATTCTCAAGTTTTTCTTAAAGTATCGGCAGATACACCAAAAAATATTTTGATGACATCCTTTTCCATTTTATTTGCTAGATATAAAGGAGATCTTAATTCTCTGATACTAGGAGCTAAGAAAATTGCAAAATTAAAAGATGGTGACAGAATACTTATAGCAGAAGGTTGTACACATCATCATCAGTCTGATGATATTGGTACTGTAAAAATACCTCGTTGGATCAGACAATTAACAGGTAAAAAATTAGAATTTCATCACGTATCTGGAGTACAATTCACTAAAGATATACAACAATTTTCGCTTATAGTCCATTGTGGTGGATGTATGTTAAACAAAAGAGGAATGATGCACAGGATTGACTCAGCAAATGAGTTTTCCGTTCCTATAGTTAATTATGGAGTATTAATAGCTTATGTGCATGGAATCTTAGACAGAGCATTAGAACCATTTCCTTTAGCAAAAATCATATGGAATAAAAAGGAGTTAATATAAAATGAAAAGAATTGGAGTAGTAGGTATAGTAATAGAAGAAAAAGAGTCAGTCGAAAAAATAAATAAAATACTACAAGATCACTCTCATATAATATCAGGCAGAATGGGACTACCTCAAATAAACGGAAGAAATGTAAATATTATTTCTTTAGTAGTGGATGGGACTACAGATGAAATAGGAAGTCTTACTGGAAAACTTGGTTCAATAAATGGCGTTAGTGTAAAAAGTGCACTATCAAAAAAAAGTTACTAATATTGAATAGATAGTAAATTCTTGTACTTACTGTGGTATTAAATACAATAATATAATTGCTCTCTATGCAGGAGAATACAATAATAATTGCCAAATATATTATATATTACATGCTATGATATTTATATATAATACAAAAATGTAATAAGTATAGTATTAGAAAAAAATTAATATAGCAGCTACTACTATTGAAAACCACAAAAAATATAAAGAAACAGGTATAGGTACTTATATACTCTTTAAAGAAACATACCATTAGGAGTTAAAAGTCAAGCAGTTAATCATATAGCTGAAGACCTTATGTTTTTATTTGAACTCAAACCAGATATAATTGGAATCGATTATTTATGCCTTCACACGGTACCCCATATGAAAATGAATCTCCAGACAATTCACAATTAACATTCTGGATATCAGCACTCATACGTATTATAATTACTTGCTCGAGTTGAACCCAATATTTGACTCCATCTCAACTTATTGGTACTATAAATAACATATTAGATATCTAAATAATATCCATTTTCTTTAAGCCACTTCTTATATTCTTTATAATTAGGCATAATTAATCTCACTAAATTCCAGTAATTTTTAGAATGGTTTTTTTCAATCATATGACATATTTCATGAACTACTATGTAATCTATTACTTCTAATGGAGCCATAATTATTCTCCAATTAAAGAGAAGTTTATTGTCACTCGTACAGCTTCCCCATCGTCTTTTTTGTTCTTTAATCTGTATTTTTTTAGGTAAAATATTAAAATACTTTTGATATAAACTTACTCGCTCAGATATAATTTTTTGTCCCATTTCTCGATACCATAATTCTATAGCACCTTTAAGCTTCGCTTTATCAAAATTCGCATACCTAACATACAAATTTTCAGATGCAGAACTTATTTTAATCTTTTTTACATCACAATCCTCTACTAACTTAAGGTTATACGCATTTCCCAAATACAAAAATATTTCATCTTCAGTAATTTCTTTATTGCCTGTTCTAGTTTCTATATTTTCAACTAAATCTAGCTTCTTTATTATCCAATTTTTCTTTTTTTCTACCATCTTCATAATACTCTCTTGAGTCAATCCTTTAGGAGATATTACAGTAATATTATTTGGTGGACCTACTTTAATCTCCATAGTTTTTCTTTTTCTATAACATACATCAAAAAATACTTCTTTATCATTATATTTAAAACTTAATCTCATATTAAACTCCTTTTATAAATTTACCTTAATGATAATAATAACATATTACTTGACAAAATCATTCTTATCTTATAATATTTATTAGATAGAGGGAGTAACTAACCATTATGGGAATAAAGTCGTCATTACGGAAATTATTTTCCCGGCTTTATTGGCAAATTTGTCTAGTGAGACTCTACAACTAACTGAGGTTAATTGTAGAGTTTTTTTAATTAAATATGTAATAATACATTAAAGAAAGGATTAACTTATGGAAGAGTTATTATATAATCTATTAAGCGAATCTCATACAATTGTACTAATTTTTGTAATAATCTTTTCACTTATTTCACTAAGTAAAGGTGCTGATATTTTAGTAGATGAAGCTGTTAGTTTATCTGTTCATTGGAATGTACCAAAAATTGTAATAGGAGCAACAATTATATCATTAGGTACTACTTTACCTGAAGTTTCAGTGTCCGTATTAGCAGCTATAAAAGGCAACCCTGATCTAGCTCTTGGAAATGCTATTGGTTCAATCATCGTTGATACTGGCCTAATACTAGGTTTATGCGCCTTAATAGGAAATTTACATGTAGATAAAACTACTATTGATAAACAAGGAAAAATTCAAGTCATGGCTGCAATATTTTTAGCTATTATTAGCCTTCCTATTTTCTCAAATGAAAATACCGGTAAAATTCATCAATGGATGGGATGGATTTTTCTACTTCTACTTATCATATATATTTTTACTTCTATCAAATGGGCCAAAAATACAAATACAGTAAATACAGATGATATTTTTACTGAAGAAAAAAGTCCAATAATTATACAATTATTCAAATTGTTTATTGGTATTACCATTGTAATTATCTCTTCGAGGATTTTAATTCCATCTGTGGAAATTACCGCTATTAGAGTAGGCATTCCTCAAAGTATTATCGCTGCAACTTTGGTGGCTTTTGGTACTAGTTTACCTGAATTAATTACTTCTGTTACTGCTGTAAAAAAAGGGCATAGTGAAATTGCATTAGGTAATGTTATAGGCGCAGATGTTCTCAATATTTTATTTGTAATAGGAAGTGCAGCTGCAGTTACTAAGCAGGGTCTAATAGTACCAACAAATTATTATATGCTTCAATTCCCAACCATGTTGATAATATTATTATCTTTTAGATATTTTGCTAAAAATAGCAAAACAAAAAAAATTACAAAACTTGAAGGATTGTTTTTAGTAATAATATATCTAATATATTTAATTTTAAACTATGTATTAATTTAAATATATTATGGTAATTTTTAAAATAAACTTTATATCGTTTTTAAGTAAAGCTAAAGGAGTTCTATAAAATGAAAGAAAAACATTTTACTTATTATACTAAAAAAATATGTTCAAAAAAAATACATATACGATTAATTGATGACATAGTAAAAGAAGTTATATTTGAAGGTGGATGTGATGGCAATTCAAAAGGAATAAATAGATTAGTATCTGGAATGCATATCAATGAAGTTATCACAAGGCTTGAAGGAATAACTTGTGATTCAAAACCAACTTCTTGCCCAGATCAATTATCAAAAGCTTTAAAAGAAGTAAAATCCAATTTAACAACAGTATTAGATTATTGATTATTGCAACATTGTGAAAAATCTAAGAAGATTATAATTTTATCATTTAATATTTACATCACATACAATTAGGATATAATACAATTAAAAAACGGTATGAACTCAGTTATTACTGAACTTCATTCCGTTTAGAGCTTTTTATTTTTAATTAGTCATGTTTAACTTGGTCTCGCTTTTTTATTTCCTGTTTTAGATTCCCCTTGTATTTCGGGCACGGGTTTTACTGTGTTTTTCCTAATGTGCATCTTTTTATTACTCTCAGTACCATGTGATTCCTTTGGGTCTGGTCTTCTCATACCTGCTTTTGCCATTAATATCACCTTCTAATAGTTTTACATTTATTATGTGATATGTGTTTAATTATTATTCCAATTAAAACTTTTTATTAAATACTATACCTAGTAAAATCCTTCAATAAATAAATTATTTATTGAAGGATTTGCTTCTTTCATAATATATAAAATTAATTTTACTTACATAAATCTTTTTTTAAGCTTTTAATACACTAAGTTTTTTCATTTCAAAATATAAAAACAATGCCGTTATAATTGATGAAATTAAATCTGCCAAAGGTCCTGCCATTAGAACTCCTTGAAGTCCAAAATATTTTGGGAGAATCAACAAAGCAGGTATTAGTATTAATACTTGTCTAGATAAGCTTAAAAAAGTCGCATGTTTTGCTTTTCCAACAGCCTGAAAATAGTTCGCTGAAACAATTTGAAACCCTATTATCGGCATAAATATCAAAAATATTTTTATAGCATAAGTTCCAAAATTAATAAGTTCTTGGTCTTTACTATTAAACATCGATATAAGCTGTGCTGGAAAAAAACGAGTTACTAAAAATCCTACTACAACAATACTAGTAGCCGCAAATATTGCTAATTTTAAAGTTTCTTTAACTCTATTATATTGTTCAGCACCATAATTATAACCTATTATGGGTTGACTCCCTTGATTAATTCCAAAAATAGGCATTAGAATTAATGTCATTAAGCTCATTACTACACCCATACCAGAGACAGCTATATCTCCACCATATATTACTAAACTATTGTTCATTATGATATTTAATAAACTAGCAGCTAATTGCATTGCAAAGGGTGCTATGCCAATAGATATAATATTTAAAACAATATTTAATTTCAATTTTAAATTCTCTTTATGTATTTTCAATAAACTTTTTCCACTGAAAAAATAGTGCATTACCCAAAGGGCAGATACTGCCTGAGAAATAATAGTAGCTGTAGCAGCTCCCCCAATTCCCCATTTAAAAACAAATATAAACAATGGATCTAACAAAGTGTTTAAAACAGCTCCAATTAACATTGTATACATTGCTATCCTAGGATTTCCTTCAGATCTAATAAAATTATTCATACCCATACCAATTGATTGAAACACGGCTCCTAAAAGTATTATTTGCAAATAGTCATGAGCATAAGGAATAATTGCATCACTGGCACCAAGCACCTTTAGTAAAGGATTCAAAAATATTGATCCTAATATAGTAATACTTAAAGAAATTCCGATTAATAAAACAAGTGCATTCCCAAATATTACTTCTGCTTCTTCTTTATTTTTTTGACCTAACCTTATTGCTACTAATGAATTAGCCCCTATACCAATAAGCATGGAAAAAGCCATCATAACTAACATAACAGGAAATGATATTGTAATCCCTGCAATCCCAAGCGAACCAATTCCATTACCGATAAATATCCTATCTACTACATTATATAATGCATGTACTAGCATACCAACAATGGCTGGTATAGAAAATTTTAATAATAATTTTGATACTTCTAACTCTCCTAATTGTTTTGATTTATCCATTTACTATCTCCTATTCTATAAATAATACTATAATTATTTTTTACTTAAGTTATATATTACCTTCAAAAGAAATTTTCTAAATAGAGCTATTTCTTCTTCAGAAAAGCCTTCAACAAGATCATTATCGTTTTCAATACTTAATTTTTCGAGTTTAGGGATTTGACTCTTAGCTTTTTGAGAAAGGATTATAATACAAGATCGCTTATCCTCCGGATTTTTTATTCTTTCAATCCACCCTTGTGATTCCAGTCTTTCAATAATTCCAGAAATAGTTGGTCTATCTTTATGTAACCTTTTCGCGATACAAGCAGGAGTTAGCAAAGAATTAGATTGTTCTTTTGAACAAATATATATATCTTTAATAACTCTAAATTGACTTGGAGTCAATCCTTCATTAGATAATAAATTAGAAAAATTGCATTTTGAAAACATTGCAGCTTTGTGTAGTATGTAACCTAAACTTTTATCCTTGAACATAATATTTACTCCTTAAAAAAATAGTTAGTACACTAATCAATTACCAATGTAATTAGTATACTAACTACTTATAAAAAAAGCAAGCACTTTTTTATTATTCCCTATACTGTTTTAATATTTCTTGTAAAGGTACATTATCAATTTTTCTTTTTGCATTAGTTGTTCCAATAAAGAATATACTTACTATTATTAGTAGTCCAACTAAAACTTGCCAAATTTCAAACTTTAGAGGTAAAATCATATCAAAGTATTCGACTAAATATTTCACAGTTGAATTTAATAATAATACTGCCAAGGGTACACTTATAATAAATGAAAAGATTGAATAAATAAAATAACTATTTAATATCATCGAATTTACTTCCTTATTGTTGTATCCCATAACTTTAAGCAGTGAAATATCATAATATTTATCTTCGACTGTTAACATAGTCAAGATATACAAAACAATTATCGCTATTAACATAGAAACAAATATCATAATGTATATAGCATACTTTATAAAATTAATCATTAATTCAGATTGATTTAATATATCCCATTTGTTGATAACTGAAAGAAATTCATTTTTATCTAATACTGTTTTTGAGAACAATCCATTAAATAAGTCAGTAGATTTATTATCAGATAAGATTTTACTCAAAGTCTCAATATTCATATAAACTTTATAATCATTATAGTCTTTTGATATGCCCACTATTTCATAATTGTATTCTTTACTATTTATAATAATTGCTATCTTATCATCTATACCTTTATCATATTTTATACTTATACTTTCATTAATAATAACACCATTTTGTAATTTCATTGTTATATTAGACTCATCATTATTATATATTTTATGAAGTTCACTATTATTAGATATCCCCATAAGAGTAATATGATCATCATTAAACTTTGCATCACTATATTCAAAAAACTTTTCTTGACCATTATTAATAATTGGTAGAGGTTTAGTAATGTCAATATATCCTTTGTAATTATATTCTACATTATTATAATAATCCACTAACATCCTATCAAATAAACCATGTGTCATAAGAGAATACATTATAAGAATTGAAGCAAAGACTATCCCTAAGAAAAATACAATGAATTTACCTGTGTTATTAAATATAAATGATAATTTAAATTTTGTTGTAGCTTTTGCATTCTTTAGTAGTTGAGTAATAATTATTGTTACCTTATTTACTTTATCTTGCTCTGAAACTCTTAATAAGTCAATTGTTTTTCTTGATAACATTTTATTTACTATGAACATAGATAAACCAATAAAGAATATTAAAGGAACAAATACCGCAATAAGCAAAACAGATAAATTTGAATTAATACTTACTGAAGGCAATAAATAAAACTCTAAATAAAAGTCTCTCAAATAAACCGAAGTAAACTTCCCAACATAATAACCAAATATTAGCATTGGAAAAGATATTAGAGATATTAAGCCAATATATGAACTTGCTATTTCCATATTAGAATATCCTAAAGCTTTTAAAAGTCCAATTTGACCTTTTTCACTTTTTAGAATTTTATAAATTATTATAGCTACTACCATAATAGCAATAGCTGCTATCATAATACTCAATCCTAAACTCATTGCTTTACCGCCTCTTATTTCTTCATAAACGGCTCCACTTCTCATTTGATTTTTAGTACTAACAATATTAACAATAAAATCTAATTGTTCTTCTTTTTCAATTTTATCAATAACTTCTTTTTGAAAAACTTCTTCACTAAAATCCACTTTATCTATACCAGCAAAATGAAAAGATTCTTCTCCTCCTAAATTTTCATATGCATTATCACTCACCAAACCCAAAGTTTGTTTACTGTTATCAATAATTAATTCTGAATTAAATAAAGGAAGATTATAATCAGGAAACAACACGAATCCTACTACTTTATAAGGTGTTTCATCAATTGATATTTTATCGCCTATAACTATATTATTCTTTTTCGCATAAATTTTTGTTATGGCAATTTCATATTTTGCAGAAGGAAAATCCCCATCTTCGATCATTGGTTTATTAATGTTTATAGAATTTTTTATAATCCTAATTTTATGATTATTTTCATTTAATTCATATGATACATCCTTATATTCTCTCAATTCTAGTTCATATTCCTTAAATTTTTCTTCAAATATTTTTTTTCGCTCATTAAGGACATCGTAATAAATATCGATATTGACTTTTTTAATATTAATTAATGATACCAAGCCTTGGTTTAAATCATATTCAGATAGATATTTATTTGTTTCATCCTCAGTCAAACTATTTATTATATTCACTGAAAAATCTTCTTGATTATTTTTGTTAAAAAACTCTTCAGCTGGTTCTTGTAATGAACTTATTGCATAAAACATAGCGGTATAGATAAATGAACTTAAAAATATAATAATCCCTATTGCTAATAGTTGAACAACTTTCTTTTTAAAAGTTTTCAAAGAATTTTTAAATAACATATTAACCCCATTTTATTTCAAAAGCATTTTTTTTATTTTCTATTTTTACTATTTCTTCAATTTTTCCTGAATTCATTTTTATAACTCTATCAGCCATTAATGCAATATTGGGATTATGCGTTATAACTACAGTAGTAGTACTATATTCTTCATTCATTTTTTGTATAATATCTAAAATTCGCTTGCCTGTATCTTCATCTAGTGCTCCTGTTGGTTCATCACAAAACAATATACTTGGATTTTTAGCAATACTTCTAGCTATAGAAACCCTCTGTTGTTCTCCACCTGAAAGCTGAGAAGGATATTTATATTTTTGACTTAATAGATGCACTTTTTCCAAAATTTCATCTATATCTAAAGGATTTTTCCCAATAGCTGACCCTATCTCTACATTCTCTCTAACATTTAGATTTTGCAAAAGATTATATTGTTGAAAAATAAAACCTAGGTTTCCCCTTCGAAAATATGTTAGTTCTTTTGAATTATAATTACTAATTATCTCGTTATTAAATTTAATCTCTCCAGAAGTAACATCATCCAACCCACTTATTACGTTTAACAATGTACTTTTCCCACTACCACTTGGACCAAGAATCACTAAAAATTCTCCATCATCTATAGTAATAGATATATTCTTTAGAGCATACGTTTCAATATCTCCTAATTTATATACCTTACTTACATCCTTAAGTACGATAGACACAATTATCATCCCCTTCTTTAATTTCTATTAATACCTTTTATAAAACATAAGATGTTTTATCCTTTTTCAATCATAGTAAATAATTCACTTATCACAAAAAACAATATTTCTGTCTGTATACAATTATTTTTACTTTTATCTTAATTATACTATGTAATAAATTTTCTATCATAATGATTATTTAGAAATAAATATCAAAAAGACGTTTTTAAATCAAAGATTTCAAAATAAGCTACAAATAAGTAATAAAAACTTACATAATACTTCATTAGTCATCTCATTTTATCTATTATAACTAGTAAATTCAATAATCACTATCAATTCCCTCACAGAAATTTCATGAATAATTATTCAAAACTGTCTTTCCAATAATATTTTTAATACAATAATTAAGCTACTAGAATATTTTAAAAACTTGGTTTAATAGTTATGTTGTCTTTTTTGAGTATAATCATAAAACCTTTTTATAATAACCAAATTACTTCATGTGGTACAAACCAAATGTTAAAACTAAATATTTTTCATTATTGTGTCTGTTAATTTTTTTATCCATACTTGCTTTTTTTTGTATTTGTGCTCATTTTTTTCTTATTAGGTATTTCTTTCTTAAATATATTTAATGCTATTTTACTTAACATGGATAAGCTTTTGGCACCATTATTTTTTCTGACTAAACTATTATCCTCTTTAAATTTACTGTCAAAGTGTTCAAATACCCTCTCTTTTTACTTTATCATATTTAACTGTTTTTATTGTAATAATTCACTATCTTTAACATTTCATCATGGTGCTATGTATGTAAAATCTATTCATATTTTAATTACTTATGTTGTTTTTTGTATTTTATTGATTTATTATTATTTTATACAATTTAATTTTTTTATAATTTTTGATTGACTTTTTGAGGGTAAATAGTGTAATATATTATAAAATTCATATTTTGTATAATATATAAGTATATATATTATTAACTTCACTTAATATTCTCATCAATGTTTAGCTTATTTCAAAATATAATATTCATAATTTATTAGTCATTTATTAATTACACAAAACAAATATTGTTATTAGTCACAATTTATATCATAAGATATCTTGAATCAATCTGCATCTGTTATTTTTTAACAGATTGGAAATATTTTGTAAAGGAGCGTAGGTTCGTTATATGATATAAAATTATATAATTTTTTTAAAAGGAGTGGAGAAAATGTCTGATAAAAATTTAAAGACTACAACTCAAGAAGAGCTTCCGTTAACAGGGTATAGTTGGATTATTGCATTATTATGTTCCTTAACTTGGATAGTATCTTTTATTTCTCGTAATGTATGGTCAACGGCATTACCAATTGCAGCTCCTGAATTAGGCTTGACTATGACAGCAGCAGGTGGATTAATGACTGCATTTTATATTGGATATGTGGCAGGTAACTTTTTTACTGGATTTGTTGTAGATTCCATTGGTCCCAGAAAAACTTTAGCTGCTGCTTCAATATTAACAGGAACTTTCACACTTCTAATTCCATTTGTTTCTGGTTATGGGCCTATATTTGTATTAAGGATACTTGCAGGATTCTCAGCTGGACCACTATTTGCTGGCGGAACTAAGATGCAGTTAGCTTGGTTTCCAGTAAAAGCTAGAGCCACTGCCATGCAATTTGTTATGTCAGGACCTGCAATAGGTATGGCTATAGCTGCAGCAGGATTTGCTCCAATAATACAAAACCAAGGTTGGAAACAAGGTTTTATAGTTGCTGGTATAGTTACAGTAGTAGTTGGCGTTATTACTTTCTTAGCTGCTAAAGAAAGAGGTATTGCAAAAGTTAGAACTAAGAAAGCAAATACTAAAACAGTTGAAGAAAGAAAAGAAGAAAGAAAAACATTAATGAGTCTTATCTTTCGCAAACAATTTGTTTTAGGAAGTTTTGGACAGTTGCTTGCTGTAGGAGCTATGAATGGATTTTTAACTTGGATCATACTTTATTTCACACAAGTACAAGGTTTCACACCTATTGAAGCAGGTTCTATACTTGGAGCTACTAGTGCTGTAGCATTATTTTCTGGAACGATATCAGGATTCATCTCTGATATCTTAAAGACTCGAAAAAAAGTTGTCTATATTGGTTGTATTGCTCAATTTGTTTCTGTAATGGGTTTGTTATTAACTAAGAATATCACTTTATTGTGGGTATTTATGTTCTTAAGAGTTTTGATAGGTGCCTTTGCTGGAAATTTAAATACAATTATGGCGGAATCTAATGTTGGTCCTTATGCAGGACGTACAATGGGTATTTACAATATGTTTTGTCAACTTGGTTCAGTAATCTTCCCTGTTTTTCTAGGATTAATTCTTGATATTACAGGTAGCTTTTTCGTAGTATTAACAACAGTTGCCTCAACTTATTTAGTTATGGGAGTATTAGTATTCTTTATGGAAGAAACAGCTGTAAAAGAGGTAAATAAAGCGGCATAACAATATTAAAATATGTTAAATAAATAATATCAATACTGATAAGGAGTGAATAGTGTGTCAAATGAAATAAAGAAAATATACGATGAAAGACTAGGTAGATATCAAGCTGCTATAGCTTTAGAACCGACGGATAGAGTTCCTACAGCATTTGCAACAACATATTTTGCAGAAAAACAATCTGGTTATACGTACCAACAAATTATGTACAATCCTGAAATACAAGAAAAAATGGAAATAGACTTTGCAAATAAATATCCACTAGTAGACATGTTCCGTACTAATATATCATGGTCTCCTTCTTGGGATATTTTAAATCATAATAGTTGGAGAGTTCCTGGTCGGGATATTTCGCCAAAATCTTTGCAACAATTTAATGAACAAGAGTGGATGAAAGCTGATGAATACAGACAATTTATAGATGATCCTGTAGGGTATAGAATGAATGTATATCTACCTCGAATCTTAGGAGAATATAAAGAGAAGGGATCTATACGTTCATATGCAGCATTTTTTAAATCTGGAATTGCTAGAGGTGTAATGGTAGCAGGAATTCAATCAAGAATTGCACGATTAAAAACCGAATGTGGAATTCCTCAAGGTACTATGGGTATGTTTACAGCTCCTTTTGATTTTTTATCAGATTCTTATCGTGGATTTAATGGTATTATGCGCGACATGTTCAGACAACCTGATAATGTATTAGAAGCGTGTGAACATATCCTTAAACAACAATTAAATACTGCTTTAGCCACCGCCGATCCTTTAAAAAGAGTCCCAATTTTTATTGCTACTCATAAGCCATGCTTCTTGTCGCCAAAGCAATTTGATAAATTTTACTGGCCTACTTTTAAGAAAGGTATTATGACTTTAATTGAAGCTGGTTGGAAATTTAGAGTTTTTCTTGAAGGAAACTGGGGACCGCATTGGCATCATCTAGCAGAATTTCCAAAAGGCACAGTTATTTGTGATGTAGACAATGAGGCTGATATATTTGATGCTAAAAAGAAATTTGGCTTCCAACAATGTATTACAGGTGGTATACCAACCGATATGCTAATACTTGGTTCACCAGATGATATTAAAAAAAGGATGAAATATCTCTGTGAAACTATTGGAAAAGATGGAGGTTGGATTCCAAACGGTGGTGGTCATATTCCTGAAGACACAAAACCAGAAAATTTCAAAGCTATTTTAGATTCTGTGATGGAGTATGGAAAGTATTCCGATGGTCCAGCTCCAGCTCCTAAAGTAGGTACTCCAGGTACTAATGGTATTGTGTTCCCAGAGTCTGGTATTATAACTTCTTGGGACACTATTAAAACAGACAATAATTGGAGTATACCTGGTGATGAGGAAATAATAAAATCTTGGTGGGAACAATTCGACAGAATAGCATATAGCTGGATATGTAGCCAATAAATTATTTTAAAAGGAGGAAAATGAAATGACTAGTGTAACCAAAGCTTTAGTAGATTTAGAAGAAGATCTAGTTCTTGATTTAATTGATGAACAAATATCTAAAGGTGTGTCTCTTCTAGATATTATGAATGAATGTAATGACGGAATGATTGAAGTAGGTGAACTTTTTGCATCAGGGGAATATTATCTAACAGAACTTATGTTTTCTGCAGAAATTTTGCAAAGTGTAATGAAAAAATTAGAACCATTAATGTCCGAAAATAATTATAAAGTAAGCTCTAAAGAAACCATTGTAATTGGAACCGTAGCAGGAGATATTCATAATATAGGTAAAAATATAGTAATTAGTCTTCTTAAAAGTTATGGTTTTAACGTCATAGACTTAGGCATAGATGTACCAGCAGAAAAATTTGTAAAATCAGTAAAAGAAACAGGTACTAAAATTTTAGGCTTAAGTGCTTTACTTAATAATACATATCCTGAAATGAAGAATGTAATAGATACACTAAGTGAAGCTGGGTTGAGAGATCAAGTAAAGATTATTATCGGAGGTACAATTACAAGCGAATCAGTAAGAGAATTTACAGGTGCTGATGCTTTTGCAAATGACGCAATGACAGGTATTAATTATATTAAAAGTATTCTAGAAGAAGAAGCAGTAGAGTAAAAAAAATATATAGCAGCAAAGATTATTATTTTGCTGCTATATTTATATAAAAAAGTATTAATAAATTATTATAATAATTATATCAATAGTAATTTATTCTTTAGTTATATGGAAGCTATCTTCAATCCCAAAAATTGCAACATTTTCTTTTGCGGGGATGTCCACTTTAACTCCTGCATATTTCCCACCTCATCTACCATTGGACCATTATTATGTCCCTTATAGGCATTAGGTAATCTACCAGAGTCAACAACTTTTGGATTATTCAATGTTGCCCCTGCATTGTTTGTCGCAATAATCTTCCTTGTAATTACGTCATTATTAACTAAAGCTACACCAGAGAAACATGTAAAAAATTTGTTTTCAGTATTTGAAGATGTTTATTTAAACCATAATAAAAGAATGAATATCAAATAATAAATCCTTAAATATATTACAGACAAAACTTAAAAATATCTTAGTTAATAATATGATACTCTTCTCTTATAATAATCTCAATACTCAAATTGTTTTTCCATTTAGATTATATGATAATATAATCTTTTTCTACGGATTAATTTAGCTACATTACTCTAATCTAGTAGTCTACTTAAAGCTTAATACTCAAAATACTCATTTTTTTTCAAACCTTTTCATAGATATTTTAAACTTAAACTCTTTAATTATTATATTTATATTCTTGATGTTTTACTTAAATCACTATATAGTTCTAAAGGAATTGATAACAATAATTTTAATTTTTTAAAAACAAATCTATTTACTTTCTTTTCTATTTATATTCATTTATATATTTTACAATTTGGCTCATATGTATAATTACAGACCTAATGTTATTGACTTCATAAATGGAAATGTTTATTATAAATTAGGAGGTGATGTAAATGTATGAAAAAGGAGTAGAAACGAAAAATCACATTTATACAATTGCCAAAGAATTGTATTATGAATATGGGTACAAAAAAACTACAATGCGTATAATTGCAGAACATGCAAATGTGCCTATAGCTTTGATAACTTATTATTTTAAAAGTAAAGACAATATAGTTAAAGATATTTATACTGATTATATTAAAAATATTTATACTTTTCTTGATTCAGTTACAGAAGGAAATATTAAGAGCAGTCTTCTACGTCATACAATTTCATCTAGAATTTATTATAAAAATATTTTAGAAAATGAAAAAAACTCAAGATTTTGTTATGAACTTACACTTAAGCATTCTAATTATGGAATATTATATTACAATGTTAAAAAAACTTACAGAAGAATTTTAAATGAATTTAGTATATTCCTACCCAGTGAAGAATATAAAGCTTATATTATTTCTGAATTTGGAGCACGACAAGAATTATTATTAAATTATTTTTCTGGAGATTTAAATTTTACAATCCAAGAATTAGTTGATGTAATAGTGTGTATTGCACCAAGATTATTTAAAATAGATTATAATATTATTAATAGCGTATTATATAGTTCTATGTCAATATACAAAAGTCTCGATAATCGTAATCTTGAAAAAGTTAAATTTCTAGTCTAAAACATATACAATAAGAAAAATTTAAATACTATATTATTTAATCTATTATACTACTTTTTTTCAAATAATTTATTCTACTATTGTTTTTATAAAAATATATTATATTTTTTTTATTTTATAGATAAAATCTCTTTACTCATTGACATTAATTGTTTATATATTGTTATTGTATCTAAACCCATTTTTTACATATTCGTGTATTATTCACTATTTGTAGTATATCATCTGCATCTATGTGACCGTAAGCTACTACAGTTACTAAATTTACTCCTATAATAATTTTATGATCAGCCCTACCCCATATTCTGTTAATCCATTTACGGTAGCTTTCGTAAACTCTAGTACTAAAGTTAATATTCCACTTATAACTACTATATCTGTATTTTTCTTTGTAATTTCTTTGTGATTTCTTTTAAATGGGAATTATTTTAATATAATAATTCCCATTACTAAAAGAAGTGTAGCAACTCTGTAAATCCTATTTAATAGATTTGGTATTAGATTTGCAATCATTCCAATCGTTCGAAAGTAATGTATTTCTGACAATCCAATTGTAATAACAAATTACTGAAATATTTTGCTCCTATCTAAATTAATGTCAAAAGTGATATTAATAATTATTATACAAGCAAATATTATCGTTATATTTCAACATAATCTATCACTATAATATCTTTATTTGCTAAAATATAAGCGGTGAAGAAAAAGAAATCCAAAGTGCAGCTATAAATATCCAAACTATCGACATGACAAATCCAACTCTGGCTAACTCTCCTATTTTGTAATATCCTTTTGTGTAGGGTATAAGTTGTACTGCATTTAAAGGAAGTATAGATGAGTTTGAAGCAAACATCCCCACAACTATGACGATCATAACAGGATTTATCCCAAATTGTTCAGCCATCAAATATGCAGGTATCGTTAACATGGAAATCATTGCCGGTCCAATTGGAATAATTGTCAACAATACTGTAACCAAACCCCCTACAACAACAATTAATGTGAATACATTGATATTCGAAAACCCACCCGTTACTTGTTCGATGACTAAAGAAACCAGTCCATTTTGTACTGCAATATTCCCTAGTGAAATTACAGCTCCTCCCATGAGCATAATTTCCCACGGTACATTCATTTTAAATTCTTCCCACGTAAATGCCCTAACCCCTGGCATCATCAAAATAGCCAAGCCTATAATTGCAATTGTTGTTGTATTTAATACTTTTATCCATGAACTTCCAACCCATGCAACGATAATTGCAAATAAAATAAACAATACCAATTTTTCACTTTTTAAATCACTCTGTACAATCTTTGTTTTATTTTCAAAGTTTACAAGCACACTGCTTTCTATATTATCAGCATGGTAAAATCTTGTAATAATAAACCATGAAATAAAGAGCATAACCAAAGCTACAGGCAACCCCAAAGCCATCCACTGCAAAAATGTGACATTTGTACCGTTATACCCTTTCAAAATATTTAATCCCATAACATTAATAGTAGAACCCACAGGTGTAGATGTACCACCTAACAACGATGCAATGGGTACCGCAATTAATATCATTCTTCCCAATCTCTTTTTTTCGGTTTCATCCTTAATAAGATTGATTAATTCCATTGCAAATCCAACAGCAATAACAACTGCTGTAATATCACTCATAATACAAGAAAGAAGGAAAGTCATTGTCATAAAAGCCAATGTAATTTTTTTGACATCTTCTTTACATAAATTTAATAGTTTGATAAGAACTCGTTGTGAAAATCTTGTTTTTCTTAATGCCATTGCATACCCGAAAGATGCAATTACAAAATAGTTTGCAGCATTTGTAAACCCGGCAAATGATACGTTTAATGATTCGGTTAGCCCCACCAAAGGTTGCAATACGATGACTAACAAACTCACTGCACCAATGGGAATCGGGTGAAAAATCCAAAGCAAAAGAGCCATGGCGATAAAACATATACTACTTACCATCAATTTACTCAAAACCCCAAAACTTGGCAGATAAATCGCCAATAATAATAACACTGCTGCTGCTAAGAATATAATGACAGTTTTTTTAGATGACATTATCATTGTAGGCTTTATTCCCTTATCCTGTTCACTTGTATTGTTCATAAATATTTTCTCCCCCTTATATATAAATTGTATTGCATGTTTATTATGTATGAACATCAAGTAAAGTAATATTTTTTAATGTTTTCCGACTTTTAATTTCAAAGCCGGAAAACATATTTCATTATGTAATCAAGAAAGATAATAAACCCATCAAAGCCTCTTCAGGACCCTGAATACTATCTTCAGCATTTTCTTTTGCTTCCATTGGAATATCATATATTTTTAGATTTTCTTCTAAAGAATGATAATATTTTGATGTAATTTCCATGTTTCATATCTCCTCTCTTTTTAACTATAAACCCCATATTGCTGAATACATTTTAATAATGCCTGTACATTTTCTACTTTTGCATCACTAGCTCTTAAAATTCCTTTATCTAATCCAAAAACATAATTTCCACCAGGAGCTAAAATATCCATCAATTCTTTTGCCTTATCTTCAACCTCCTGTACACTGCCAGATCTAAGTAATGCGATGGGGTAAATACCTTGGATGATATGCTTATCTCCTATCTTTTCCTTAATAACTTTAGGATCTCCATATTCAAACTGCATTTCACATCCTGCAGGTAAATCTTTTAAATAATCTAAATATCGCATCCAATTTTCTTCACAAAACATAAATACACCAAATCCAGCATCTGTAATTTCTTCAATCATTCGTTTATATGTTGGCCACCAAAATTTTGCAAAGTCCTTTTCTCGCATATATGTAGCCATATGTAATGCTATTCCGACTCTAATCTTTTTATCTGGTTTTCCTGTAGGCATTCCAAGCTTTAATGCAAGTGGCAATAATGCTTCGCATGCATCAAGCACTTTTTGAGGATACCTTCTGATATCAGAATTAACCCCAGTAAATGATCGGAATGTATCAGCTAATAAATCATAAGGAGCTCTAGTCCTTTTAACAATAAAATTACCTTGTGCTTTTCCATATTTAGCTGAAATTTTTGCAGAGGCAGGTCCCACTTTTCCCATGATACCTTTCATTGACATTTGCATTTTCATCAATGCAATCATGTTATTTGGTGCTGGTTTTGCTAATTCTGTATAAAATTTTGGGAGTACTTTCTCCCAACAAACTGCAATAGGATCTGCAATCAATGCATCATAGTCTTCGGGTTCCATTCCATGTACATCAGGATGTTGCATAAAACCATCTCCACCCATAACGTAATTCTTTGCTCCCAACATCTTATAAAATGACGGTAATCTAGATGAAAATCCAACCACTTGATCTGTATCTAGTAGTTTATTTGTATAATCCATTGCTTCTATCATCTTATCTGCACTATACTGATCTAAGACTAAGTCCATCCCAGCATATTCAATACTTGCTGCCCCATCTACTCCAATAGTAATAGGAATTCTTTTGGGTATCCTCCCTTCATAAACATCAATAAAATTTTGTTTTCTTTCTTGTGATTGTTCACTTATCGCTATACTTTCCAATATAAATGCTCCTTTCAGTTTTGCTTTTACATATTTACAAATAACTTAATGCCTACTCAAATTATTGATATTAATTTAATATACTTAAATCCGCATTTTTTCCAACTCTATCAGCATCTATTTCAGTTCTTATTTTTGCTAATTTATTGTCATTTAAGGGATAAAAGAATGCAACTAATCCAAAGCAAACAATTGCTAAAGTAAGAGGTAGTACCGTTTGAAGATTAATAAGTGTTTTTATAACTTCAGCCGAAGGAAGTGCCCCATCAGCATATTTTGCAGCATTATATCCAGCTGCTGCAAGTAAAGCTGTTCTTATCATTACTGAAAAAGTCATTCCAACACGAATAGAAACAGAGTAAATTGACATATTAAGACCATCAGCTTTCTCACCTGTTCTCCATGTACCATAATCTGCAGCGGCTGCAAACATAGGCATCAAATATGCTTCAATAACACCACCAAAAAAACTAGCTACTGATATAATTACCACAAACATTGCTGTAGAAAGATGTTTAAATATCAATGTTGCTATTAAAAGAATAATTATATGTGCTACACCACCAGCAACAAATGCTTTTTTTGAATCTTTAAATATCTTAACCCAAACAACTCCAAATATTGCTCCTAATATTGCACATAAATTAAAAGCTAACATAAATGTTCCCATATAAGAAAAGTCTTGTGCAACATATTTAAAAAAGTATGTTGCGCTCATTACTTGGAAAAAATAATACATTTTATGTATTGTTAAGAACAAAAACATTACTAACAAAGCTCTGTTAGTTATTAATCCCTTCAATACTACCCTTAATGGTACTTTTGGTTTTTTCTTGCTTGCACCTATATTTTTTTCAGCTATTGCTTCTTTTTCTATAGATGAGCCTTTTAAAACGACTGCAAATGCAAGATAACATAATACTCCAAATATTCCTAAAACATAACCAGTAGAGGCCCATCCACCTGCTTCAGAACCTGATATTGCAGTAAAGTAAATTAATAGAGCTGGTACAATATATCCCCATAATGTCTTGCCACCATCACGTCCTATCTTCTGTCCAATTGCCAAATACGATCTGGTTTTAGGATCAGTTGATAATCTAGGATAAAGAGAAACAGCAGTTATATTAACTATTGCCAAAGATACCGCAATCAAAATACTAAGTAAAAATACAAAAAAACCTAACCCCTCCGGTGCTGACGTTATTGAAGGTAATGTAAACAAAATCATATATGAAATTGCAGCACCCACTGAACCGATTATTATCCATTGCCAATATTTACCTTTTTTAAATGTAAATCTATCCAAAAACGTACCAAACACCGGTGAAGCTACCCAATCCAAAGCATTTTTTACTGCCTCTAAAATACCTGATAATAAAATAGGTATCATATATACATCAGTCAATAGCATCGCCATATATCCGTCGAAATACGCCTTGAAAGTTGATCCTCCAAATTGTGGAAGTATAAATAGATTTCTTGTAAGTTTATCTCTTTTTTTAGCTATTTCTTTGTTTTCCATTTGATTCTCCATTTTAATCCTCCTTTTTTAAAAGTTTATCGCCAGTAATACTCTTTTTTTATAATAATACGACACTAAACCTCCCTTCTTTCTTTTTATAATATAATGAAAATTACATAATAATACTGTACATTAATTATTATGTACAGTATTATTATAATTCGGCAAGCATATAATGTCAACCATTTTGTATTATTTTAAACATATATAATTTTATACTATTATTTATATGTACAATATTTAGTTGCACTTAAAATTATATGACAAATAGTATTGACTTCATAAATCTTAATGTTATTATTAACTAGGAGGGATACAAATGTACGAAAAAGGTATAGAAACAAAAAAAAATATCTACATGACTGCTAAACAATTATTTTATGAATATGGGTATCGCAAAACTACTATTAGATTAATTGCAAAACATGCAAATGTACCTATAGGTTTAATAACTTATCACTTTAAAAATAAAGACAATATAGTCAAAGATATATACAATGATTATATTAACAATATTTTTCTTTTACTTGATTCTTCAACTGAAGAAAATATTAAAAGCACTCTTCTTCGTCAAATAACAGGATTACGTATTTATTATAATAATATTTTAATAGATGAGAATAATTCTAATTTCTTTTATGAACAAATGTTAAAAAATTCTAATTTCAGGATATTATTTGATACTGTTGAGAGAAATTATAAAAAAATTCTAAATGAATTCAATATTTTTATACCGTCAAATGAATATAGGGCTTATATTATTTCTGAATTTGGAGCACGCCATGAATTATTATTAAGTTATTTTTCGGGCAATCTTGATTTTTCAATTCAAGAATTAGTTGATGTAATATCATGTATTGCACCAAGATTATTTAAAATTGATCATAATATTGTTAATAGTATGTTATATAGTTCTATGAAGATATTTAAAAGTTTAGATGATTCTACTCTTAACGATGTGAAGTTTTTAGTTTAATTTTAATAGTAATGCAATCTTTTTATTGATTGCATTACTATTAAATATGTCTTACATAATTATTTGCATTATTTATTTTACTATAAATTTTTCTTCTTCGATAGGTTCATCAGGTCCTATTAGTTCTAATTGATAAAAAGCTAAATCTAACCATTTTTCAAATTTATATCCAGCTTTTTTTATAATCCCTGCAAATTTAAATCCAAGCTTTTCGTGCAAAATAATACTTCCATAATTTTCTGAATCAATACCAGCAACCATTGTAGCATATTTTCTTTCATTAGCTAACGTAATGATTTCTTCCAATAGTTTTTTTCCTATTCCTTCTTGTCTATAATCTTTATGTACGTATATAGAATTCTCAATTGTATATTTGTAAGCTGGATGTTGTCTAAAAGAGTCAAAAGTTGCAAATCCAATCACCTTTTTACTTTCTTCATACACTAAAACCGGATAATTATTGTCACTTTTTTTTTATACCATATTTTTCTTTCTTCTATAGTTTGAGGTGTATAAGCATATATAGAAGTGGTATTTATTATAGCATCATTAAAGATTGATAATATCTCTTCTATATCGTTGTCAGTAGCTAGTCTAATCATTTTTTTATTCTCCTGAAGTAGATATATATTTATAATATATATTTTTTAACTCAATTACATCCTGCTTATTTATAAATCTAAATGGTATTATAAATGCCTGATTTTTAGTTAAAAATATATACAAAGTTTCTTTGCCTTCTTCAATTTTAAGTATTTCTTTCCATGATATATTATCGTCTATTTGTTCAGAATCTATACTCATACCTAATTCATTAAAAGAATAATTTTGAGTACTATTCAATACTGTATTAGATTTAAATGTTATTTTCTGTCTTACTTTTGAAGTTATCTGTGTATATAATAGTACAAAAACAGACCCTAGTGAAATAATAAAATATGCACTAGTAAACATTTTCCAATAAATCGATATCATAAGATTAATTATCACAACAAAATATACAATACACATTATTAAATTAGTCTTCCTATTCACATATCTATTAAACTTTTTATAATCTTCATAATTTAATACAACACTTAAATTGATTTTACTGTCAGATTTCATTATATACCTCCTGTAAGTACTAGATATATTATATCATTAAATAATTAAGCTATCATTGAAACAAACATAATTACCTTAAATTTGTATAATTGTTTTTAACCATCCTTTTTGCGTACGTTCATCACATAAAAAAATTTATTAGATGCTAATAACAAAGTAATAATTAAAGTTAGGAGTCGCTTTAATACTGCCATAATACTAAAGACTCCTACGAAATTAATTCATAGAAGTCTCAAATTATTAAAATTGAATTTTTAGTTTCTACCTTTAATTATTCTTTATTTCGATAATTGTAATCTCTTTCATTAAAGAAATTCAACCATGAAGAAGTTCTATATAAATCCCAATTTGCAGGTGGAGCATATCTGATCTTCATATTGTATTCTTTTTTAGAATGCTTTAGTTTTTCATACATATTTACATATATACACTTTTTCTCACCAGGATAAACTTCACACCATCCATCTTTTCCACCACCACAAGCACCGTTTCTTTGATGCTTAGCACATTGTGACATAGGACATGTAAATGCAAGTTCATGCATAACGCAATCTCCACAAAATCTACATTCATTTGTTACTGTTTTAGTATAATACTCAAAGTATGTAAATGGTTTTTTCAGTAATTTAGATTTGTCAATTCTTTTTGCAAACCATTTTATCATTGGATAGAGTGGAGCACCTTCACTAAGCGCATACTTATGTACTAACCCGAAACTCCAATAGAATAAAGAGTTGCTCTTACTTCCTGTTTTACTTCTATCTACTGGCACATCAGTATTAAGACCAGTTTTTTCATCTTTTTCAAAGTAATAAAATCCATTCTTTTGAGGATAGTTAAATTCAGGTAAAAGCTCTTCCCAATTAGCACTTAATTCTTCTCCTTTATCAATGATAAATTTAACATCTTCATAACTAAGTCCATGTCCTGCGATTGTAATACCATCAAACTTCAATCCTTTTAAAATAGCAAATAGCTTAGCAGATCTTAATAGTTGTCTTTCTTTGTTGCTTTTATATTCTGCTTTTTCCGCCTCAAGATCTTTTAGCATTTCATCAGTTACAACGCAACCAGGTATAAGATTTTTATTCATCATTTTAGCAACTGGCATAGATAAAACATATATATTACCAATCAATGGCACATCTAAATCATATTTATCCATATATTTTTTTACTTCTTCAAATTTCCTTGCATCCCAACCTACTTGAGTTATTATAAACTCTGCACCATTATCTACTTTTTGATGCAATTTATAATACTGAGCCATTAACTCAGATTCTAGTGATTTAAAGGGAGAAACTACAGCTCCTGAAAAGAAGTTGGTTTCCTTTAATTTTTTTGTCCCTTTAAAAGCAGGTATTTCTAAACCTTTATTCATTTTTTTAATTGTTTTTACTGCCTGAACACTATCAATATCAAAAACTGGTTTTGGCCTACCTGAAATCCCTTCAGTTGTATAATCCCCTGTCATTACTAATAAATTTGATAAACCAGATCGATCTAGAGCATGTAATTCAGACTCAATATCATTTCTGTTTTTATCCTTACATGTAAAATGAATCAATGTTTCAATTCCAGCTTCTTTTGCCTCTAAAGCTAAAGGATAAGGATGAATTGCAGGTTTTCCACTTGGATTATCTGTAAGAGTTATTGCATTAATTCTTGGATCCTCAGCAGCTAACTTAGCTAATTCTGAAATTGACTCTTGTGCCTTTTCATGAGCACCCCTCCCAGTTACGAGTTCCCAAGTTATCGACAACTCATCTTTATCTAATAAAGCTTCTCTAAATGAAAGTTTATTTGTTGTCATAATCGTCCTCCTTATAATGTATATTCATATTTCTTACTGTATAAAAAATACTAGTAGGTATATGTATTCCTTATCAAAATAAATAAAACACATGTACTAATTACAAGCTCTGTGTTAATAAAATATATAGAACTATAAAAAACAAAGATTTATCCCCTTAATCTGATATGAATACCCTATTACATTATAACACTAGATAATTAATTTTTTAAGCTTAATTAATTATTTAACAATATACAGCTATATACAAGTTATTTTGTATAATTACATCAAAATAGCACTTTGTTGGAACTAAAGATAAATTGATTAGTACTCTAATTGTCAACACAAAAAAAAATACTTTAATATATCTATAAATGAGTTGAAAACTTTCCACCAATAAATATATCATTTTTTTATGTGTAAAAACCATTATAATCGTACAAAATTTCACTATTGCAACTTTGTTGATACACTATGCATCATTAAATTTTTATACATAAAGAACGGAATATAATAACACTAAATTATCATACAAAGTTTTTGACACATGTTTTCTTTCCTCAATATGCTTATAATCTATGTCAATACTTTTAAATTCATCAGAATTATTTTCATAATAGTTAGCTAATAACACTAATTTTTCAGTTATTGGGTTGTATTTAAATTGATATGTTCTTAAGTTATTATTTAATTCTTCATAATTTTTATCTATTATATTCTTATTGATGTTTCTCCATAAATCTTTTATTTCTATAATAGCATTTTTAAAATTTTCTAATGTTATTTTTACTATATTCTCAAAGTTTTTTTTCTTCTTATGACGTACAAAAAAAGATAATTTATTAAAATCTTCTTCTGTTTTTTTTATTACATTTAGTAATTTTAAGCAATTATTAGATACTATCTCAAATAATTCTTGTAAATCTTCCCCATGATCCAAAACACCATTATTTTCAATATAAACATTTACATATTTATTTGATTTATTATATAATATATTTTCATCAATAGAATTAATCATAAACTTCACCTGTTTCTTTATAATCTGTATTAATTATAATATATGATATGAATTTAAAAAATAAAATAATTATGTTTTCTTGTAAATTATTTTTAATTTATATATTATTTTTTCGTCTTTTGAAAGAATAAAAATACTAAACTTGTTTGATAATAAATCACATATATACTAAGGAGGTAAAATTCATGAAAAAAGTTTTAATTTTAAATCTTATTATTTTATTAGTTTTTGGATTCTTTTTAGGTTGTACAGCTACAGAACCCAGTGAAACAGACGATGAACAAGATCAAGTAAATATGGAAGATCAAGATTTACCAGAGACAGATGAAGCAACAACACCTTCAATTGTGACAGATGATAATTCATTAGTTACGACTATGGGTTCAGATGGAACTTGGATAGTTATCTTTCAAGAGGATTTAACTACCGATAAAGAACTAGTATTAGAAGGTGAATTTATGAATGATGGTGTAATTGCACGTAAATTAGCTCTATATGCACAAGATGCAGAACGAAATAAAACTGCTTCTTATACATTAACTGCCCCAAAATTGACCATTAGAAGTGAAAACACTAGATTACAAGGTGGAACTTTTGTCGGTGATATATATGTTGAAGCTAATGGATTTACTATAAAAGATGCTACGGTAGAAGGCAATATTTATTTTTCTAGCGAAAATTTCAAATCGACATTTGACACTACTGAAGGTACTGTTACTGGAAATACAGAAGTACAATAATACAACAAAATATTACAAGTTGATAAAACTAGACTAGTAGTTAAAAATATATGCCACTAGTCTAGTGAATTTATCGTTTAGTATTTCTTTTTTTATAATCTTTTTTAATACTATTTTTTCTATTCTTCTTAAACTTTTTATTATTATTTTTTCTTGATTCATATTTGGGTTTTATTAAGCATTTTTTCCCATACCCTATCAAATCATCTCTATTTGCTATTTCAAGTGCTTCTTGAACTAGCTTATAGTTTTGTGGTTTACGATACTGGATAAGTGCTCTTTGCATAGCTTTTTCATGAGAAGTTTTTGGTACGTATATCTTTTTCATAGTTCTTGGATCCAATTCTGTATAAAACATACAAGTAGATAATGTACCTGGAGTAGGATAAAAATCCTGAACTTGTTCAGGTCTATGTCCTAAATCTCTAATATATTCAGCAAGCTCAATTGCTTCATATATTGTTGAACCTGGATGACTTGACATTAAATATGGCACTAAGAATTGTTTCTTTCCTAAACTTTCATTAATCTTTCTAAATTTTTTCTCAAATTTTTCATATACTTCTTTTTTAGGTTTCCCCATTTTTTCTAATACTTTTGATGATACATGTTCTGGAGCAACCTTAAGTTGACCACTTATATGATTTTCGCATAATTGCCAAAAAAATTTATCACTTTTATCATATATTAAATAATCATACCTAATACCTGAACGTATAAAAACTTTTTTTACTTTAGGAAGTTCTCGTAATTTTTCCAATAGATTCAAATAATCTTTATGGTCGATTATAAGCTGATTACAGGGTGTAGGAAATAAGCATTTTTTATCTTTACAAACACCATATTTTTCTTGCTTTTTACATGCTTTATGACGAAAATTAGCTGTAGGTCCACCTACATCATGAATATAGCCTTTAAAATCAGGTTCTAATACAAATTTTTCAGCTTCAGATATAATAGATTTATGACTTCTTGACTGTAATACTCTTCCTTGATGAAAAGAAAGTGCACAAAAATTACAACTTCCAAAACATCCCCTATTACTAATTAAACTAAATTTAACTTCATTAAAAGCTGGAATTCCACCATTTTTTTCATATATAGGGTGATATGCCCTTGTATAATTTAGTGAATATACGTGATCTAACTCATTTTGAGTCATAACATCACAAGGAGGATTTTGTACAACAAAATAATTTCTATAAGACTCAACTAATGGTTTTCCTTGTATAGAATCCATATTGTTATACTGAGTCATAAAACTCTGTGCGTACTTTGTCTTAGATTTCAGTATATCATCATAATTAGGCAAAACCTCAGGTTTATATGGTCTCTCTTTATCTTTTGTTTTATATACAGTACCATTAATAAATGTTATCTCTTTTATAGGGATACCACTTTCTAAAGCCTCAGCAATTTCCACTATTTGACGTTCTCCCATACCATACACTATTAAATCAGCTTTAGCATCTAAAAGTATAGATCGCCTAACTTTATTTGACCAATAATCATAATGAGCAAATCTCCTTAAACTCGCCTCAATTCCTCCTAGAATTATAGGAACATCACTATAGACTTCCTTAATACGATGCGAATAGATAATTGTAGCTCTATCAGGTCTGTATCCTGCTTTTCCTCCAGGAGAGTATAAATCCTCCTTCCTCTTCTTTTTTGCTACAGTATAATGATTTACCATAGAGTCAATATTACCAGAGGTAACTAAAAAACCTAGTTTTGGTTTACCAAACCTTCTAAAATCATCATTATTATTCCATGATGGTTGACATAACATTCCTACTTTATATCCTCTACTTTCTAGAACTCTCCCAATTACTGCAACTCCAAAAGAAGGATGATCAACATATGCATCTCCTGATACAATTATAAAATCAAGCTGATCCCATTCTCTTTTTTTCATATCTTCTTTATTTATAGGTAAAAAATCAGTCATATCTATCATCCTCGTATAATAAGTTTGTAGCTAATAATTGTAGCTATAAATTTATTTATT
>JBMNCR010000023.1:0-8692 GCA_049366695.1 Eubacteriaceae bacterium
GCTGCATAGTGAATCATCTGATATACTTTCAAGCTTATCCCTGATACCTGTATAGCAAACAGGGGACGGTTCTCTGTATCACTAAGGAAGTAGCGTCTAAGTTCTTTGTTACTGATATGATGGTCCTGAAATAGATCCTTGACTAATCGAAAGGAACGGGGAGAGACCTTGTTCTGAATTTTCTCATATTCTTCCAGAATAGGTCTCCATCTTTTAATGATAATCCTCTGGTTAAACTTCATGCTTAAGTACCTCCTCTGGTAGTGAAATTATACCAAAAAGTTACTTAATGACTGAGTATGAACAACCGTCCCTGTTTCATATATTGGCAAAAAGGGTTCTTAGATGTTTAGCGTCTATCGATCTATTTACTATTAGTATTTAATCTATACTATTTATTCTGGGATCCATTCCCCATCAATATAATTGTAAGTTCCTGCTAATTTACCTCCACTGTCATATACCAATTTAAATCCTTCATTCATACCAATAGTCCCTGGCGTATTGTCAATAGCTACATTAGCTCCAATGGTCACTGAAAATATTTCATTGTTGGCAAATGCCCTCCGACCAATAATTATTAAACTATTAGGAATGCTAATCGATGTTAGCTTGTTCACGAAGAAGGCACATTTTTCAATATGCGTCACACTGTTGGGAATAATAACAGCATCAAGTTCGTTATAGGCAAAGGCATATTCTCCAATTCGTGTCACGCTGTTGGGTAAGTCAACTAAGATAAGTTGATTGTCTGCAAAGGAATGATCATTAATATTGGTTAGGCTACTGGGAATCGTAACTGAAGACAATTGATTACTGGCAAATGAAAAATATCCGATATCTGTTACAGTCTCAGGAATAATTATACTGGTAAGTTGCTTATGATGAAATGTATAAGCATCAATATGCTCTACTGTAACACCACCGATCATAGGTGGAATAACCACATCCAATCCGCATGCTTCTTCCTTGTAGTCCACAATGGTTCCTGAAATACTGTTGAAGTTAAAACATTCTTCTGGTGTTGTATTCTGGGATTGAGGTGTGCAGCCTCCCAGAATAAGAATTGTTGCTGAAAACATTACAATGAATACAATCATATTTTTTTTGATAGACATCATTAGACCTCCTTACTCATTTTAAATAATGTCCATTTGCAAGAAAATATCATCGATTCTATTTTTAATGTAACATATTTATCTAATTTTTAAAACGTAGCCATTCATACGATTATTTTTGAAATAAAATAATAAAACCTTCAGCGATGACTGAAGGCTGGATTGACTAACTCCCCGGGTAGAATTAACTGAAGTGGTTCAAGAAAATTCATGAACAATTAAAGAAAAAAAGAGGCACTAGAGAAGCAATTGACATATTCCGGATGAGAAATGGCTGTTCATTTAATCTCTTATTAACTCTGATCTTTCTCCTATTGTTCCATCCGAGTATAAAAAAGAACAGCATTCCTTAAGAATTCGGCAGTGCCAGACTGGTTCTTATCATAATACTGTTTAAATCTTTCATCAGTTACATAAATCTGAACAAGACCAGCGTGGGCTTCTTTATTGTAAGTTCCCCAATAAAAAGAAAGCCATTGCCGATGCAGGTCTGCTGCCTTTTGCGCCGGTTCGCCTGCAGGGTTACCGGTCTTCATGGCTGCCTGCAGTGTCTTCATTAACTTATCTTCAATATTTGTCATGCGTTCATACTCTTCTTTGCTCATATTTGTTATTTTTTCATTGGATTTTTTGATTACTTCTTCTCCATACAGGTCAATTATTTCCTGACCATATTTTTCTTCATTCTCTTTAATTAATCTTTTCTTGAAACCTTCAAATTTTTCATCATTGCTCATGGTTATTCTCCTCTCTTTAGACCTTATTGTCTTTTCGACATTATTAATAAGAGATGCCAGCTGTTCCTTCTGCTGTAGAAGCTTTTTACGATGTTCCTGTAGTGCTTTTATATCATCAAACCCTTCTGAATTTATAATCTTCTTAATATCTTTCAGGTTGACGCCTAATTTCCTATAAATTAATATCTGCTGTAATTTATCAATTTCTTTTTGTGTATAAATGCGATAACCGGAAGAACTAATTTCACCCGGTTTAAGCAGCCCTATCTCATCATAATAACGCAGTGTTCTTCTGCTAACTCCAGATAATTCTGATAATTTTTTTATGGTATATTTCATTATGTATAACTCCCTGAGTATATTGCTGTTTGTCAATTTTTCTTACAGCAAAAATTATAAACCTTAACGTAACGTGAATGTCAAGTGATTTTTTATTATATTATTGCATATTAATTCGAAAGACAGAAAACCTGGGGATAAACAATAAACAGTTAGCAGAGTCAGGCAGTAAGTAAATATAATTATCCATTTTTCCAAATAGTGAATAAGATTTGAATCAGAAATAAAGGATAAATATAAAATAGAAAAATTGTCCTAACTTTCTATGTTATATTTTAGCGAAAGATAGAATGCTGATCAAACTATCCCCTGACAGGTTAATCATATCAATTAAGGGCCACAATCAAACTGGTTATCAAAAGAAGAATAGAAATGGGAAACCATATTTTTTTCTCTTTTATACTTTTGGTGATGAAATTCAGAATAGAAGTTAAAATTGAGAATGCCACGACAAACCAGATGGCCATAGAAGGAATTGAAAAGTATTCTAAACGGAATAAATTTGCTTTATCCAGCACGATCAGTGCAAAAATGATAAGTAATATACCCTGAATAATGGCTGATAGTCTTAATTTCCAGGGAAATCTACCCGGGTAGTATCCGCCCATGGCATATTCACCCCAGGGCATGCCGATAGCTAAACCAAATTGAAATAAGACAAGAACACTTGTTAAGATAGTAAATAGAATAGCCGCAAACTCTACCATTTAGCACCTCCTTTGATAGTCTAATTATACCAAAAAAGTTACTTAATTACGAAGCATGAGTAACCATCCCCTGGCAAATTTATTTCTGAAGTGATGTCTTTTTTGATTATTGGGAGTTATAAATATCATCTCTTTCTTTTGCATTTATATATAAAGTTGTTTTTTGTTCTTTTAAATTCCAAGTATATGCAATATATACTCCCGATTTGCCAGTAGAAGAAACAAAGTCACTTCTTTTAATCTGTGCACCTCTAGTAATGGTTCCGATTTCAGGAGATTGATATATAAATCTTATAAAATCATTTTCATCTTTATAGATTTTAAGGATTTTTGATTTATCTTTTGATGTTACAATTAGCTTTAATGGTTTATTCTTAAACAGAATATTCTCTTTTAGAATATATTCAAAGGTTCCTTGTTCGAAATTCCATTCTTGATTTTTAGGAATTTTTTCAACAAGTTCTGCCGAACCTTCAATAAATGCATTTCTTATTTCTTTGACTAACATTTCTTCTAGTTCCTTATTTCTATAAGCATTTTTTGATTCTGACACTATATTTCCAAAATGCCTATAGCCTAAACCAAATATTGCTCCAAATATCACAGAAATACAAATGCCATATGTACATATTGTTAACCATCTTTCTGGATTCATATTTATTCCCTATTTTAAAAATTAGCCTATTAATAATTTAAGAAAGAAAAGTGTTTTTACAATTATTTTATAACATATACAAATACAATTATCAAAAAAGTGATACTTATTTGTGCTTTTTGGTTTTATTTGTATTGTTTTTATAAAAGAGGGATATTATCCTGTGTTATAAAAGCAATGCTCTTTTCTTTTGTAATAATTCTTCTAGACAAAGAAAAAGGGTTCTGGTCTTCAATTTTGAAATTTCTATATCTAAACTTTTTGAGATACCTTAAGTTTCAATTCTCCTATCTTATCTTTAGCCATTTGATTTGTAAATCTTCTGTTAAACTGAAAAAAAGAAGCTCAATTGAAGATCATTATTTCATCTTTTTAACTCATTTTTAAGGAAAATATACTAAAAAAGTTACTTAATTACTGAGCATGAACAACCGTCCCCTGTGTTTTTCTAAAGCTTATAATTCAAGACTTGACCCCATTATTTTTCCATTTGGCAACTTTTAGCTAATTGTTTATTATTTTTATGAAAAATCGTGAGGGCTAAGATTCACATATTCACATTTTTATCATTTTTCAAACTGACTTAATAATAAAATCTATTTTATATATTTTGCGAACTTTTGAAGTCTGACACCAAAATACAAACAAAGAATTGCCCCGTTTTTTCAAGGTTTTCAATATTTTCGCCACAAATTTAATTTAGGATAGGATTGTTGTATTTCAAAATCAGATTCATATAGCATTAAATAAACTTAGATCAAAATAGAATTTTATTTAAACTGTGAAACGTCTTTATACATTTCAATAAATAATGGTGAGCCAGTAAATGATAGAGGTGAAATTGGACCAAAAAACATAAATGGATATTGGTTATTGCTAGTTGGATCAATAAAAGATTTATAGAGCTGTATTGCTGAAGGGTTATTTATAGTTTCACTTATTTTTCTTATTTCTTTTCCTGCAGTCAATCCGTAACCGAAAGCAAATATTCTCATCTGACTCAATATTTCATCATCAAGCGAATCTATTGTTTGAGTAATGAACATATAACCAATACCATATTTTCTTGTAGTTCTCACTGAACCAATTATTTCATCGGTTAATTCTTTAATTCTTAAATCGGTAGATTCTTTTGATATAAATCTATGAGCTTCATCCATAACTATCAAGCAATTAGCTTTTTCCCCTTTAGCGTAAAATTTAGCACCAGCTTTCACTATTTTCTCCTCGATAATTTTTACAAATAAAGCTTGTAAATTTTCATTCTCAACTTCACCTTCTTTTGGCCTTAAGTCTAAAATAACAAAATTTCCATTTTCATTAACTGTTTTATTTACAATTTCTTCTACTTTAATTTTATCAGACCCATTCTGTTTTTTTGGTGAAAAAAATTCTAGGGCTGATTTCCATTTATTCTTTATCTCTGTTTCATTATCAAAATTATCAATGATTGTTTTAATTCGTCTAGAAAGTCTTGCTCTAGTGTCTTTTGTCCCCCATATATTTAATATATATTTTGAGAATCCACTATTTTTTTCATCAGTGTCCTTTTTTTCATTAAATCTAATTAAAATTTGCTTTAGTAAGAGTTCTTTATATTTTATTTTGTTTAAATTAAAACCAGGCTTATTGCTTCTACCAATTAAATAATCAACAATAGCTTCTTTAGATCTTTCAAGTTTATTTTTATCGTAAATAGGTCGAAATGCCTGTTCAATAAAACCATTATTAGCGAGTAATTCTCCAAATAATTCAAACATTTCACCAGGCAAACAAATATCATCTAGGATGTTAAATTTTTCATAGTTTAATTCCATTTCTTTTATTTTATTTTCAAGCTTTTCTTTTCCAGGCAAACATTCATTATCAAGATAAAACTGTCCTTGAGGATCAAGAACTAAAATGCTGATATTATTTTTGTTCTTAGCATACCCAAGTAACATAAAAGCAGCAGTAACAGTTTTACCTGATCCAGTTTTTCCAAATACCCCTATATGATAGGCATCATTGGCACCCAGTTCATCCCCTTGTGTTTTATCAAAGTGCTTAAACCAAAATGGTAGATTAACTTGTGTACCATAAACTGTTCCCATATATGTTATGTAATTTTTGTGATTTTCCATTAAAGCATTCATAACCTTATTGTTCATTTTCTGAACCATTTCACCAGTGGATGGTGAAGTTCCTAAAATATATCCTTTAGGCTCATTATCATGTAATAAATAACAGGCCTGAACACTTATAGTAGCAATACGGTTATCAGCTGTTCCGCTTAAATGTGGCAATCTGCCATGTCTTTTAATGACTCCCTTGAAAGATGGATCTTCATGCCATCGGTTTTTTGTTTCAACATCAATAATTTGCCCAATTACCAAAACATTTTTGCCATCCTCATTGACTATTACATAGACCATTTGTCCCAAAGCTCTCTCAGTTTTTCGTGCTTCCGTGATATCTATAACGATATCTATGGTTGTACTAGGCGAACTTGTTATACCGATAGTCATTTCTTGATTTTTTATTATTTTTACTATGTTTTGTGAAAAATTTTTTTTATTTACCATAATATATATTTATTTACTCCTATAATTAAATAAAAGATTGAACTTCCCCTTATCTATTTTTAAATCAGGAGAAAGGCGAATAGCATCTTGAATTGAAAATAATCCCATCGCTATACTTTTGGCCATCAAATCTACTAAATATTGTGGATATGGTTCTCTTATTTCTGGGAAAATAATTTGATGTTTAATGCTTAATAGATATTTCTCTAATCTTGTCTGATCAATAGCAAGCACTTCTTTTAATTCAATCCTATATGCTGGACCATCCGTATAAGGTTTGTAATATGTATAATAAATCTCTGATTTTTTCTTATTCCCTTTTAAATCTTTTGTTTTTATTTTTTCTAAAATCCTTTCAAATGATTGATTAAGCTCTTTCTTTTCTTTTATAGTTTCGAGGTTACATTTTATGTGTAAATCACCCCAAATCCTATTTTCATCTTTACTTTGGCCAACTGATAAGGGTTTTAAATACTCATTTTCTTCTAGTCCTAATGAAAAAAAAGTTTTATCGTCAACACAAATACCAGAAATATCTTTAAGATAGCTCTCAATTATATCCCTGGAAGAACTATATTTCGCCATAGCTATAATACATTCATTTTTAAAAGCAGCTGAAATAATATCAGGAATATCTGGAATTATTTTATTATAAGTATCTTTTAAGAATTCTGATAAAGCCTCACAATAATCCCTGCCTGCATTTTCATCTTTAGCACTAAGCATACTGTTAATTTTTAAAATAGGCGTCAAATGATTGCCGTCCATAATTCTTATTTCATGTTTTGCTTGAGCCAAAACACTGAGTTCCATTAAAAACATAATACCCTGAATCAGGCGCATGTTTGCCTCGCCATGAGGCAAAACGGTTTGATAATGATAGTACTGATTTTTTCTTTCTCCCCATTCTATATCCTTATTCTCTGATAAACCTTCAACTCCAACACCAATTGCAAGTAAGATATCAGTTCCAGTCATTTTCTCTACAATATTACTGCCATCAACCGCAATAAGAGACGAAGAAGATTTTTTGGAATTAATTTTTTTGATAAGACATTGATTTTTAAGTTTAGAAATACCATTTCGGATAGGTTCATCTTGAATGTCAAACATTGAGTTCATTTTATCAACGGTATGAGGAACCTTATTTAAAATTTGCACCAGAAGATCATCTGGCAAATAAGCATAATTTTTATTATCTTGATAACTATCCATAATCATTCAATCTATCCTTGTAATTTTTTATACCTTTTCATTTCCTCAATAGTTTGCTCAATAAAATAACCACCAGAAAAACTCATGTATTCTTTTCTATTTTTTACCCTTGGTATTGCCCATCGCTGTCTCCAAAAATTTGTTATATCTATAACATTTCGATTAATCCATTCTGGATTTTCATTATTTTTAATTACTTGTTTTAAGTTTTTTGCAAGCGAAAAAATATAAACTGCTCTTTTAATCCCATGATTTGTACCATTTGATATTCCGAGACACTCCATAGCATGATTAATTATCCTTAGTTTTCTAGAGGGACCATTACCATAGCCTCGACTCACATTATAATTCCGTTTAGACAAATATCCTATAAAATCCTCGTAAAGCTTGTTCGGAATATGAAAAGTACCGTTACCATGAGTGTATCCGATAAATTCAGAAATCGGTTCCTTAAAAAACTTTAAACGATTATAAATACTACTCTTACCATAAGCCCCTGTAGTTGTAACAAACAAAAGGCGTGGAGGTAATTTTCTTTTCTTAATAATAGTTTTTTTCTTTTGATATTTTTTTTTAAAAGTTTCTCGTATTTGATTTGCAGTTAACAGAGAGGCAACTAGTTTTCCTCCTAAAATATAATTATATGGAGGCAACGCACCCAATCGTTGTGCACTCATAGATTGATTAACCCAGTAATCTCTTTCTTCTTTTTTGAGACCAATATAATTATCACGGACACTCCAACTCAAAATAGGGCTTTGTAAACCTATTAGTCCAATAGGTGCATTATGGTATTTATCCCAAATAATAAATCGAATTTGACGACCATAGGCTCTTTCATATGGCAAGCTCCACCAAACTAAATTCCACCATCTAAAAATAATCTCATATTTAGTCCCTCTTTGGACCTCTATAATTTCGGGTTCAATTTTATTAATATTCAGATTCTTGCCGTCAATTAAATATTTTTTAATTAAATGAATATTTCTTAAAACAAATTGTTCATTCTTACATATTCTTTCCGCTTTAGCAATACTATGCGCTTCTCTTTTTGTTTCCCTTGAATCATCTTTAAGAACGAATATATTATTATTAATTGAATATCCTTGTTTCTCAAGAACTGAAACAACTTTATTTCTTAATGTGTTTTTTGTTATTTGAGACATAATAAATAACCAAATTTTAATTTATCTAAATAATTTCCTAAATAAATTATTTTATACTTTCCTATATGTTTTACCTTTTTTATATTTTAACACAAATTAATAATACAAAGGAGTGTTTAGAGTAAAAAGGACATTTGGGCTCTATAATTGAAAAATAACATTCAACTATAGGATAGTCTGATCAATCAGGA
>JBMNCR010000024.1:0-34765 GCA_049366695.1 Eubacteriaceae bacterium
ATTCACTCTGACTTCTTTAAAATTCATTTCTTGACATATTACCAGATTGCTTTTAGTTTAATTAAAACAAATTATTATAGTATCGCATACTCTAGTATTATATCTTTTTTTAATAAAGAATAAATACAAATAAAAAACGTGTCGTATATTGACATTATATGTATATAATAATATAATAATCATTACAGTAGTAATTTTACCAAAGTACATGAAAAAACACATTATAAAGATGAATAAAATAATTTTAACTAGTCAAAAGCAAACTATTTGAAAAAATGGGACGCAAAACTTCGAGCCTAAAGTTATGATGCTACGGTGGTCGAGTTGCCAAGGTATAATTGATATATTTATATTACCATGGTATTGGTAATTTTTTTTATTCATTAATTTTAGGAATCAGGATGTGAGATTATGCAAATTTTAAAATATTCGGTACCCTTTATTTCTGTTATAATTATATTTTATATACTATTCTATACTAAAAATATGAAAGATTATAAGAGAAAACAATATAAACAAAAAAATGAAATCAATTATTTATCAAATAAAATCAACAATCTCACCCATTACAATGAACTGACTGGTTTACCTAACATCCTATCTTTATATGAAAATTTTAATAAAGACAGTACTATTTCACTAAAAAATAAATCATCAATAATGCTAATTAAAATAGATAATTATAAATACATGAATGATACCATGGGGAATGAGTCTATTAATCAAATACTACTTAATATCAGTAAAAAAATTGTATCTATATTAGATAGTAATTGTACTATTTATCAATATTGTTGTGATTCATTTATTGTTATTCAAGATAAAATTAAGTCAAAGGAAAACACAGAAAAATTTGCTTCCCGTATTCTTTCTAATTTTAGAGGAAGTATTGATTTCGATAATACACTTCATAATATTCATCTAAATATTGGAATTGTCATTGCACCCGATCATGGTATTCAAATAAAAGAATTAATTAAATATTGTGAAATTGCCACATATAGAGCGATAGAATTAGGTAGCGGTAGCTATATAGTTTTTGATCAATATATGTATGAAATCTACTATGAAAAGATACTTATTGAAAAGTATTTACATGAAGCTATAGAAAAAAATGAATTTGAATTATACTATCAACCTCAATTGGATATAGCATCAAATAAAATAACTGGTCTTGAAGCATTAATGAGATGGAAAAGTCCAAAGATAGGTTTTGTTCCACCGGATAAATTCATTAAAGTTGCAGAAGACACTCACTTAATCATTCCTTTGGGTAACTGGGTATTAAAGAATGCTTGTGCTTTTATTAAAAAACTTCATGAAAATGGTCATAATAATTTAACTATATCCATAAATATTTCTATTTTACAACTTTTAGATTCTAATTTTATTCAAACACTAATAAATACTTTACAGTACTACGACATAGAGTCAAAATATATTGAATTAGAAATTACAGAATCGGTATTAATGGAATCATTTGATATTATCAGTGCAACGGTAGATAAACTTAATAATATTGGTATTAAAATTGCCCTTGATGATTTTGGGAAAGGCTACTCTTCTTTAAGTTATCTAAGACAACTTCCTATCTCTACATTAAAGATAGATAAATCATTTATTGATACAATTCACACAGATAAAAAAATCAATACCATAACATGTCATATAGTTAAAATCGGAAAAAGTTTAGACATGTGCGTTGTTGCAGAGGGTATAGAAAAGAAGGAACAATTAGAATACTTACGTAAATACGAATGCAATAAAATTCAAGGTTATTTATATAGTAAACCTTTACCAGAAGCAGATATAATAAATCTATTAAAAACACAATAGATTTATTTATCAGTATTTTTCATATTATGATTATTATTTTTATGATGCAACTATTACTAACATTAACGATTTTTCTCTTTCAAATTTACTTCCTCTAAAATCACCAAAAAATTCAAGAATCTCAAAACCACATAACTTTAGAATTTCTTCTAAATCTTTAGATAATAGTGGCAAAAGAATAATTTCATTCTCAATACTTTTTCCATTGATATTTAAAATTGTTTTAAAATAGATTTTATTTTTATATTCATCATAATTATATAATCGTTTAAATATTAATCCTACTTCAGTATTAACGATTTGTGGCAAACTCTTTATATGCTGTGAGATTATCCTATCATAATTTATTATTTGTATTATTAATTTACTATCTTTTTTTAATAGAGTTTTTATTCCTCTGAGAAATAATTCTATTTCCTCTTTATTATTAAGATGAACTAATGAATTGCCAATGCAAAAAGCCAGATCGTAATTATCATTTGCTATTTCCTTTAATTCTAGCATATTACCTTGCAACACATTTATCTTTAATTCCAAGCTATCTGCCTTATTAATTATCTTTTGAATCATTTGAAAATCTAAATCTACTGCTGTGACATCATAGCCTTTTTTTGCTAATTCAATTGAATACCCTCCTGTACCACATGCTATATCTAATACTTTTTTAGGTTGATTCCCAATATTATTTTCTATAAAATTCATTTGTTCTTTTCCTACTGGAAAAATATAATCATAGTAATTTGATATTTCCTCATAAAATCCCATAAACACACATCCTTATTCATAAATATCTTAGTATTATCTTTCTTATTATTATATAATATAACCTTGTTAATACTTCTTACTAAAATAATCATTTATATATCCTTACCCTACTTGCCTTCTGTTCAATCACTTAGCATACAAACTATACAACAACTTCTACAATAGATTATAAAAGGTTTTTATACATATAATCATTATATTTACTAGTATATAATCTATATTTTAACTAAAATTCTTCTTTAATATTATGCGGAATAGCATTATCAAATGACTTATTACACTCTTAAAAATACTTCTTAAATATTCGACGTATGATCTCCTCATATAATTATCCACAAATCAAAAATTGTTTTTTATTTAATTCCAGTAATGCATTTAGTCATAAAAAATGCACCTCCAAATATTAGTTTGTTAATGTCTAATATTTGTGGTGCACTTCATTTACGCCTCTTAACTCATTATTTCACATATATTATTTGAAAATTCCACTGGATCTTCAATAGGTAATCCTTCAATTAATAGCGCTTGATTGTATAATAAGTTAGTAAACAATCCTAGTTTTTCCTTATCATTTTCAAAAGCATCTTTTAATGAATTATAGATTGAATGATCAATATTTATTTCTAATACTTTTTCTGCTTTTACATTTTCATTATTTGGCATAGTATTTAATATCTTTTCCATTTCAATAGTCAATTCTCCAGCATTTGATAGACATACTGCGTGTTTTTTCAATCTCTTTGAAGCCTTTACATCCTTCACTTTTTCGTTTAAAGTGTTTTTCATAAATTCAAATAACTCTGTACTCTCTTTTTCATCAACATCAGAATTATCATTATCTTCATCCTCACCTAAACCCAAATCTGTGCTGGATGTAGATTTAAATTCCTTTTCTTTATACTCTTTTAACATGTTAATAGCAAATTCATCTATGTCTTCAGTAAAATATAAAATTTCATATCCTTTTTCTGATATCATTTCTATTTGAGGAAGTTTTTCTATTCTTTCAATCGATTCTCCACAAGCATAATAAATATATTTTTGATCTTCAGGCATATTCCCTAAGTATTCATCTAATGTCACCATTTTCTTTTCTTTAGAAGAGTAAAACATTAATAAATCTTGTAGAATTTCTTTATTGCTACCATAGTCACTATAAACACCATATTTTAATTGTCTACCAAATGATTTATAGAATTTATCGTATTCTTCCCTATTATCATTTAACATCTTTAATAATTCTTTTTTTATCTTATTCTTAATATTTTTACCAATTAGTTTTAAATGCCTATCATGTTGTAAAATTTCTCTTGAGATATTAAGAGAAAAATCTTCTGAATCAACCAATCCTTTAACAAAGCTAAAATAATCTGGCAATAATTCTTTGCACTTATCCATGATAAGTACACCACTTGAATATAATTCTAATCCTTTCTCATACTCTTTTGTGTAATAATCAAAAGGAATAGTTTCAGGTATAAACAGTATTGCATTATAACTAATGACACCATCCACACTAACATGAACATGCTTTAATGGCTTATCAAAACCATAATGTTTTTCTGAATAAAAATTAATATAATCATCAGTAGTTAACTCGTTTTTATTCTTTCTCCAAATAGGAATCATATTATTTACAACTTGTTCTTCGATATATTCTTCATATTCATTATCACTGTCTTCTTTAATTTTTGATTGAGTAATATCCATTTTTATTGGATATCTAATAAAATCAGAATATTTTTTTATTATATTTTTTATTCTAAACTCATCTAAGTACTCATCAAAATTTTCATCTTCAGTATTTTCTTTTATCTTTAGTAAAATTTCGGTTCCAATTTCTTCTTTTTCGCAATTTTCTATTGTATATCCATCCGCTCCATTAGATTCCCATTTATATGCTATATCACTATCTAAAGATTTGCTTCTTACAATAACTGTTTCTGAAACCATAAATGCTGAATAAAATCCAACTCCAAACTGCCCAATAATGTCATAACCATCTTTTAATTGATTTTCTTTTTTAAAAGATAAAGTTCCACTTTTTGCAATAACACCAAGATTATCTTCAAGCTCCTCTTTTGTCATTCCTATACCAGTGTCTATAATTTTTAGTATTCTGTTATTTTTATCAATTTCTATTCGAATATAGTAATTTTCTTTATTAAAACTTATGTTTTCGTCTGTTAATGCTTTGTAATAAATTTTATCAATCGCATCACTAGAGTTTGAAATAAGTTCTCTTAAGAATATCTCCTTATGAGTATAAATAGAATTGATCATCATTTCTAAAAGTCTTTTTGACTCTGCTTCAAATTGTTTTTTTGCCAAAAATATCTCTCCCTTCTCATTTGCTAATACATTTTATAATAACTGAATAGTTAGCACTCATTACTTAAGAGTGCTAACTATCTTTTTATCATATTTTATTTTTAATGTCAACTTTTTTGTTGAATTGTTTAAATTTCCACATAAGATTTTTTGTTAATAAGCGATTTACATAACAATTTATCTGTTATTTATATATGATAAATATCAATATTATTCGATGAAGGATTTAAATCTAATAAGCCCCCATCTACATTAATTGTCTGACCAGTAAGATAATCTGATAAATCCGTTGCTAAAAACTCAACAACTTTAGCACAGTCTTCAGTTGTTCCTACCCTTCCTAGTGGAACTTTTTTAATCAGTTCATCTATTTGTCTATTAAAATGCGCGTCCCATTTTACGGTACTAATATAACCTGGAGTAATTGCGTTAACAGTAATTCCATAGGGTGCTAATTCTAATGCCAAAGTTTTAGTTAATGATATCACTGCTGCTTTTCCTGCTGCATAGTGAGGCTGGACTACAAATAAAGGTACATAACCTGCAACAGATGAAACATTAATAATTTTACCCTGTTTTTGCCTTTTCATCATTTTAGCAACATGCTTAGAAAATATAAATGTAGTAATTAAATTAATATCAATCACCTTTTTAAACTTTTCTACTGACATTTCTGTTGCTAAACCAGGACCTGCTCCTCCAGTTCCGCCAATATTATTTATAAGAATATCTATTTGACCAAATTGTTTTTTTGTTTCATTTACAACATCTATTACAAATTCTTCATCTGTTCCATCACCTTGAAATTCTAGAGATTTTACATTTAATAGTTCCAGTTCTTTTTTAACTGTTGCTGCAGTAATATCTTGCTCTTTGTACTTTCCAGCAGATAAATCAATATCCGTTATTACAACATTTGCACCTAATTTAGCCAAACGCAAAGCATATTCCCTACCTATTCCCCTTGCAGCACCTGTTACTATAGCAACTTTTCCTAACAATTTTTTCTCCATTTTTGTCTCCTTATAAATATACAACTCATACATTTCTATGAGTATTTCATTTTAATAAGTGTCATTTTTACTTACATCTTTGAAAGAATCATCAACTTCTATCCCTGCACGTCTATACGCTTCTTGTAGTATAGTTACAGCAGAACGTAAACCTATCCCAAACCTACTACAACCCGCACTTTTCATTTCAAGAAGTGTATCAAGATCTCTTACGCCACCGGCTGCTTTTATATATGCTGTATCTCCTATAACTGATTTAATTAATTTGATTGTTTCAAGAGTAGTTGGTTTAGGTCCCCAACCAGTACCTGTCTTAACAAAAGTAACTCCTGCTTTTACAGCAATTTCACTACCTCTAGCAATTTCTTCATCACTTAAATAAGCAATCTCTAGAATAGATTTTACTGGTATTTCCCCCGCTATATCAACAACAGCTTTAATATCATCATAAACAATATCATATTTACCAGATTTTAAAGCTCCTACATTAATAACCATATCAAGTTCTTTACATCCTACTGCAATCATCTCTTTTGCTGTAATTACTTTTACAGAAGTAGTATCTGCACCTGAAGGAAAACCAACCACTCCTCCCACGATAGTCTCTGGAGTTTCCTTTAGTTTTTCTACAAGGTACTTAGTAAAACAAGGCATTACAAAAGTGCAAATACAATTATATTTTTTTGCCACTTCTATTAATTTATCAATTTCAGTAAAAGTAACATCTGTTCTAACAGCACTAACATCAATCAATCTACCTATAGCTTTTAGATCTTCAGTATATTTTTTCATTTTATTACCTCCAGACAAAAGATAGTTATGTTTAATACTAAAATAATAACATTACTAATTTAATATGTAAAGTTATTATAAATAAAAATATTTATTCGCTTATATTTCAGCGTTATAATCATATAAATACATGCTTATAGCTTTTAATCACATAATAACAAATACCGTCATTATAATAAAGATAATTATCTATATGCATAATCAATAATGTATAGAATGATTCATATATCCACTAAAAAGTAGGCTTTACAAACATTAATACTTGAAGAGTGATCACATAAAAAAACAAACCCTATACTCTGTTACAAAATAAATTTAGGTATAAAAATAAAAAGTTCATTAAAGATAATAATTATTATAATATTAATAAAAGCAATATTACAAAGCTAGCTTTGAATAGCTATTCATGTGATTGCTGTGTTCACACTATTTATTAATCTTGACAATAAATAAATAAGTTGATATACTCGAAATCGATTTTAATGTTTATTCTAATGATAACTGAGTCTCGATCGGACATTGATTGGTATTAACCCATGGACCCAAATCTGAACGGGACGTTTTTTATAGTAAATGGAATTTTTATACTATATATCAATACCTATTTTAAGGAGCTTATATGAGTACTGTACCAAATTATCGCAGAGTTTATTCAAAATTAAAACGTGATATTAAAGACGGCATATACAAATCTGGCATGTTATTACCCACCGAATCTGAACTTGAAAATCAGTTTTCGGTAAGCAGAACTACTATTCGCAAAGCTGTTAGTTTGCTTGTTATAGATGGGTATATTAAACCAAAACAAGGTAAAGGAACAGAAGTGCTTGATTTTTCTACTACACAGAAACTTAATCATCTCACTTCTATTACTGAAACATTAAAAGAAAAAGGCTATAATGTAATTACAAAAGGAATGGATATCAAACGTATAAAAGCACCGGAAAATGTAGCAGACGCATTAAATATTTCTACCAATAGCTATGTTTATATATTACAAAGAGTTCAGTGGGCTAACAATCAACCTATCGCAATAATGATAAACTATCTCAAAGAGAATGCTGTACCAGAGTTTGAAAAACACATTAATACTTTTACTGGATTATATGTTTTTCTTGAAAAGCAATACAACATAATATTACAATCTGCTCGGGAACGAATAACAGCTATAAGTGCAGAGTTTACTGAATCTCAGATATTACAAATTTCTGTTGGAGCACCGCTTATATTAAGCAAAAGAATATCTTACACTGAACAAGGTCCTATAGAATATGGGATAATAAAACTAGTTGGTGACAAATATGAGTATAGTATATATCTAGAGGGACGTAAATAAATAATTATTAATTATGAGCAAATTATTACCTAATATTTCCTTTATAAAAAATGAGTATTACTAAATATTTAAGTAATACTCATTTTTGGTTGAGGTTATATTAATAAATTTTATATTTCATATCATCTATTTCAAATCATCTGTTGCTGCATATCCTGCTAAACGTCCTGAGTTAAATGCAAATGATAATGTTAATCCTTCGAAATCTGGATAAGAATCTCCATAAATACCACCTGCATCACAACCAACAGCATATAGATTTTCGATTGTTTTAAATTCAGGTGTTAGTACTTGCAAAGAACTGTTTACTCTAATACCACCAATAGAATCTTCAACTAATGCAGCTGCTTTAATTGCATAGTATGGTCCTTCATTTACATTATATTTTAAGTATTCATCATCTTTTAAAAACTTAGTATCTTTACCATTTTTTACAGCTTGATTATAAGTTGTAATTGTTTCTTCTAAATTTGCTACATCTACATCCATTGCCTTGGCTAATTCTTGAATTGTATCTGCCTTATAAGCACACCCAGCTGCAATGGTTTGTTCCAAAGATTCATATAAGTTTTCCATAGGTGCTACTACCCCTGAAGATAATTTTGTGTCTACTCCAGCACCTACTAAATATGTTTTTTCAAATGTATTTGTTAGATTAGTTCCTTTCTCTGCTAAAGTCTTCATAGTTGCTTCATCTACAATCACAAAGTACTCTCCACCTTGAGCTACTGCCGCATTTCCCCAGAGTGCAAAATCATATACAACTCCTTCATCGACAAATCTTTTACCTTCACGATTAACCCACATTAAAGGAATATTTAATAATTGACCTGCTGTTCCTTGCCAAATAGCTGGATCTTTACTTGGTATTAAAGCAGAATGTACCGCAACGGAATTTACATTAAATTCATCTGCCCCTACATCTTGTGCCATTGTTAATCCATCACCAGTATTATTAGCATAAGCTAAAGTTGAATAATTTGTAACATTCATATATTTTTCTATCATTTCTGCACTTCCAGCATATCCGCCAGTAGCTAAGATAACTTTTTTTGCATTTACCGTTAATTTGCTTCCATCTTTTTTCTCAGCGATTACACCTGTAATATTTCCATCTTTATCTTGTATTAACTCTTTTCCAGTAGTATTAGTGTAAAGAGTCCCGCCCATCTCATCTAATTTAACATACATATTTTCATAAGCTTGGTTTTTATCTACATATTTATGATAAGTCATAGGATCATCATAATGCAATTTTTGTGTATTTTCCATCAACACTGTTTCTGTTCCATAACTATCTAACCAATCTATAGTTGACGCAGATTGTTCAAATATTTCTCTTGTTAAATCAATATTACTTAGATAATGAGTATACTCCATCATGTATTCTAAACCATCTTCTACTGTATACTCAATTCCAGCTGCCTTTTGTTGTTCACTTTCAAAAGCTAATAAACCTTCAGCATAATAACGTCCAGCTCCACCAGGATTTTCACCTTTTTCAAGAACTATAACAGTAGCACCCTTTTCAGCTGCAGCAAGCGCCGCAGAAGTACCTGAAGCTCCACCACCAACTACTACTACATCAGCAGTAATCTCTTCGTCCTCACCTTGAGCTACACCTTCTTGTGTGGTTCTTAATGCCTCAGAATCACCACCTGCTTGATCAACTGCATCAGCTACTGCATTTAACATGGCATTTGATGAGTTTGTAGCTCCAGTAACTGTATCCACAGCCAAACTTTGAGCTTCAATAATTTTCTCTGACATTGTAGTTAACGCAGGCGTTCCTAGACCTTCAGTCTCAGATTGAGATACAACGTCAATAGTATCAATTTTACTATCTGTGAATACTACATCTATTGTTACATCACCATTGTTTCCCTTTGCAGTCGCAGTATATGTTCCTTCAGTATAACTTTGAGTACTTCCAGTTGATGTACAACCTGGTAATATCATAGCAAATGTCAAAAACAAAACAATTACTATACTAAACCTTTTAGATATTTTTTTCATTTTTTATCCCCCAATTCAATTATTTATGATCAATCCCCAACCTAGATTTGTCTACATTTTAACACAAAAAAAAGAGATTAAAAGAATCTCTACAGATGTTGTTCTTAGGTTTTAATGATAAGGAATTTGTTCCAAACATAAAACATGTTGGTACGTTTCACTCAATTTTTTAGCTATATTGTGCTTTTCTTCAATACATTTATAATTTGTAACTATCTTAAATTACAATTACAGGTCTTATCAATTCATTGTATATTTTTAAAGGAATTTGTTCCATATTCAAAACACATTGTTACAATTCGTCTATAATTTATTTATCATACTAGCTAATATTTCGATTAAATACACAACAGGTAATTGAGTCGATAAATCATCAATAGAATTTTGATAAGTTAAATTCGATTCATAAGTATCTACTCGTTGTTTTTTACTTTGAGAATAATATATATTATACGGTAAAGCAAAATCCCCCAACTTTGATAATGTAGAATACTCGCTATTAGTAATCACAATGCTCATTCCATTATTTTCTTTAATACTATTTATAAATGTAATCATGTTTTCTGATTCTCCGCTGACACAAAATAGAATGTAAACATCAGGTGAAGGCTGGTGAATTGCTTTTAATAGTTTCCCATCAATAAAAGTAGCAAGTTTTCCTGAAACTGTAAAGTACATCGCTGCATAATATGCAATACTCCCAGATGCTCCATCCCCAACACAAAATATTCTTTGTGCATTTGTCAATATATCCACTGCTTGATATATTTTTTCTTGATATATTGGAGTATCTACCTTAACTAAAAATTCTTTAAACATAATCCCAATGTCGAAAGAAGTATCAAGTTTTTCACTCTTTTCAATCTGTTCTTTACAGTATTGTTTATACTGCTTAAAACCGTTAAATCCTAATTTTCGACAGTATCTAAGAATACTTGGCGGCGACGAATGTACTTCAGTAGCAAATTCTCTAATAGTCATATACGGTATTAATTGTTCATTATTTATCGTAAAATAATAAATTTGCTTCTCAACATCATTTAAAGTTTTTATCTTATTGGGTGAAAACATTTTAAAACCTCCCTTATCTTTATTACAAAGAATTTACCTTATCATATAATATTCTTTTTTCCCAAGGATTTGGCAATAGTTTCAATTAAATAGACAGTGGGTAGCTGAGTAGAGTAACTATCCACTACATAATCCATGTTTTCATGTCCTGATAATGTAGTGACTGTTTTCTGTAAACTCTTTGCATAATATAAATTATAACCAATTACCACATCACACTTTTTTGCTAGTGTTGAGATATAGCTATTTGTAATAAGTAGGGTCTTCCCACCACTGGCTTTGATCTTATCAGCAAATATAATCATTTCCTTATCTTCCCCACTTACACAGAACAACATATAAGTATCAGAAGAAAAGTGAGGGGCTGTCAACATAAAGTATTCATCTATATATGTAGCAAAAAAACCAGCAGCAGAAATATGCGTAGCTGCATAAAAAGCAATACTTCCTGTAGGCCCAGCCCCTAGACAATAAAGCCTCTCCCCTTGCATGATCAGTTTAACTGCTTTATCTAATTTTTCAATAAACTTAGGTGTTTTAATTTTTGCTAAAAAATCTTGAAACAGTCCTGTTTTATCGTCAGAGTAACTCATTTTATATTGATCATTTTCTAATATTTGCTTAAAACAAACCTTAAACTCAACAAACCCTTCACATCCAACTTTTTTGCAAAAACGTAATACAGAAGAAGGAGAAGAATGCACTTTCGTAGCAAACTCACGAATTGTCATAAATGGTATTAAACTCTTATTATTAATGACAAAATGATACATATCCATTTCAATTTCATTAAAATTTTTAATTTGTTTTGGTGTAAACATGGCATTACCTCCTACTTTTATTATATACTAGGAAATTTATTTATGGAAGAAACATTAAATAAGGTAACCAAGGTATTCATTCATATGAATACTAATATTATTATCTATCGTTAGACTGTATATATAGTTTAAGATAATATTAAGAAATTTGAAAATTTAAATATTATTTTGTAACTTATAAAAATATTTTGAGCCTCTTTAAATATTAGTTAAAGAAGCCCAAAAGTAATTATATTCTTTGAATCATTTTAAAATTAAATAATTATTCATTTAAAGATTTAATCAGCATTTTATATGAATAATCTTTAGCCACTTCAATACTTACTTGATTGAAGTATCTTTTCATTGTTAGATAATCTGCAAATGCACAGAATGAACTTTTTAATACCATTCTTCTATAATAATCGTCTTGTACCTTTTGAATGATTTCATCTTCATAACCACTAATTAATAGATTATCCATCTCTTTTTCAAGTGGATTAGAATATTTATCAAGATCAGAACTATCTTCAAATATATACTTCCTAACTTGATAAAAAGTTCCAAAAGATAAAAATATATGAAATGAAGAAAATACATTCTCCATATTTTCTTCAATAATCTTTAACACTTCATAGTATCTAGCTTTGAATCCTTTTTTTTCATTGATTCTTCTGACAAATTGTAATACTTCATTACTTAAACTGAATAAAATAGCCTTTGAAAAAACTTCTTCTTTGCTTTTAAAATATTCATATATCGTACCTTTCCCTACTCCAGCAGATTTTGCTATTTCTGAAACTGTGATTTCATGCAAATTTTCACCATTTTTAATTAAACTAAGCATTCCATCTAAGATAGCAATCTCTTTATCCGAATATTGAATATCCATCTTTATTCCCCTTCCACTTTAATGGATTTATATTTTTTGTTTTTATGAAATATTTCATACATTACTGGGACAACAAGCAAGGTTAACAAAGTAGCATATGTCAATCCACCTATAGCAACAATAGCTAAAGGTTGTAGCATTTCAGAACCCATACCTACACCAAAAGATAAAGTAGATAATCCCAAAATTGTAGTAATTGCTGTCATAAGAATAGGTCTTATACGCACTTTACCTGTTTCAATCAATGCTTCTCTGGTCTTATATCCTTCTTCTCTTAATTGATTAGTATAGTCCACAAACACAATCCCGTTATTTACCACTACTCCACTTAATACTAAAAATCCTAACATGGAAATAACGCTTATATCATTACCAGTAATCAGTAGCGCAAGTAATCCACCGGTAAATGCAAGAGGCATTGTAAACATTACTATAAATGGCGACAATAATGATTGGAACTGAGCTACCATAATTAAATATATGAATACAATAGCTAGAGCTACCATCAACACTAAATCTCTCAATGTATTATTTATTGTTTCAGTTTCTCCTGATATTTCTACATTATAACCATCAGGAACGTTATAATCTTTTAATTTGCTCTCAAAATCTTTACTCACTAACCCAATATTATAATCCGTATCAATACTTGCAGTAACAGCAACATATCTTGCTTGATTTTCTCTTTGAATAGAAGATAACCCCTCGGCTTCAGTTATTTGAGTTATATCACCAATTTTTACTATATTTTCTTCGCCATTAATTTCTGTTGTTATTTCAAGTTTTTCAATATCTTCTCTATTAATTTTCTCATTCTTATCGTTAACCACTATTACTGGGTATTCTTTATTATCGATATTAATAGTTGTTGCTGTTTTGCCTTCTGAAATTGAAGTACTAATAAACGAGTATACCTGAGCAACTGTAAGTCCTTCCTCCATTGCCTTGTTTTTATCAACTACAATTCTCATTTCAATAGCTTTTTCTTCAAAACTTGTTTCTATTTCAATAGCTCCTTGCGTACTTTCTAACATCTCAACCACGTCATTTGATACTTCTCTTAATGTATCAATATCATTACCCTTTATAACTACTTCCATGCCCGATCCTGCTAAAGCACTAATATTCATATTTGAACTAGAAACAGTAATTATCGCATCTAAATCCTTAGTGTTTTCTCTAATATTTTCTTCGATTTCCTTATTACTGACCTCTCTTTTTTCATCTAGTAGAACATATAAGGACATAGCCTGACTGCTGGAACCACCACCCATGCTCATTCCTCCCATTCCTCCAGAACTACTAAATGCTCCAACACTTTGAATCCCTTCAATATTTAATAAACAATCAACGACAGTATTGGTCATACTTATTTTTTCATCATAAGAAGTATCCTGTTCCATTTCAATGGTTGCAGACATTTCATTACCCTCCATTTCAGGAATAAATGATGTTCCCATTGAAAATGTTGCAAATATACTCACTGAAAGTAGTACAACAACTAAAATCATCACAATAGCTTTATGATTTAATGCTTTCTTTAAAACACCTTCATACGCATTGGTAATTTTATCAAATAAAGGATGTTCCTTATCTTTTAAATTTTTAAATATATTTGATGAGATAGCAGGCACTAATGTCAATGCAACAATAAGACTTGCAATTAGTGAATATGCAATCGTTAACCCCATATCAGCAAATATCTCTTTAGATATACCTGTAGTAAAAACAATGGGTAAAAAAACCGCAGTAGTTGTTAACGTTGATGCAGCTAATGCGCCAGCAACTTGCTTAGCTCCTTCTATTGAAGCATTTATAGAATTTAATCCTTTATTTTTCAGTCGATAAATATTTTCAATTACAACTACAGAGTTATCTACCAACATACCTACTCCTAGGGCTAATCCTCCCAAAGAAATAATATTCATTGTTACATTTGTAAAATACATCATAGCAATGGTAAATACCAAACTAATAGGAATAGATAAAGCTATAATAACAGTTGGCTTAATATCCCTTAGGAATAACAACAATATAATAACAGCTAAAATCCCACCATACATCAAGTTCTTTAATACTGAACTAATTACAATATCAATGTAAATTCCTTGATCCATTAAATGTGTAAATGTAACGTCAGGATATTTTTCTTGTATTAACTCCATTTTTTCTTTTATATTGTCACTTGTTTCTGGCGTTGAATAATTACTTTGTTTTTGAAAAGATAATACTACTACGTCTTTCCCATTCACCTTTGCATAGCTTTCTTCGGAATTATTTGTGTTTTTAACATCAGCTACATCCTTTAAATAGATCTTATCTACACCATCTATCCCAGTATCAAACAACAATAATCCACCTATTTCTTCACTATCACGAATTTTATCTCCAACTTTGACTAAGTAATCAATACCATCCTCAGAAATATATCCTGCTGGCATAGAAAAGTTTTGAGCAGTTAGAATACCAGAGATCATACTTTCAGTTATTACACCTTCTAAATCAGCTTTTTCAAAGGCTTCTTCTTTCGCATCGTCCAATTTATTGATTTGTTGATTTATAGTACTTTGTCCTTGTACTAATTGATTTTTTGCATTTGTCATTTCAGTATCTAGTACTTCTTTACCTTGTATAATTTGTTCTTCTTGAGATGATATTTCGTCATTTTGTATAGCTAGTTGAGTTTGTTGCTCTTGTACTTGAGCTAAATTTGTATTAATCTCCTCTAAATCGGCATTTAGATCATCTCTCTGATTTTGAATCATCCCAAGATTTGCATTGACGTTATCTAACTGTTGTTGTTCTTCTGCTGTAGGACTTTCGATTGCATCAAGATTATTCTTCTGATCTAATAATTCCCCCTCTGCAATATCTAAAGCAGATAAACCAGTTTGTATTTGTATTTTACCATTTGATAATTCATCTTCCGCAGTATCTAGCTGAGACTGAGCAGTTTCTATTTCTGTTTTTGCTAATTGAACTGCTTCTTCACCTTTCGCTAACTCTTCAGATTGTTTTATTTTTTCTTCCTCTAACTGTACCAATCCACTTTGAATATCCTTCTTAGCGCCTAACAACTTATCCTCTGCTTTAGATAAATCTGCATCAATGCTATTAAGAATTTTTTTATTTAATTCTTCTATCTTTTCTGAACTTATACTTACATCTATACTTTCTTCAATTAATCCATTTCCAGTAACAGAAGCGACACCTTCAACACTCTCTAAATCTGGAATAATACTCTTATCTGCCAATTCAGAAATTTCCTCTAAATTCATTCCTTCTGAATCTACTGCTGTTATCATTACAGGTAACATATCAGGATTCATTCTTAAGATCATAGGAGTACCGATACTATCACTCCATTGTTGTTTAATAAGATCTAGATTTCCATTTATTTCAATAATGGCAGAATCCAAATTTACATTATTATTAAACTCCAAAATAACTAAAGACAAATTTTCATTTGATACCGAATTAATATTTTTAATATTACTTGTAGTTGCCAATAATTGTTCAGTAGGCTTTGTAACTACTAATTCTACTTCCTCAGGACTTGCCCCTGGATATTGAGTCATAACCACTACATAAGGCAAATCTATACTAGGTAATAAATCTACTTGTAAATGCATAAAAGATATAGTACCAAGTATTAAAACTATTATTACTGATACTAATACAGTAAAGGGTTTTTTTACACTATATTTTGAAAACATTATGTACCTCCTTATTCCGACCGACCAGTCGGTCAATGTATATTATGATACATTAAATCATGCAACCAGTCAATATTTAATAAGATTAATTATTCTTAATCAAAGTAATTACTATATAATAAATCAATATGATATAATGCTTACAAATGAATTTAAATGTATTATATATACAAACTAAGGCTCGAATAATATACTAGCATGTAAAATCATTAGCTTTATAAATATATCTATTCTATTTTGAAAGGAGTGAAAATTTATTCCAATAGTATATTGGAATAATACTCTTATGAGATTATTAATGAATATCAAAAATTCCATGTTAAACTTGAAAAATTCCTCAAAAAGGTTTCCAGTGACTTTATCACTATCAACTATCTTATTTGTTATGCTTATCATTTTTAATGAAACTCGTGAAATGATGAACAATACCCAATTTGAAACCTTTTCTAGGATCATTATGCTCATGTTTATGTCTTTATTATTATCTTTATGTTTAGCTCTTTACCTCGAAAAAACACTTTTTAGTTTAATTAAAAAAATTACTATATATATTATTGGGGCAGTTATACTCTTTCTATACTATCACTATTTATTAACATCTTTTAACTTTGTTTCCATGACAAGATATTTTGGTGTACTAGTATTTTTAATTATTTTATTTTTTTTTATACCAAGAATAAAAATAAAAAATCACTTTGAAATGTATACTCTAAAAATATTTTCTGGCTTTTTTATCACCCTTATCTATTCTTTAGTATTATTTCTTGGAGTATGTGCAATAATTTTCACAATAGATACCTTATTTGAACTAAATATAGATGAAGTATATTACTATTACACGTTTCTTTTTGTATCTTTAATATTCGCTGTATCATTATTTTTATCTAAAATACCTATTGAAAATGAAAGCTTGGTAAAATACAACTACTCAAAAACCTTAAAGATATTATTAGTATATATCGTAATTCCATTAATTACAATTTACACCTTAATACTCTACGTTTATTTTGCTAAAATCCTTATTACATGGCAGTGGCCAAAAGGTATAGTATCACATTTAGTATTATGGTACGCTGGAATTAGTGTTGGAGTCATATTTTTAACAACACCAGTAGCAAACGAAAATCCTGCTATTAAAATGTTTAAAAATCTTTTTCCTAAAGCTGTTCTTCCACTATTAACAATTATGTTTATATCCATTGGCTTAAGAGTTCAACAATATGGGATAACAGAAAATCGATACTACGTAATATTAATGGGACTATGGGTTACAGGTATTATGATTTATTTTATATTTGTAAAAAATTTACGTAATATAATTATACCTATATCATTAGCCATAACAATATTTATTGCAGTATTGGGGCCATTAAGTGGATATTCTATGGCAAAAATTGGGCAAAATAAGCGTTTTGATTCTATTTTGGCCGCAAACAATATGATTGAAGGAGAAGATATAGTTCCCTCACTTACCATCTCACAAGAAGATAAAAAAGAACTAAACAATATAATAACTTACTTTGATACGTATCACCAATTTAAGCATTTAAAAGCACTACCTGATGATTTTGAAACAACTGATATGAAAAATATATTTGGCTTTGACTATGTATCACAATACGATTATTTTGAAGATCAATATTTGTATTATTATCTAGATATGTATAATCAACTAATATATGTAAAAGATTATGACTATTATTTGGTTATATCAGGATGGAATAATGAAGAAAAAACTATTGATAACATGAAAATATCCTATGATTATGAATCTTTTATATTAAAAATTAGTGAAGGGAATAAATCATTACTAAATGAAGATATTTTATCTTTTATTAAAATAATACATGAGAATAACTATAAAAATGGCCTTATAGAAAAAGAATCCATGCCCTCCATAGAAGACGCGTCCTTTGAAATAGAAAATGAATTTGTAAAAGTAAAGTTTATATTTACTAATATAAATGGTGAATTAAATTCTAATACTAATGATATAATCCTTGAAAATGCAGAATTCATTTTACTATTGCAAAGAAAATAATACTAGAAATATTTTCAGTGTGTGTCAAGGGCATTATATATTTTAATTCTATCTAAGCTAATATTTTTTATAATATATATTTTAATTGAGAATAATATTTATTAATACTAGTTAATATTTATAATTATAAAAAATGGAGATGAAATAATGAAATGCCCTTTAGAAAGAGCTTTTTGTCCAATATGTGGTTCGGATATAAATTTTAAAAAATCATCAAAAAATTTCTGTAACTGCAAGAAATGTAATTGGATATGCCCTGGTGAATGTGAAAAAAAAGAAGATACTAAAAAAAACAGAGATTGTAAATAAAAAATGTTATATCATTATTTTATAACTTATCAATAACAATACTTTTTTATTAATAAAATATTTATTAATTTTTACAGATAGTGAAATAATTTTTTTAAATACTTAGTGATTTAACGTATATTTTAAATTTCAAGAATAATAACATCTATCAATACCTTAATTATGTATTTTGTTTTAATATATAAAAGATGGTATTAAACTTATCTTATAAGACTTATACCATCTGTTTTAGTTAGAATTTACTTATATATTTTATTATCCTACTTAAATAAGCATCACTTTAAAAAATTGACATGATACTTATTCCTTACATTTACTACATAGACCGTCAAAAGTAATGTTTATATCGTGAATTTCCAAATTATTTTCATCTTCAATTATTTTATTTAATTTTAGATATTCAATATTTACTTTATCACTGTTAATATCTATTATAGTATTACATTTATAGCATTTAAAATGAATATGCAAGGGATTACCACTAAATATTTTCATTTCATAATAACTTTTCCCATTAATATTAATTTCTTTAACTATACCTAATTCAGTAAAAGTATTCACAGCTCTATATACTGTGGCGATTCCAATATTATTATGTTTGATTTTCTCATATATTTCTTTAGCATTTAAATGTGTTTTATTTTCCAAAAGTGTTCTTAATACTAACCTCTTTTGTAATGTAAATTCATACCCATTTATTTCTAAAAGATTCTTAAAAGATAATAACTCTTCATTCATATTATTAACCAATATCTTAATTATTACAATTACCTTCGTTTTGATGTTCTGAGCATATACTACCAGTAGATTGTAATTGTCCATTTAAATATTTTTCTACAGCTTCATCACATAAACCCGTAGCTCCTACAACTACTTGTATGCTGTTTTCATTAAATAATTGCTGAGCAGTTCCACCCATTCCACCTGCTATTATTATATCAACCTTTAATTCTTTCAAAAAAACTGGAAGAAAACCAGGTCTATGTCCAGGATTAGAAACGAATTCTTTATTAATCGTCTTGTCTTCTTTAATTTCATATGTTGTGAAACCTTCACAATGTCCAAAATGACCGCTTACTGATTTACCATCACTTGCAACTGCTATTTTCAAATTAATTACCTCCAATTTATTAATTGTTATAATATACTTCAAATTTTTTTGCTAATGCATTATTAGATTATTGTCATTTTATTTATTAAGGTAGTAATGCATATCACAATTCCTCTACTACCACGTAAAATACGAAAATGAATCACCATGAGATCAAAAGAATTTTGATACGCACCATTACATTGACCTAATTATGATGTGCTGGACCTGCAAGTTTTATTCCTTCCAGTTCTCCATTATTGTATTTTTCTAAAACCATACTTATTTGAATTTTTTCACACTGATACGCTTTAATTCCTGATTCCTCCATAATTTTATATGCATTTGGACCCAAATTTCCAGTAATAACCACATCTATCTTTTCATCAATTAATTGCTGTGCTGCCACGATTCCAGCTCCGCCACTTGATTCTTGACCTTTATTCTCTATAGATGTAATTTTTTCATCTTCTGTATCAATAATTAAAAAATATTTACATCTTCCAAACCTTACATCGATAAAATCATCAACGGTTTTTCCTGTTGAGGATATGACAATCTTCATAAAAACTTCCTCCTAAATATTATTTAATTATTAATTTATATCATTAATAATTTTACTGACTATAGGTTCAAAAATCTTTTGGATATCCTCTTTATTCTTTTCATCTCCACTAGATGCCATATTACTTATGTTATCTAACATAGGAAGTTCTCCTAATAAATTCAAATCCATCTTTTTTAAGAATTTTTCAGTACTTTCACCATTAAAAAGATTTATTTTTTTACCACAATCAGAACAAGTAATATAACTCATATTCTCTATAACACCTAAGACATTAATATTAAGTTTTCTTGCCATATTTACAGCCTTTGAAACTATCATAGATACTAAATCTTGAGGAACAGAAATCATTACTATCCCATTTATTGGTATAGATTGCATTACAGTTAAAGCAACATCTCCAGTACCTGGGGGCATATCTATGACTAAATAATCTAAATCATCCCAAAGAACATCTGTCCAAAACTGTTTTACTACACCTGCTATCATAGGTCCTCTCCAGATAACAGGATCATCTTCATTTTCCATCAATAGATTTAAAGATATTACTTTTATCCCATCATCGGTCTCTACAGGATATATTAATTGTTCTGTCCCACCTGCTTTTTTCTTGCTTAAACCTAGAAGTCTAGGCACACTGGGGCCAGTTATATCGGAATCTAGTATACCAACACTATAACCTAACTGTTTAAGTTGCTTTGCAAGAATAACAGCTATTGAAGATTTTCCAACTCCTCCTTTACCACTCATAACACCTATTATTTTTTTCACATTATTCAGTGGGTTGTTTTCTATCATACAACTTTCTTTATCTTTATCACATCCCTCACTTGTAGAACATGAATCACATTGTGACATTAAAATCATCTCCTGTTAGAATATTAGCATTTGCCAACTATATATTACCCCTATAATTTGTTATTGTCAAATGCCAATTTGAATTTTTTTATTAAATAATAAAGTCCTGCTTTTTGAAGCAATACTTATCTAAAGTTTCTCTCCATATGAAATTAAGCAAAGATGTTGTGGGAGTATATTTAAAACATACTCGAGCACCAAAGTGAAGATAATAATACATAATTTAAAACTAAATATTAAATCAACTGAGAATTAATCAATTATCTTTAACATTGCTTTGCTTCTTCATTCATAATTCGCCTTTTACAAATGTAGAATCTAAAAGCAACAATTATAATAATAAAGTACATAAAAGGATATACCCAAGTGGTAATTAATTCACTATATGGATAATCTCTAAAATATAAGATAAACCATCTCATAGCACTAAACCACATTGCATATAATAAAAAAGCTCCTCCATTAGGTAATTTATTTTTAGAATATAGAATCATCACTGGAATAAGTCCCACTAGTGCCAATGCCATTTCATATAATTGTGTAGGGTATAAACCTGGCTCAGCAAATGAAAAAAATGAAGAAAGAGTATTTAATGATTCCCCTACTAATCGGGCATTGGGAAAATGTACTCCCAATGGAGAAAATGTTAATTTTCCTGCACAACATCCCGCCATAAAGCAGCCTACTCTAGCAATAGAAAACGCCACACCCATTGGTAGCACATACATATCCATTTGCTTCCATAAATCCAACTTCAATATTCTTACAATAACAATTGTTGACATAGTAGCACCAATTATACCTCCATATAAAGAAAAATTAGTCAATCGTAATGTCCAAACATGAAAATTAAATCCATAAGCATCACTATTTACAAAAAAATTTAATAATCTTGCTCCTATAAGGAAACTAATACAAGTACAAAATAATAATATTATTATTTTTCTAAAAGCTATCTTTTCGTGTCTCATTATAATAAATGTAAGAATTAATCCTACTATCATGGCGCTTAAAGCAAACAACTTATAAGAAACAAGATGAATATTCATTCCTAACACTTCTATATAAATTATAGGTAACATTCTATTTCTCCAATTTCATTTTTTATCATTAACAGTTTCTTCACACTATTTTTATAACTACTTATACTAAATTTATATTTTTTTTAATCTAGTTATTTGGTTCACTATCTAAAATGCTTTATTATCATAAAAATCAGTGTACAAATTTCCTTTACTCCACTACCATATACTTTAGTGTTAAATTAAAGTACCATATACATATATTTCATTTTTTAAATATCTAAATCTTGATTTGTAGATAAAAATTAACCTGTGTTTATAAGATTATCATTTTTTGCATTAAATCTTGAGAAATATCTTTGCCTAATAAAACTTCTACTATCTTTAAAGAAAATGTAATTGCAGTACCAGGTCCTCTTGAAGTAATAATATTACTATCTAATACAACATTTTCATCTGATAATTTTGCACCTACTAATTCTTCTTCAAATCCAGGATAACATGTTGCTTTTTTCTCCTTTAATAACCCAAGATTACCTAATATTTTAGGAGCCGCGCATATTGCCGCAATCCATTTATCCCTAGAATAAAAATCTTTTATTATTTTTATTAATTCTTTATGCTTTTCTAAATTCAAAGTCCCTGGCATTCCACCTGGAAAAACAATCATATCACAATCTTCATAATTTGCCTCTTCAAAAAGTACATCCGAAACCACCTTAATATCATGTGCACCCACTACCTCTTTTGTACCGAGTACGGAAACCATTTCAATATGAATATTTGCGCGACGAAGCACGTCAACCACTGTCAAAGCCTCGATCTCTTCAAAACCTTCTGCTAAATGTATATAAACCTTCATATTTCGCCTCTCTTTAGTTACTTTTATATATCCACCTATATCAATCAATTGTATATCGTATATTTAAATATATTCTAGTCGGTTATACAATGTATATCTGTGTTAATTATTTTATCATATTATGATTGTCTAATTGTTAAAAATCTCAAAAACTTCAGCTCATAATATTTTTTATTATGAGCTGGACCTTAGTTCAATATATAAATGATATTTTACAGTATTAATAAAAAATCAACTTCACCAATAGCATTAAGCTGTTTACTATTCCTTTTAAATGATTAAATTATCTCTAATACCTTTTTTATAATTTTTATTGCAAATATTAAAGAAAATTATATTATTATAATAATCCTTGTCCACAATTTCAAACCAAAACCTTTCTTCACTATCCATGTCATTATCATTACGAAAATATAAACTTCTAATAAATTTATGTTTATATGTATCATTACATTCATTGAGAAATCCGTCAAAGTAATACCAAGGCATTTCCATTAGTACAAGGGATTTTCCTTCATCTTTCATTTTGTCATTAATATACTCTACAGCTGATAGATCACTGTCAAAGGCTCCAATGATTACACCATAAACCGGGTGTTCATTTCTAACAATACAAATCTTGCTATTTTTAGAAAACCATTTCTTCTTGTTCTGACAATAAACATAATATGAAGAAATACTATTACTCATACAACACACCCCTTAATCTAAATTTATTAAACTATGTCTATCTAATACCCCTTTTATATATATTTTAATCTTTTAATAATTTAGTAAGTAGTATTAAGTATAGAGCGTAAGTTTAATCGTGGGTATGTCAAGTAATTGGTATTAACTTTCTGAAAATCAATAAGTATAATACTTAAGTGTTACATATTATTTGAGGGAAAGGATCAAATTTTTCCCTCAAAATGTATATTTAGTAGATATTGACAAATAATCATGTAGTCATGGGCCAGTTTTTTATTCTTTGAGTACATTTTTAGTTATATCAACTGAAGTTCTATTTGGAAGATCCTTCGTCGCTAGCTCCTCTAGATGACAAAACAAACCGCTCTAAATGACAAAACAAAAACTCTTTTGGAACTCCCACCCCTATCATCCAGACTACTCCAGTCATCCAGAGCCTGTCGAAGGATCTTTGAACTAATCACTGTTTCCATTAGTATTATTTATTTTCTGAATAAACTTATTGATATTCTTCTCTTCATGCTTTCTATCTGCACCTAGCCTACCTAATCTATCACATAAACCAAATAAGGCAACCTCATTGATATCCGCATACTGTTTCATACCTTCGATATCAGCAAATGGCAAATTATTTACAACAAAAAGAATTTGCATATGCCATCTAACTAGCACCCTCACCTGCTCAATAAAATTAATATTATCACTTATAAATTCCATAAGAAATTTTTCAGATAATTCTGCACCAACTTTATCGTGATCATAAGAAGTTATTCTACCTTTTCTGATCTTTGTAGTATCTGCTTTCCCTATATCATGTAATAATGCTGCCCACATAAATACTCTTGGATTATTGCTTTTATCTCTTACATCAGCTGCAGCATCTATGACAAGCATAGTATGATTCCACACACTCCCCTCTGGATGATGTTTAGGAGACTGCTCGGTAGTTTTTAACTTTAAAAGTAAATTAAAAGGATATTCATTAAAGAACTCCTCATTTGATATTTTATTTACATATATGGAAGGCTTTTCGTCCTCAAGTAAGTGTATATTTATTTCCTCAAAAACACTTTGCAATGAGCTCTTATCGTTTGTTTTCTGGATTGTCATTATTCATCCCAAATACTGCTCTAGCACTCTCTGCTTGAGGATCATGTTTAACATGTTTTGATCTAAACTTTCCATCATTTTTTTTATGATTTTTCGTGCTTTTCATTTTATTATTTTTACTCATATAATTCATCCTTTTTATTTTTTAGTATTCACAATATATACATACTTATAAGGATAAAATTAATGTTTATAAATAGTGTTCAATTTCTGGTTTAAATACAAAAGACAAATAAGATATTACCAAATAAAATATACAAAATATTGCAAGTATAATAAAATAAAATTGCAACTATCCCAATTATCAATACTACTCCGTCAATTGGTATTGCTAACCTTAATCAAAAGAATGCGACTGACTGCATAATAGAAATGATACTTGAATAATCTTTTTCTTCAAATATTTCTGACATCATTATAGTTACTGGAAAAGTGGCATGTAGTTAAATATATAAGCAACTATAGGATTGAAAACCATTTTCCTATATCAGTAGCTGATAGTATCTTCCCTATAACACAGCTTCATTCTTCTTTAAACCAGTTAGTAATAACAGTAAAACATATGAATTGCAATAATCTGCCAACCATATATTCTCAATATCAAGAAGCCTCCTTATAAAGGAGACCTCTTTAATTTTCTACAATTTAATTAATAGTACTACACCAAGTCCGTAGCTGATGTATAAGTTGGCACATATAGTTCAACTCAATTCCATTAACAGCACCATAACAAGTCCACCCAAAAACTCATTTTTACTCTTATCATCTGGTAAAAAATCCATGGATTTAATTACCTCATTCCATCCCTCTGGAAAAGTACTAATATTTACTTCTTTATTCATAATTATCCTCCTAAACTCTATAATTTTTTACGAATTCGTTTACAGCCAATAAATTCTCACGCTTACAATCATTCCTAAATGACATCATTTTATTCTGACTAAAGATATAGCCTCCGTCCTGGCCGACTTCATCAATGAGTTTTTTAGCATAGTCAGTACATTGTTGTTTGGTACCATTCCCTAATAAATCAGAAGTCATTCCCCCGGCAAAACATATATTAGGTAATTTCTTTCTCATATCAAAAATATCATCTTGTTCCAGATGTATAGCCAAAGTACCTTTAGGTATTTCCTGAAAAAATTCATAAAATCTAAGCATCTCGCTCTCACAGAATATGTACATGGTTTTACCTTTTTCAGCTAGACGTTCAATTACTGTTTTGAGTTTAGGCCAGTAGATTTCACCAAATTGCTTTGTACTTAAAATACTGTGCCCTAAAAAGACAGTCAACATATCAAACGGGTATGCACTCGAATCAGATGATATAGCAGCTTCAACGATTGGAGCCATAAGTATCTCATATTGCACTTCCACGGTCTCCAATATTTCTGATTTATGTTTCCTTAAGTCCATAGACATTCCCTTTATGCCTCTAAGAAAATTGAATAATATTTCGTAAGGATGAAAGAATAAATACTGGGAATTTGCAAGTGTTGTACATTGAAACTCCTCTATAAATGTCTTATTAATGTTTTCTTTATACTCATTAAATTTTATAAATTCAAACATTGCTTCTCTTAAATTTTCTATTGTTATATTTGGATACTTCCTAGGCAATGCCTTAGTCCAGTAAAATTCTATAGGGTTAGTGTTCAACTCCTTGTATTCATTTCCGTTCATAACTATATGATCATCAATATTTATGATTTCCTTTTCATCATCTATTTCATAAAAATTTCCTCCTAATACACTTGTAACACTAATTGGATTTCTAGTACCCAGATCTATATGGGCATCAAAGTTATATCTCCCCTGAAATTCACAAACCAGTTTATACATTTTATTCCAGTCACCCATAGCTTCGCTTAATTTATATTCTGAGTCTAATATTTTCCAAGTAAAAAAATTTGCAACATTCGGAACTCTATTTGTTTTTTTCATTTGAGTAGTATCTCTAAATAATTGCACTCTTTCTTGCAGTAAAGTTTGTTTACTCATCTATTTCACCCACCCTTGACTAATTTTTACACCTTCTGCAGCATTTGTTGTAAAGGCATCTGCTCCTATATGTTCACATGCTTCTTTTGTTACAGGATTTCCACCTATGATAATCTTTACATTGTCTCTTAGTCCTGCCTCTCTAAGTCCGTCTACTGTATCTTTCATTGCTTCTAATGCTAATGTAAGTACTCCACTCATTCCTACTATATCAGGCTTTACTTCTTTAATCTTTTCTACGAATGTGCTTACGGGTTGATCTATTCCTAAATCATAAACTTTAAATCCAGCAGCTTCACTCATACTCTTAAATATATTTTTACCAATGTCATGCAAGTCTCCATGTACTGTCCCTAGTACTATCGTTCCAGATTTTGATGTGTTATCTCCTCCAATAGCTGGTTTTACTAAATTTATTGCTTCTGTTAATAATTCACCTGCAAATATTAAGTCACCAACAAAATACTCGCCTTGCTCAAACAAATCTCCTACTATAGCCATTCCTTCCTGACATGCGGCAACTGCTTTTCCTGCCTCTTCTTCAGTTGGGTTTGATGACATAAATAAATTAAGCATTTCAAGTACTTTTTCTTCTTCTAATTCCCCTACTGAATGCGTTAATTCTTTTAAATTAACCATTTCTTAGTACCCCCTTTTTTGTAAACTACATGTAAATGGTAACTTGCTACCATTTACATGTAGCTGTTAGTTGTATTATAATATTGATATAGAAATTTGTCAATTGAATTTTGTAAATTATTTATACATTATATTTTTCACCCTTTAAGTGTTGCATCATTATTTAATAATTCTATGCAATTCATTATATTTAATATTAATTTTAAATACTATTTGCTATAATTAGTAAAGGAAGTTTATTAGGAGGTTAATTCTTGTGAAAGAGAGTATTATTAATGCTATTAAAGAACTTGATGATGATTTAACACTTTTGCTTGTAAAAGATGCTTTTAATAAAGGCTTCACTAAGTACGAAATTCTAAAGTGGATGAATTTAGGCATGAATGAGGTAGGGAAATTATACGAGGAAACAGAGTATTATATTGCTGATTTAATTATGTCTGGAATAATATATAGAAAAGTTTTAGATTTACAAATAATGAGTATGGACAGCGACCATTCAAATTTACAGAATTCTATAGGTAAAATTATTATCGGTACAGTAGAAGATGATATCCATGATATTGGGAAAGATATTTTTATTAGTATAGCAAAATCAGAAAGTTTTGAAGTATATGATTTAGGAGTAGATGTAAGGCCTAATACTTTTCTAGAGAAAGTATTACAAATACAACCAGATATTGTGGGGATGAGTGGAATTATTACTAATTCTATCAAATGTATGAAAGAGACCGTAGATCTATTGTCAAGAAATTTTGTGAGAAATGATTTTAAAATAATAATCGGCGGTATTTCTATTTCAGAAGAAATGTGTCGATATATAGGTGCAGATTTTGCAACATCTAGCGCAGATAATGGAATTGATAAATGCAAGAAATGGATAAGGGAAAAATATGAACAATCACAATCTAGCTAAATACCAAATCATTTTAGAAAATATTAAAAACATGATATATTCTGGGGAATTGACTCCCGGCCAAGCAATACCCTCTGAAAATCAACTCTCTAAGCAATTTGACATTAGTCGTGTTACAGTAAGAAAGGCGTTATCTATACTCAGTAATGAAGGATATATTTTTACTGTACATGGAAAAGGTACTTTTGTTTGCACACCTAATTTTAATGATTTCACTATTCAAATAAATAAAAATGAATTTAACAAATCAGTGGAATATGATATCAAACTTATAAAAGTAGACATAATTGAACCAGATAATGATATAAAAATTCATTTGCAAATATATGATAATAAGAAAGTTGTAGTGCTAAAAAGGTATATTCTTTATAATAATGAAAAAATAGCATATGATATTAAATATCTACCATACAACCCAAAAGAGCCTATACTCGAAAAAGAGTTTCATTATATTAATTATCAATCGAATATTTTTTCAGAAAATATTTCACAAAATATAAAAAAAGTCATTAATATAAGAGCGGATAATGCAAATGAATCACTTTCAAAAATCTTAAATATAAATAATAGTTATCCAATATTAATTGTTGAAGAAAAAATAAAAGATAACAATGAACAAATCATTGGATACGGCACAACCTTTTTTATTGGTGATAAATATAAATTAACTGGAATATAATCTGGAATGGAGAATTAAATGGATACAACACAATTATACAAACAAGTAGTGAAGGATATCAAAGATAAGATTATCTCAGGACATTTAAACCCAGGTGAAAAACTTCCTTCAGAAAACGAATTATTAGATATATATAATACAAGCAAGACTACTATTAGTAAAAGTCTAACTATCTTGGCAAATGAAGGATATATTTCTACTGTTCCTAGAATAGGAAACTATGTGTCACTACCTAGAGAAGACAAATATAAACTTAATTATCAGGAAGTAGAAAATATTGACAACCTATGGAATAAAATTGAAATAACTAATCTCGAATTTATTGAACAAAATCAACACTACCAGAAGAAACTAAACTTATCTAAATTATTTTATATAGAAGATCGAATTATTTGTTATGATAAGAAAACCATATGTTTCAATGGAGATTATCAATTTAACGAATCAAAGTTATTAAATTACCCGTTATCAGAGTTATTATCATTAACAAACGATACGTTCAATATAAAAAAACAAATCACAATTGAAGCCTCATATTGCCCTGAAAATATTGCAAAAATATTACAAATATCAGAAAATGAAACTATATTAATAATTAAGACAAAATATTATGATTCTCATGGAGTTATTATTGGTAATTGTAAAACTCATTTCCTCAAAGATTACATAAATCTAATTGCTACTAATTGAAATATTTTACTATAAAAAACATTAGAGATATGTCAAAACAATAAAGACATATCTCTAGATAAACCAATAAATGTTATTTATTAATAAGATACATTTATTGGTTTATAATTTAAAAAAATAATCAAAATTCAGATAAAATCATTTAATTCAATCACAATTGTTCTATATGGTTAGATATGGTACAATATTCAGTAATAAACTATAATGTATATGTGGCATAAAAGAAAGAATTACTACATTATTAAATATTTTATTCTAAGTATATCTATAACCTATGCAAAACTCCACAATCTATATAACAATTCATAATATCCATTTGACTAATTATTAGAATCTATATCTTAGAATAGAAATAATTAATAGTATACCAAGAATATTAACAAATTATTGAAATGAAATGAGGACAATATTATGAAGCATTTAATTTTAGGTACAATACCTAGTACAGTAATAACTTTATTAATAGCATTACTTATTTTACCAGTACTCAACTTAAGATTTGTAGGATTTATTATCCTTACAATCATATTTGCGGCAGTTTTAATAGTGGTTGGTTTTATAAGCAAAAACAAGAGACAAAACAAATATCTTTTAAGTAAAATCGGAGGGGTTATTCTATTACTTGCCACTTCATATTTAATAATAGCTACGATTTCATCTTCTGCAATATTTAGATCAGATACAAAACAGACAATGCTCGATATTGAGGAAGTAGTATTTGATGAAACCTTACCAAATGTAGATATGGATAACCTTATAATATGGGATGAATCTGATGCTATTAGATTTGGTGAAAAGTTAATTACAGAAAAAGATCCGTCTCTAGGTTCTATGTATTCAATTTCCGAAAAGTATGGAACACTTTCTGCTATAGATGGAAAACCATATTGGTTATTTCCTCTCGAACATTCAGGCTTTTTTAAATACATAAAAAACAAAACTATTCCAGGCTATATAAAAGTTAATGCAACAACAGGAAAAGCTGAATTTATTGAAAATGAATTTACAGTGGCACCCTCAGCTTTCTTTAGCAATGATCTTAAGCGTGTAATATATTCAAAATATAAAAATGTCGGCCTTACTGATTACTCTTTCGAAGAAGATTTAGAAGGCAATCCTAGATGGGTAATTACCGCTTATACACATAAAACTGGGATTTCCACAACAGAAGTAACAGGTGTAATTATTGTAAATCCAATGACTAAAGAAATAGAATTTTACAATATAGGTGAGCAACCAGAATGGGTAGATAGAGTTTCATCAAAAGACATATTTTTTGAACATTTAGATGATTGGGGAAAATATATTAACGGGTGGTGGAATCCGTCTGATACAGGGAAGCTTAAAAATACAGACGGTATTGGATATGTTTTTAAAGATGGCAATGTATATTTCTACTCTGGCATAACATCATATGGAGGAGATGAAGCAACAACAGGATTTTTAATATATAATCCTCGTACATGCAAAGCTCAATATAACAGAATATCAGGTTCAACGGAGCAAAGGGCAATGGGTTTAATGGAAGAACTTGTTCAAAATGCAGGATATACAGCTAAATATCCTTATCTTATCAATATTAATGGTGAGGCCACATATCTTTCAACACTTAAAGGAGATAGTGGCAATGTAGTAGGTTATGCCTTATCTTCTGTAAAAAATTATAGAGCAGTTGCATGGGGAAATACTCTAAGAGAAGCACAAACTGAATATAATCGAATTTTAATTGTTGAGGGAAGTATCGATAATACTATTAGTGATCAATATGATTCACTGGAAGAAAGCTACGGCATAGTTTCTAGAACAGGTATTTTAAAAGACGGATATTTCCTTATAAAAATAGAAAACAATGATATGCTTTTTGTAGTCTCCGCTGATCAATATCCATCTGTTGCACTTACTGAAAAAGGTGATACAGTTCTTATTACATATCTTAAAACTGAAGAAACAAATAAAATAGATGCTTTTGGTTTTGAAAACAATTCTATTAAATGACTTTAAGGATATTGTCAAATACAATAGTTTGCACTATGTTGTATAATTGTAGTTTAAATATATATACTTTAATAACAATATTAAGACACTAAATAGATTGGAATTACTATCACCACTTATATATTTTGTGGTGATAGTAAACAATACCGTGATAGTTCCCACTATTACACCGTGCTTCAAACTTTCCAGTTAAATTACATAAAAGGGTAATTAAACAAAAAAAACTTTATATAATATAATTTCCATATTATAATAATATTAAGTTTTAAAATATCTATAAAAAAATATTAAATTTTACGGAGTATATATGATCAAAATTCAAAGCATTTCAGGTATTATTAAAAAAATCAGTGAGTCAAATGATGAAGTGTTAATATTGAAATACGAAAATATTATGGCTAGCATGTTTGGTTCTAACGTATTTCTTTTAGGTTCATTAGTAAGTTTTGTAACACGTTACTTTGTTCTTCATGAGAGTATAAATAAATGTCTAATTGATAGTCTTTTTTTATTTGCTTTTTCAGTTCTCTTTAGATTAAATTCTAAAATAATAAAAAATGAAAAAATAAAATCACATATTATTTCTGTGCTTTTTTCAGCAGTATTAGTTTTCTTGGTAATACGATTATATTATTTAATCGGCACTACCGTATGGACTGTATCGATTATTTTTATAATGATATCAATGTTACGTATAAAAAGAAGTATGTTAATTATACTTGCAGTTACAATTTTTTCTTTAGGAATGTATGTTTGGTATAAATCTGATAGTTTTCACATGGGAACGATTTATTATATTTCACAAACAATTGCTTTTGCAGTTTTATTCATTATTACTGGATATGTTCATAAAATTATTATTAATAGATTTAAAAAAATATATGAACAATATCAATATATTTTTACATCAGAAGAAAAATTATACTTAACATTAAGATCAGTAGGTGATGGGGTAATTGCAGTAGATAGCAAGAGTAGAGTAAATTTTATGAACCCAATTGCAGAACAATTAACAGGATGGAATCAAGAAGAAGCCTATGGCAAATCATTTGAAACTGTATTTAAAATAATTAACGAATATTCAAGAGAAAAGATTGAAAGTCCCATTCAAAAAGTATTTGAAATCGAAGACACAGTAGAATTAGCAAATCATACAATTTTAATTTCAAAAGATGGGTCTGAGAGGGCTATTGAGGACACGGCAGCACCAATTAAGGATAGATTTGGTAAAATAATGGGTGTAGTACTAGTATTTAGAGATTTTAGTGATAAAAAAGCAAAACGAAGACAAATTGAATATTTAAGTTATCATGATCAATTAACCGGTTTATATAACAGAAGATTTTTTGAAGAAGAATTAAAACGATTAGATACAAGAAGTAATCTACCGCTTTCTATTATATTTGCAGATGTAAATGGGCTAAAAACTATAAATGATGCATTTGGTCATCAATACGGTGATCAACTTATTGAACAAGTTGCAAATGTGCTGAAAAATGAATGTAGTCTAGAAGATAAAATATCAAGAACTGGCGGAGACGAATTCATCATATTACTTCCAAAAACCAATGCTGATAATGCACAAAAATTAGTGAAAGAATTCAAAGAAAAAATAAAACAAAAAAAGATTATGAATATTAATATATCAGTTTCATTTGGACGAGATACAAAAAATATGGAAAATCAGTCTATAGGAAATGTTTTAAAAAATGCCGAAGATAACATGTATAAAAAGAAATTTTTGTATAGTTCTAGTAAAAGAAGTGCTGTAATTAAATCCATTCTTAATACTCTACATATTAAAAGTCCCAGAGAAGAAGCACATTCAAAAAGAGTAAGTATTATATGTGAGAATATTGGTAAAGCCTATAACTTAAGTGATGATGATCTTAAAGAACTTAGAATAGCAGGAGAATTACATGATATAGGAAAAATAGCTATAGATGAAGTAATATTGAATAAACCAGGTAAATTAACAGAGGTTGAATGGAGACAAATACATCTGCATTCAGAAACAGGATATCGTTTATTAGGTACTTCAAGTGAATACTATAATATTGCTGAGTATGTACTTTCACACCATGAAAGATGGGACGGCAAGGGTTATCCAAAAGGATTAAAAGGTAACAATATTCCTTGGAAATCAAGAATTATAAGTATTGCTGATACATATGATGCGATGACTCGTGATCGACCTTATAGAAAAGCCATTAGTAAAGAAGACGCCGTAGTAGAAATCAAGAAAAATGCAGGTACTCAATTTGATCCAGATATCACAAGAGTATTTGTCGAGAGAGTTTTAGGTTTTTCATGGTAATTTAATTTGAATGTTTTACCTTAAAAAGATAATATTAAATATATATATACGTTCATTAGGTTTTTGTTCAAAGAAAATTTACTAATGTTTTCTTGAAAACATTACACTTAAACCCATATAATCAGTTTAATCTGTTTCATATTTAATTCTTTTGATTTTATGAGCAATATCAATTAGATTGGTATTATAGCGACATTATTAATTGACAAATTTTCTACGTTAGCTACATATTGATATTTGTTTTAAAATGGCATATTTTTTTTACTTAAATCTACAGTTTAGGTTTTATAATAATAAATAATATAATTTCTCATTCGTGTCACTTTTAGTTATACTAGTATAAATTATTTGGTGAATGTTATCAATCTGGATTAATGTAAAATAGTTTAAGTAGAATATGAGTATAAATTCCT
>JBMNCR010000025.1:0-12680 GCA_049366695.1 Eubacteriaceae bacterium
GGAATAAGATTCTTCGCTTCGCTCTGAATGACATTAAAAACATTACTGAACTATCGTAGATACTGCAGTCAAAACTAACCAAGAGGTTTTCATTTCCAACTTTCCACTTTCTTACTTTCTATAAGTAGCCAGTTACTGGTAAGTTATGAAATTTTAATTTTTATCTTTAGTGATAGTTTTCTGATTTTGTATAATAGTGGCTTCGTCTAAATTTGTTCTAATTTTTGAAAACGGAAAGAAATGTCTATCTAACAGACCTATTCTAGTAGCAATATACTCAATAAGAAAAAATAAGATTATTAGAATCATTAATCCTAATTCTTCTGATACTAAAGAATATACTACTGAAACTACAGAAAATATTATACTGATACCATAGATTATTAAGACCGTTTTTGTCTGAGATGCATTTGTGGTCATAAGTAAATGATGTAGATGTTCTTTATCTGCTTGAGCAAAGGATTGCCCACGTAATTTTCTTCGAATAATTGCAAAAAAAGTATCAAATACTGGTACCCCTAATAATAGTATAGGCACTACAAATGAAATAAAAGTAGCATTTTTAAATCCCATTAATGAAAGTACCGAAAGAATATATCCTAAAAACAAAGCACCTGTATCCCCCATAAAAATCTTTGCTGGATGAAAATTATATACTAAAAATCCCGTGCTTGAACCAGCTAAGATGAGAGCGTATGACATTACAAAATAATCTTTTTTTATAATAGCTAGAATATACATAGTAATAAATGTTATAGTAGATACCCCTGAAGCTAATCCATCCAATCCATCTATTAAATTAATAGCATTTGTAATTCCTATAATCCATAAATATGTAATGAAATATCCCAAATAAGACAATTTAATAGTTCCAACTATAGGTAAATCTACTGTTTTAAGATATAATTGCCCATAAAATATAACAATAGTAGCAGCTAATAATTGCGCCAATATTTTCATTTTTGGATTAAGATCAAAAATATCGTCTACTACTCCAGTTATCACTATTATTATACTTCCAAGAAGTATTGCTTTAAATTGAAAATGCGGATATCCAAATAATAAATGCCCTAAAAAAAATGCAGCAAAAATAGATAACCCACCTAATGTAGGCATTACATCATCGTGCATTTTCCTATTATTTGGTTTATCAACTGCTCCATATTTTATAGATATTTTTGAAATCAACGGTGTAATTGCTATTGTCAAAATACAACAAACTATATATACAATAATATCCTTCATAATTCACCTACTGTATTAATTCTGATTGATAAAATCTTTTATTGTGTTAATCATTAATGCATTATTATCTGAGTAAGGAATTGGAATAAATTCATCAATTCTCGAAATAACTTCACCTAAACAATCATTTTCAAGGCACACCTCTATATATCCCTTTTCTTTTAATACCTTTATAATTTCCATCTGATGATCGTCATTGTGTTCATTAAATTTTTTTAACCTAGGTACAACAATGACTTTTTTTTGATTTCTTACAGAAGAAATAATAGAACCTGTTCCTCCATGACAAATGATAAACTGCGCATTTTTTATTAAGTCATCTAATTGATTATAACTTAAATAATCTATTATTTCCATTTTATCAGTTTTAAATTTTGTATTTCCTGCTTGCACAATAACTTTTTCCCTTATTATCCCCATGTCAATACATTTTTCCACTTCTTCTAATAACCTATGAAATTGCAACTCATGAGTTCCTAAAAGTACTAGTATCAATATATAGACCCTCCATATTCAGACTTAGGATAAATTTTTATCATACTTTTCCATTGTACTATAAATAAATCTGCAATGGGGTATACTAATTTACCTGAAAGGTTTGAAGAATTTGTTTTTGCAAAACTTTCAATAAATATTATTTTTTTTCCGAAAAATTTTGCAATGTAACATAGAGGAACTGCTGTATGAGCACCTGTTGTCACAATAAAATCAGGTCTAAAAGATAAAAATATTAATATTGATTTTATCACATTATAGCCAAACTTAAAAATGTATCTTATTGGATAATTTCTTGCCCCGTACACAAGAAAAGACATAGGATATTCATCCTTTAATGGCAAAGTAATTTTATTTTTTTCAGTTATAACTTTATATTCATACTCTTGAAACAAAGGTTTTAATTGTAATAATTGCGTCAGATGTCCGCCTACAGAAGATATAAATACTACTTTTTTTTTCATATTCATCACCATTTATTCTTTATAGATTAAAGCAACCTCTTTACTTTTTTCTTCAGCACTATTATTTGTAACAACAAGACGCCCATTATTTATGTATTTACTTGTATCTTTAATATAAAAAGCTTTCTCTAATCCCTCTTTCAAACTTTTTACATTTCCAACTTCAAATTTTAGGACAGTATCTTTTCCTAAATAATCAAAAGCATCTATATCACTCACTAAAGTCAATGTTTGAGTAGATATTGCCTCTAACGTAACTAAATTTGTTCCTTCTGAATATGATGGTAATACAAATAAATCTGCTGCATTCATATATTTAGCAACTACACTTTGAGCAACAGGAGAAATAATATGAATATTCTCCTGATTAATATTTTTGACCAGATTATATACTTTTAGTTCAACCTTATCATCTCCTATTAAAATCAATAGCTTGTTTTTAATAGTAGATAGTTTAAATGCTTCAATTAAATCTAAAACACCCTTTGCTTGATAAAAATTACCTACAAATAATATTATACTAGCCTTATGAGGTAGATTTAGTTGAGTTCTTGTTAATTCTATATTATCTTTTTTAAACATCTTATTATTTATGCCCATATTAATGATTTTTATTTTTTCATATTCTACTTGATACTTTTCATTGATTTTTCTTTTTAGATTTTCACTAACACATATAATACTATTACTATTATTCAACACCCTATTGATACATGTATCTGCAATTTTACTAATATCGGGCATTTTGTTTATATCACTTCCATGTATTGTAACAACCATCTTCGATTTATATCTTATTTTATGCATTAAAGCAAATAAACCTGGTGGAAAGGCATAATGAGCATGCACTATTCTATATTCTTTTCCCTTTACTAAAGCATATATAAATCCTCTGATAAAAAAAGATAGATATCTTATATATTTATTTCCTTTAGATTTTATACTTATTATTTTGAATTTATACCCCATTAACTCTAAATATTTTATTTGATTATAAACATATATACCAAATTGAGGTTTATCCTCTGTAGGATACATATTAGAAAAAATTAACACTTTCATATTTCTTCTTCCATTTCCTTATTTAATAATATCATTACACAAACTAAGTAAATACTTACTGAAGGCGCAAATAACACGTGACCCGCTATAAAACTACAACCCAAAGCTGAAAATAAAGACGCCAATAACATGGTATTATCAATATTTAATTTTTTAATATTCATAATACGATATCTTAATATTTTATAAATAAAACAACTTGGATAATAAAGCATAATAATAAAACCTACTATTCCATAATAAATAAATATTTCGTGAAAATCTCTTTCAATGGCTATAATAGAAAAGACATCTTTATAGTTTCCTGCGAATCCAACACCTAAAAATTTTCTTAATATATCAGCATTTATTATATCCTCTTGAGCTGAGTTCACCTTAATTTCTCTTCCATTAAAAATTAAATCCGGTGTTTGTCCATCTTCCCATGATTGATGAATTAATATATTAGTGTAAACTGGTGAACATGGTGTATATAGTATTACTCCCAATGTCAAGACCAATAGTATTAATATTATCTTTTTTATACTCTTTTCATTATGATAAAAATACCTCAAAATGCATATGAAAATTCCTCCTATTAACCCTAGGATTATTCCCATATAAGCAGTTTTTGTTCCTGTAATAAACATAGCAATTATATTTAGAATGATAATGATCCAGTTTATTGCACTTTTATCTATCTTCTTTATGGAATATAAAAGTGCAATTGGAAATAATATTGCCATAATTGCACTTATTTTAGTTCCTGAAAAAAACCATCCTATTTGTCCTATTTTTTCACTACCATAAGACTGTATTCCGGTATTTGTGAACCATGCAAATATTATACATATGCTGATAATGCACGATACTATCCATAAAACTCTAATAATTCTTACTTTTATCTCATTGTAATTAATATTTTGTATTAAATTAGTTGCAACTATTAAAACTGTAATAAAATATATATATTTTGAAAAATAACTTATCTCATGATAATAACTAAAAAAATCTTTTGTAAAGTAATTAACTATAAAATGTATAAAATAGAATACAGCTAAAGTGAATAAATACGTAATATGTTTTTTTTCCTTAAACAATATATATACTATAAAAAGTAGCATACCAATATTTCTAAGAATTAATCCCGGTGTAATACTTAGTTTTAATACTAATATAAAATAAGCCGTGAATATATCAATAACAGGTTGAGACAATAAATATATTAAAAACATTTTAAAATAATAATTATTTGCCTTTATTTCCATGGGGAATCCTCCCTACATAAGATTATCTCTAAATACTTGGATATATTTTTTTGATTATTATCTTTAAATACAAAGGTATTCTTAATAAGTTTTTCCCTCAAATGCACATCAGTAAGTATTTTTTTATAACCATAAATAAAACCTTCATATGTGTTGTCCATTATCAATCCAAACTTACCATCTTCCAAAATTTCTCTTACCCCTGATACGTCAGTAGATGCTATTGGTAGATTTAAGTATATCCCTTCATATAGCACAGTAGGTAAGCCTTCATTTATAGAAGAATGTACGTATATATCCGCATGTTTAAGATAAATATACGGATTCTCTTTTGCCCCCCAAAGAATTACTGTTTTTAGCCCAAAATCCTTGATTAATTTCTCAAGATTTCTTCTTTCATCCCCCTCACCAATTATATGAAGATAATGAAAGATACCTTGATCGAGTAATTGTTTATGTACTTTTATAAGTCTATGTTGAGCTTTTTCTTTTGATAGTCTTCCTACATTGATTACATTTAAATAATCGTGTTTATATGGGTCATGCCCTTCTAAAGATTTTTTTATAATATCTTCTTTATTAATTACATTGTTTACTACATACACTTTACTAGCTAGTTGAGGATATTTATGTTCAAAACCTTCTCTGACATTTTCTGAAACACAAATTATCTTATCAGCCTTTGAATAATAATATAAATCATTTTTACTAATTCCTTTGAACATTCTTAAATCAGTATGTACCCACATTATTTTATGAGAATTTTTATTTTTACTCTCAGCTAACATTATTTTTGAAATACCTTCCTTTACACTAATTTCAACATCATAATGTTCATTCAAATAATATGTACGTACAAATCGCGAAAACATCTTATCACTGATTATTCTTCTAAAAACAGAAAGTAATAATTTTTTAGGTAATTTTAAAAACGTTTTTTCTGTCAATATTCTTCGAGTAGAATACGTTAAATATTTTACTTCTATATTATTTGGCAATTCTTGAAGGAATGTCCCATCGTACTCGAGTAGATACAAGGTAATAAACAAATCTTCTCTAATTGCAATCTCTTTTAATAGATTTATTAAAACTCTTTGAGCTCCACCATAATGCATATTATGATTAATAAATAATAATCTACTCACTTGCTTTCCATCCTTTTCTTAATATTAAAAAGTACCATCACCTTTTTTATCTGTCCTATATTTACTAAATAAAGATACACTCTTTTTTTTATATTAAGATTTTTTATTTTTGTATTTTTATGCCATTTAGGATATCTTTCTTTGAGTGAAAAAATAATATGATCAATCAATTCTTCCTTCACCCCTGTGTCGACTACCAACTTTATCCTGTATACTGCTCTAAATAATAGATGTTCTATAAATAAATATTCTAATTCCTTTACAAACTCTTTATGAATACCGCGGTTTTGATAATAATCATCAACTATATACAAATTTTTTACAACATCTAATATCTTGTTGTCATATGTCCTCATAGCAGAACAATCTCGATACAAATAATTATATAAAGCTTCATCAACTTTACTTATAGATTTGCAATGAATCAATATTCTAGGAATAGTTCCTAGATCTTGATTTCTTAGATATAAAGGAAAAAAAATATCATTATCTATAAATAAACTTTTTTTAAATAGTTTACCCCATGGGGCAGGAAGAATTGTATTTATCAATTCTTTATTGTCATATATATTTTCCACGGATCTATTAAGATTTCCTGACTTCCAGATGCTTCGCAAGCTACCTTCCTTTTCATCGATTACCCTAGCATTACATAAGACTAAGTCTGATTTGTTTTCAATAGCTTTTTTATACATTAGTTCTAACATTTCTTGGTGTAACCAATCATCTGCATCCACAAAGGCTATATACTGTGCACTACTTTTTATTATCCCTAAGTTTCTAGCAACAGAGACTCCTTCATTATTTTTATTTATCACCTTTATTTTATTAGGATACTTTTCTTGGAATTCCATTATTATCTTCTTGCTACTATCTGTGGATCCATCATTTATTAACAATATTTCGATATTTTTTAAAGTTTGATTAAGTAATGATATTATACATTTACTAATATATTTCTCAACATTATAAATTGGTACTATAACACTTATTTTATTCACAATTTAACCTCTCTACTTAATAGTTCATTTACGAAATCTTTGTACACAATTTGAGCATCAAAGTTTTTTTCCCAATAATCTCTACATTTTGTTCTTAACCTTACTACATCTTCAATACTAAGACATGAATATCCTTTTATATTGTTAACTACTTCTTGGATAATTTCTATCTCACTAATACTGCTAATTAAAAATCCTGTATCATTATTTACTATTTGATTACACCCACCAACATTAGTAGCTATTATTGGAATTGAAAAGCTCTGTGCTTCCTGCATGGAAACAGGTACTCCTCCTTCTGATTCAGATAAACTAATAAACAAATCAAAGTTTTGTTTACTATAGATATTCATTACTTCATCATTTTTTAAATAACCCGCAAAAGAATACTTAATATTCTTTTTATTATCAAGCTTGTCCTTAGCATGTTTCTTTATATTGTAATCTTCTTTTCCATCTCCAATATGTAGCCAATTAATCTTTATACAGTTGATTTTTGCAAGAGAATCAATTATTAAATTAACTCTTTTTAGTTTAATCAATCGAGAGCAACTCACAATAAATAGTTCTTCTTTTTTGCGATATTCATTTATGCACCAATTATTTTCTACACCTAGAATTGCAGTTTTAATATTTGATTTCTTATACTCATTTATAATATATTGTTTACCTGTTTCTGATGCAGTGTATACTTTGTCTATTCTTGACATAGTAAATCTTTTGTATACTTGCTTACTCCTTTCTTTATAAAAGTCATATCCATGAGCTCTAGATATCTTTTTAAAAACCTTTTTATTAAATAAAGCCAATGCTAATGAATTAAAATGAAACCAATAAGAATACAAAATAATATCTTTTGGATCTAAATCCTTTTCTTTTAATAATTCTTTAATTGTAAATCGTGCTCTAATAGCTTTCATAATATATCGAAAGATATATTCCTTACTATCAAACTCACTGACAACCTCCATAACAGTATGAATTAATAATAATGGTGACGCTATTAAGTCCCTAACCTTGTTTAATCTACTCATATTCTTCAACTTGTAAATATGCACATTTTCAGGTGTCTCTACATGATAATTAGCATCTAACAAATCTTCTCTAGGTATAATATAAATATTTTTTACATATTTACTAAGAATCCTTACTTCTGTATTAATAAATGTCTCTCCTTTTTCAGATAAAGGATACGAGTTTGTTAATAATACTATGGACTTAGACATTATTTCTCCTCTTTCTTATCAATTTAATAACTCTTTGCAAAAACATTCTATAATGTTTATAGATTGTATAATAAACAAAAAAATATATCACACTAACAATGCAAGTAAATATTGTACTATCTACAAACCACTGTATTAGATTCTCGTTATTTAAGTAAAATCCCAGCCCAATACTAATCCCTTGAGATAGTAGTAAAATTATTAATAATATCACTATATTAATTAAGTAATTCATATAAAATAGTATTAATTTTTCATTAAAAATATTTTTAAATATATAATTTGGCACAAACCAAAAACCCGTTAATAAATATGAAATAATTGTAGCAATGAGTACCCCATTTATTCCATAGTTACTAACTAGAATAATTGATAAAACTAAATTGATAATACCCTCAATCAAAGCTTGCCATTTTGTTTCTTTAAAGGCACCAACGCCATTTATTATAACTATGGTCGAGCCCCTTACGATCCTATAAAAAAATATAATACAAAACAGTAATACCGTTAATGAACTTACTAACATGTCCTTACCAACCCATAATCTAATAAAATCATTTATAGAAATATAAGTGACAGTAAATATAATAGAACCAATATAGAAAAGCAATGAATTCATTTCCCAAAATGTATCTAAACTTTCTTTCTTATCTTTTAACGCAAAAAAATTGCCAAAGCTCTCCTGAGTAGAGTTAATGATTTTAGTTGTAATTGTGATTATAAACTGGATTATATAATTGTAACTTGCATATATACCTACAATCTCTATTCCCACAAATGAAGACAAAATAATATTATCTGTATTGAGAGATACAATTGAACCTATTTTATGCATCATTACATGTTTTGTATTTTGAAATGTAGAAAGATCTGGATTATAGTTTGTATTTATCCAAGGATATTTTTTATAAGTTATTTTATTAATGATAATATTACTTATAATCATAAAAAATAAATAGGAAGTAAAAATAACAAGCAAGTCAAATCCCAAAATCAAAAGGATTATTTCAGTAAGTATTTGAAGAAACCTCGCAATATTGGTTACTAAATTAATTCTATACTTATTTTGATCTGCTTGGAGTAAAAATCTTGGAGCAAAAATAAAATAATTACCAGTACTATTTATTAAAAAAATAATAAATGCTATCTGGGTATAAAGTTGACTAACAGGGTTATTCTTAACAATTATATCCACAAAAAAAGATAACACAAATCCTACTATCAATATATATATACCTATTCTTCTGAATATAACCTTAGCACCAGATAATAATCTATTGATTTTTTCTCTATCATTTTGTGAAATAGGCTTATATAAAGAGTATATTATTGCAGTACCAAATCCAGCTTCAGCTAAATTTAAATATCCAAAAATTTGATGAAATAATTGGGTAAAGCCATAAAAATCTTTACCCAAGTAGTTGATAAATACCCTTATTTTTATAAATCCTAATAACCCCATTATAAAAAATGGAATTATATCAGAAAACATATTAAAGATAGTTTTTTCAGTTCTCATGTTCCACCAGTCTTATAAGTTTAGACTTTTTAAATAATTAATAAATTGACTATTTATTCCTTCCATTCTAAGCGCATATTCAACGGTTGCTTGTAGAAAGCCTAATTTATTTCCAACATCATATCTTTTTCCTTCAAAATCATAAGCATACATTTTTTCTTTTTTTGCCAATTTTTTTAATGCATCTGTTAATTGAATTTCTCCTCCAGATCCTTTTCCAGTATGCTCAAGTATTTGAAATATCTCTGGGTTTATAATATATCTACCTAAAATAGCTACATTAGAAGGAGCTTCTTCAATGGATGGTTTTTCTACTAAGTCATCTACATTATATAGTCTGGAAGAAACCTTTGATCCTGATACTATACCGTATTTACAGACATCTTCCCTATTGATTGTTTGTACTCCAAGTATTGACCCTTTTTCTTCATTATATACGTCTATGAGCTGTTTTAACGCTGGTTTACCTTCGTTATATACTATATCATCACCTAAAAGTACAGCAAATGGTTCATTCCCTACGAAAGTTTTTGCACACAAAACTGCATGCCCTAATCCCTTAGGTTCTTTTTGTCTTACATAATTGATATTCACCATTCTAGATATTTCTTGTACTAATTCTAATAGTTCCTTCTTACCTTTTTCCTTTAACTCAAGCTCTAATTCAACTGATTTATCAAAATGGTCTTCAATAGCTCTTTTACTTCTACCAGTAATAATTAGTATTTCTTCAATACCGGAATCAATAGCTTCCTCTATAATATACTGTATAGTAGGCTTATCTACTACTGGCAGCATTTCTTTTGGCATTGCCTTAGTAGCAGGAAGAAACCTAGTGCCTAATCCTGCAGCGGGTATTACAGCTTTACGTACTTTCAATTAATCTACCTCCTAGTAATTTATGTAAATATCTTAGTACATTTTATCATATTAAACTAAGAGTTTCTATTGTACGTACTAATTAATTATACACCTATATTGTTAACTCCATATTAAAAGCCTTAAGAATTATTAAATTCCTAAGGCTTTTAACTGTCATTATAAAATTTTCATTTAACTATTATAGATAATATTTGTATGCTTTATTCTTGATTTATGTATAAGTAAACCTTTCCCCAATAATCTTTTGATGCAGCAAAATCAAATGCCAGATTTAAATCAGTTAATTCTTTTATATAAAAATGATTATTTAAATTAAGTATAGATAACATATTTTGAAACTCTTCATCTTTCATATGTTCCAATACAGTTTTATAATTTATCCTACTGCTCCTACTGCTTCCCATAAGTGTTAACCCTTTTTCTAATACGTCCCTTGTATTAATGGGAATATCATCCTCACATACCCCCATCAACATTATCATACCACCTGGTTTAACCTTGGTAATAGCAATATCTACAGCTTGTGTTATTCCTTTACCCCCTACACATTCAAAAGCTAAAGAAAACCCACTAGGTATTTCATCTTGATTAAGTATGTATATTATAGATTTTTCAAAGTATTTCAACTTATCTTTATGTTTACCAACTACATGGATATTTTCTTTTGGCAATTTAAATATATGCGACAACACACAATATAATGAATACGCAACTGCTCCATCTCCAAATATCAACACATTACTTTTAGAATTAAGTTTCTCCACATAAACCGCTTTATAACATGCATTATAGGACACCGTAGTTAATTCAGATAATACAGCTATTTCATCTGAGACTTCATCAGGTATCTTTGCTACACACAATGCTGGTTGTACCATTTTGCTTTGGAGCATTCCATCAAAACCACTAGATAAAAAATGTACATTTTTACAGTGATTTTCAAAATGAATACCATTCTTGCATGCTGCACAACAATCATCGGGAGTAGGATATTTATCCTCGCTATGAATATACCCAGGAATATTAGGCACTATTACTACTCGCTCACCTTTTCTATATCCACATTCATTATCCTCATCAATTATACCTATACCTTCATGAAGCAAGGCCATAGGCAACTTCTTCTTTAACGCTTCTTGTCTTCTATTACCTGTATAATATCTCAAATCTGCTGCACAAATACAACTCAAAGTTGGTCTTACTATAACATCATTATCTCTTTTGCAAACTTCTTTCATTACATTTTTAAATGTATACGGTTTTACTAGTTGCATCACTTCTGATATTATTTTATTCAATTCTTTTTTCCTTCCTTTTCGGTTATGGTTAGTTCCAATAATTAATCTTTATTCTTGTACTATATATTTTATTAAATAATTCAATATCTTCCTTCGTAGTAAGTTTCTTATTATCATAACTACCCAGCACTACTTTAACAGGATATCCTAATCGATATATTAATCTTACATCATCAGTTGTTTCATCAAATTTATCCTGTTTCGCCTTTAAATGAGCAAATACTATCAGATCGTACTTGAAAGTCTGCGGCATTAATCCGTTATATAATATAGCTCTATCAGGCATTCCTGTAATAAACCCATCCTCCACTTGAATCATAGTATCAGTGGTTTTTACTCCCACATCTACAGCTCCATGTTTTACAGCTTCATCTATTGTTTCATTAATTAGTTCTTCATCTATAAACGGCCTTACCGCTTCATGTATAACTACAATATCAGGATTATAGTCTTTAAGCGCCATTAATCCATTAAATGTTGAGCCTTGTCTAGATTCACCACCTTTTACAATGTCTATATCTTTATTTATATTGTATTTCTCTATTAATTCATAAGTATAATCTATATAGTCTTGGTTCATTACAATCACTATGTTATCAATTCTTTTACACTTCTCTATCACTTTCAATGTATGAATAATTACCGGTATACCGTCAAATTCCATAAATTGCTTAGGTAACTCTCCACCCATTCTCAAACCTTTTCCTGCGGATAATAAGATACAAGAAGTTTTCATTTACTGTTTCATCTCCTTTAATAAAAAAACTATGTAAAAATTTCATAATGCCATTTTAACATAGTTTTAACATTAATTAAACTTATTTATCGGATAATATACTAGCTATAAATCTTTCGCTTGATTTTCCATCCATATAATCGAAATTTTCTTCTGCAAATTTTTTTATATCATACGTTTCATGTTTTTTTGTTTTGATGACATTTATCAATTCTTCTTGCGTCTTTACAATAGGTCCTGGTACAAACTCCTCGTATTCACAATAAAACTGATTAAATTTTTTATATTCATCGATATCATATGCGTAAAAAATCATAGGTTTATTAAGTAGCGCAAATTCGTATATTCCTGATGAATAAT
>JBMNCR010000025.1:12780-30468 GCA_049366695.1 Eubacteriaceae bacterium
TAAAAAATCATAGGTTTATTAAGTAGCGCAAATTCGTATATTCCTGATGAATAATCAGTTATTAACATATCTGCAACAGTAAACAAAGAGTTAAGTGAATATTTATTCCATATTAGAATCATAAACTCTTTATCGTATAATATGGAATCTTTTATTTCTACGTGCGGATGAGATTTAATAATTAAAAAATATTCCGGATATAATTCTTTTTTTAATTTATCGATATCCAATGGAAATCCAATATATTTATCTCTTCCTCTACCTCTAAATGTAGGTGCATATAAGATTATTTTTTTATCCTTAAATTGAGGAAAATCTGCATAAATTTCATTTCTTTCTTTTTCTAATTTTTCTTTGTTAAAAAAGAAATCCGTTCTTGGTACTCCTATAGGTAAAATTTCCTCTTTATTCATGCCAAAAGCTTGTGCATAATGTAATATGTGATTTTTTGAGCTTGTTATTGCAATATCATAATTTTTATGTAAAAACTTTACTTCATTTCCCTTAATACCATCTTTTAAATAAATTGTACTCAGCCCAAATTTTTTAAAAGCCCCGCAAGCATGCCAAGTTTGAATTACTTTTGTTTTTTTCCTATGTTTGATTATATGAACAGGTAAATAAGCATTATCTAATATTAAATATCTTGCAGTTGCAAAATGATAGGTACGAAGTACTAATAAAAAAAAATACTTTACTTTGGCTATAAAACTATATCCATATTTATCGTATAATAATACACATTTGTAATCTAATCCCTGATTTAGTATTTCATCATAAATATATTTGATATTCCCTTGTATTGTGTCATTCCTAGGAGAAGCAAAAACTATCTTCTTCTTATTTACTGGAAAAATACAAAACAATAAATACATTATATTTAAAACAATTCTTACTAATAATAATTCTAGTTTATTCATTAATATCACCTTTAAGATTTCAATAGTATTTTGATAAAACGTTGGGATGATTTTTCATCTTTATAATCAAAAAAATAATCCTTAAAATCCTTAATAACTTTTAAATCATACTCCGCATTTTGTATTGAAATTATTAAATCATTGGTACTCTTTATTATCTTTCCAGGTACAAAATCTTCATAGTCAAAATAAAAATCTCTTTCCTTAATGTATTCAACTAAATCGGGTGCATAAAAAAACATAGGTTTTTCTAACAAAGCATATTCGAATATAACAGAAGAATAATCGGATATTAAAACATCACTTATTAACATTAACTCGTTAATATCATCATAATCAGATAAATCTACAATAAAATCTTTCAAATTATCATCAAAAATATCACTCTTTTTTACAAAGGGATGTAGTTTCAGTATCATTACATATTCATCTTTTAATTTTTTATACATACTAACAAAATCTAGTAATTGTTTATTATCTGCAAGAAACTTACTATTCCCTCTAAAAGTGGGAGCATACAATATAATCTTTTTATCTTTAAGAATAGGATACTTCTCATAAAGACATTTTGTGATATGAGCTTTTTTTGTTTCATTAAAAAAAATATCCGTTCTTGGTATTCCAATAGATATTATTTTTTTTATATCCATATTAAAGGCTTCTGCATATATTTTTGAAACATTTTTAGTACTCACCAATACATAATCATAATTTGAATGTATTTTCACATTTTTAGCAAATGATTCTGTAGCTCCAAAACTTTTATCTAATACGCTAAACCCAAATTTTTTAAAAGCTCCACAAGCATGCCATACCTGTATTATAGTCGTTTCCTCTTTGGGTGCAATTATATATATGGGATAATAATAATCATCAACAATAAAAAATTTGCTAGTTGCTAAATGATATGCTCCTTTGATCATCTGAAATAAGTACAATAATTTACCATTAAAAGTATTTTTTGTATCATGTAATAATAGTACAGTTTTATAGTTATAATCTTGTGATTTTAATTCTTCATAAATATATTTCATATTTCCTTGTAGTATTATTGAACTATTACTTGCAAGAACTACTTTATTTTGTATGGGTAAAATACAAAACATCCTATAAAACATATTTACAATTATTTTTCTTATTTTATTGATCAATTATCTCCCTCTTTTTTTCCAAAGACTAGATCTATTACTCGATCAGTAGACTTTCCGTCAGTATGCTCAAAGAACTTATCTCTAAATTTTTTCACTTTATCTAATTCAAAGTCTTCATACTTTATTGAATGTATTACTTCATCAAATGTTCTACATATTTTCCCAGGCACAAAATTCTCATATTCGTAATAGAAATCTCTTTTAGATATGTAATCTTCTAAATCATATGCAAAAAATATCATAGGTCTATTCAATAATGAGAACTCAAAACAAGTTGATGAATAATCAGTTATCAAAATATCTGTAATAAATAACAAATCATTAATTTCTCTATATGAAGACATATCAATAAATTTGTCTTTATATTGTTCAGGTATTTCTAGTTGATTTCTCACTAAGAAATGGATCTTAAATATTACACAATATTCTTCTCCACATATTTCATATAATTTATCAAAATCAATCATATTATAATCATAATATGCATTCTTTGGACCACTCCCTCGGAAAGTAGGTGCAAAAGTAATGATTTTTTTATTTTTTAACATTGGATAAGTTTTATATAACTGTTGTTTCACATTACTCTTATATTCTTCATTAAAAAATATATCAGTCCTAGGTATTCCTGTAGCAAACACCTTATCTTCCGTCATTCCAAACCCTTCAGCATAATATTTAGCTACTTCTTTAGAACTTACTATAGCTTTTGTATATACTCTATGATTAGGAGAAAACGGATTAGGTCCACCTACTTTTCCTATCCTACTATACCCAAATGTCTTAAATGCTCCTACTGCATGCCATAATTGTATCAATTGTTTATTATTTTGAAATTTCAAAAAATTTATCATTGGATAATAATCATCGAAAAAAACATATTTTGAAATAGCAAGATAATATGGCAATTTAAACTTATCAGGAATTTTTCTATATATGTTATTGGTTTTTTTAAAAACAAATCTGCATTTAAGATCCATATCTCTTTCTAATATTTCTTCATAAATATCTTTCATATTCCCACTTAGTTCACTTCTTGTATCTGAAGCAAATAATACATGATTCGACTTTTGTTTGAATATTTTATAAAAGATATGGTATGTAAATCTGTATATTTTTTTTCTTAATTTTTTTTTCAATAATTTATATGAAAATCTCTTTTTTCTTTTCTTTACTTTATAATCAATTATGTCTATACACAGATTATTATATCTACTCTCAAAAGATGGATAAATTACATAACGATTTTTCCCGTATTTATACCTATTAGCAAAGTTTTTTTCTTTACTACCATTATTATAAAAAAGAAATAAATCTGAAGTTTCATTATTCTCAACAATTCTTAATAAAATATCCCACATCCCATTTTCTAAAGGATATCCGCCATTTATTATCATCATATTAATCTTGACTTTAAACTTGTTATCAATAATATCCACTGCTATGGCCAGCTCTTTTTTGCTTTTTTTACATTTAAGTACTAAGTACCCCTCTAAGTCGTTAGTTTCATTCTTTTCTAAAAAACCTTCTACTATCAAATTAATTCTTTCCCATTTCATATCCTTTACGAAACAGTTAATATTTTGCATATTCTTATTATCATCTACGTCGAATAGTACCATTATAATCACCTCTAGTAATTCTTGTATTTATTATCTATATAGCATATACCTGTACCATTAAATTCTCCAATATCTATAAAGAAGGGTTTTTTATTTGAATAGCCTATATGCATGGCAGCAGCATCATCTCTTAATTCTCCAGATAAATGATATTTACCAGGCAATAACTTTAAATCTGATAATGTAACTTTTAATTCGTGTTTTCCTAATTCATTATTTATTAAATGTTCTTTTGATCTTTTATCGCTACTAAATATTTCTCTTTTCTCTGCATCCCTAATTGTAAAACACCACTTCAACCCCTTCATAGGCCGTTTTATTTCATATTCAAATTGATATATTATATCTTCCTGAAAATTAAAATGATTAGTTTCTTTTCCTAAGCTGTTAAAAAACTTAAAATTCTTACATCGTATTATCTGATTTTTACTCATTATTGGAATATTCTTATTATTAATTATTGCTTGCTTTTTTTTCCTTTCTTTTTCTTTCGCTCTTTCTTCCTTTAAAAAATTATCATACTGTAGCATTATTTCTCCAGTATCGCCATAACTTATTAATTCACCATCTTTTATCCACATGCACTTATCACAAAACGCCTTCACTGTAAATAATGAATGACTGACAAACAATATGGTTTTACCTTGATTTTTAAACTCCTCCATCTTTTCAATGCATTTTAATTTAAATACATCATCCCCTACTGATAATACTTCATCTACTATTAATATATCAGGCTCTACATTAACAGAGATTGCAAACCCAAGCCTCGATTTCATTCCACTTGAATAAGTCCTTACAGGCTGATAAATATGATCACCTATATCAGCAAAATCGATAATTTTATTAATTTGCTTTTCCATTTCCTTTTTTTGTATTCCCATAGTAAGAGCTTTTAAGTAGATATTCTCTATTCCTGTCAGTTCTGAATCAAATCCAGATGTTAATTCTAATAATGCAGAGATTTTACCATTGATATCTATAGATCCACTTGAAGGAGTGGTTACACCAGTTATAATTTTCAATAAAGTTGATTTGCCAGCACCATTTTTACCTAAAACACCAATGGCTGTTCCCTTCGGGATATCAATAGTTATATCTTTTAATGCATAAAATTTGTCATATTTTAATTTTTTGTTAAAAATATTTTTAACTCTATGCCAAGGTTTTTTATATATTTTGTATATTTTAGTTAAATTTTTTATTTCAATGCTATTATTCATTTTTTACACCTCTACAGTATATCTGAAAACTCGTCTTTTAATCTGTTGAATACAAACGATCCTAATAATGCTAAAACTATCATTACTCCCCAAAAATATAATGTGTAATTGATATTTTCAAAAAACCATTCTTTATTAAAAAATATATCTCGGTATCCCTTAACAAAATAATAAATGGGATTTAGCATGATAATATAATTTAAAGGTTTTTGAAGATTCTCTAAAGACCATATTATTGGAGTCATCCAAAACAGCATCGTTGTAATGGATTTTAGTAAATGTTCAAAATCTCTACTTACAACTACTAAAGCAGAAGTAAGCCATGATGTTAGTGTCATAAACAAGAAAATACAAGCTAAGTAATAAAACAATTGTAAATAATACACATCTGGTGGATGCCCACTTATCATAAAAATAATTATTGTAATAACAACCATGGCTATGTGTACATATAATTGTGACAAAACCCTGAATGTAGGAATTGTAGATATAGGATAAACCATTTTGGTAATCAGGTGTTTATTCTGTCGCAAAGAAGTTCCGCCATAAATCAACGTCTCTGAAATATAAAACCAAGGTATAATTCCTGATATTAACCAAAGTATAAAAGGCCCACCTACATCCTTATTCCCTCTAATTCCCACTTCTATAGCAAACCAATATACAAAAATAAACAGCATTGGTTTTACAAGTGCCCAAATAACTCCTAAAGCAGCACCGCTATATTTTTTATCCAGTTCTTTTATGGACATCTCATAAGTTCTTTTAATATTTTTGAAATTTTCCTTGATAATAATCCAAGGATTTTTTAAAAATGAAATCATGTTTTTCACCTTTCTATTCTAAGGTAAAGAGTATATCTAAACTTCTTGGCCCTCATGGTAATGCATTTTCGTATTTTAAGCGAAGCAGTATGACGGCATGTCCTTTCAACTGCCTAGGACGGATAACAAAGTAAAATGCGAAAAGGCGTAGCAGTAGGCGAATTCGGATATACATCATTACCTTAAGGATTTAAATATATTAAATAGCATTTAATTAATTCTATACCATAAAATAATATAATATCATTCTTTTTATTTCATATAACATAGTGTAAATTTTATGTAAAGTATTACTATTAAAAATTATACTCTTATTATTTATTTAATAATATTATTCATTTTTTAACATTTAAACTTTTACAAAATAATATATCTATTTTAACATATATTTAATACATAACAAATTTATTTCATATATTAACTATTTAGCTCTACTTATCAATAAAAAAACCTGTAACAATATGTCACAGGTAAGTTAAATATATCTAAAAAACACTCCATTTATTTTCACTATTCTCCTTCGCCTTCTGTCTCACCTGGTTCTGGTTCAGGCTGTGGCTCCGGCTCTGGTTCTATTGGTTCTTGAGCTTCTACAGTAATAACTCTATTAATTTCAGTCTGGTTCCCAGCTGTATCTATTGCTTTATATGTCAATGTGTAAGTGCCTGGTGTATTTATATCTACTTCACCTGATACAGACCATGTAGTCGCACTGTCCTCATCTATTACCGTAACTCCCAGTTCTTTATTAAAAGACGTTCCCTGCACTATTGTTTTGTTTTCAACGCCTTTAAACACAGGTTTAGTTGTATCTTGTTCTTTACCTTCCACAGTAACACTTGCTGATGCAGTTACTCCGTCAACAGTAAAGCTTATAGTAGTATTTCCTGGTGTTTTTGCTATTATCGTATTATCTGCATTTAATTGAACAATCCCATCAGGAGAAGCACTATAACTCGTATCACTTATATCAAAATTAACATCTTTGCTGTTTGCAGTGCGCCCTTTAACAGTTACACTAGTTCTCTCACCAACTTGCAAGATTGTTTTACCTATGCTAACAGATATACTTGTAAGTTTATCGCTTTTTGCATCTTGAGACATTGCAGATGCATCAATATCATACAACTCCTTAATTAATTCCAATCTCTTATTTTGATTAACTATCCAGTATGATAAACCTCCTAATTCTCCAAAATCTCCAGGTAATGTATAAGTATTTACATTTTCAAGGTCAATCTTCAATCCTAATAATGACAATGCTGATATTTGTGTAAAAGATAAATTTGTAGTAAGATTATCTGATACTAGTTTATATATTTGTGGTATTTTTATTAAGTTATTTGTACTTTTTAAATTTTTCATTAATGTTTTTATTATATGTTGTTGATTTGAGACCCTATCTATATCTCCTAAAGGATACATTCGGTACCTTGCATAATATAATAAATCTTTACCATCTAGTGTTTGAAATCCTTTTTCTACTTCTACTTTGCTTTTATCTTTTCCTTTATCTGCATACAACGTATACAATACGTCTATGTCAATACCACCCACTTCGTCAATAATCTCAGTAACTACATCCATATCCGTTATTCCAATATAATAGTTAATAGGAATATTCCCCAAGATATTACTTACAGTACCTGTTAAATACTCAATGCCTGTATCAATTTCTTCTTCATCAGAACTTGCTACCCTTTTCCCGTAATAAAAACAAGTATTAATTTTATCTTTAAAGTTTCTATTATAAATAGGCACATATGTATCTCTAGGTATTGAAACTATATCCACCGTTTTTTCTTCTAAATCTATTGTAGCAAGCATAATTGTATCAGATCTATATACTTCATAATTCTGTTTTGTATCTCTATATTCATTCTTATCTAGTCCAAAAATTAATATATTAATCTTGTTTTCATCAAATTGTTCATTGATGTCTATTGAGCCCTTTATTATTTCATCTGAATCGTCCCTTTGAGTAAATAATTTTTCTGGATTTTGTGCTCCATAATAAATAGCAAATCCTATACTAAACGAAAGAATTAATATTATACTAATTATCAAAATAATAAAAAATCTCTTTTTGTTTACTATTTTTATTCTTTTCATTTTCCTCTTATTCTTCTCCTTATGAAAAACACAGATATAAAATCCTTTAGCATTTCAAAAAGATAAATTACTGTGTTATTACTCTTATTGTGTTATCATGTACATATTTCTTGCTATATTCCTAAGTTATAACTACCCTTTAAATTTCATGTTTTACAACCTCACAGGAACAAAAATCATACTTAAAAATCGTATGATTTTTTATTTTGTCCTCCAAGCAGTTGAATATTATCTAATACTTTGCCTGTTCCAAAAGCTACAGAAGATTCAGCTTCTTCTACGATATTTACAGGCACACCCATTCTCTCATGAATCAATAAATCTAATCCTTTTAATAGTGCTCCACCTCCGGCTAAGTATATTCCAATATCACTTATATCCGCAGCCAACTCAGGTGGTGTTTTTTCAAGCACACTATGTACAGCATTAATTACAGAATTTATACTATTATTGAGTGCTATCCTAATCTCTTCTGAACTAATATTTAATGACTTTGGTAATCCAGACAGCAAGTCTCTCCCTCTTATTTCCATATATCTTTCTTCTTCCTCTGGATAAACTGTACCTATTTTGATCTTTAAATCTTCTGCCGTTCTTTCTCCTATCAAAATATTGTGATTCTTTCTCATATATCTAACTATATCTTCATCAAATTTGTCACCAGCTACTTTAATAGATATACTTTCTACGATTCCTCCAAGAGACAAAACTGCAATATCAGTTGTTCCTCCACCTATATCAACTATCATATTACCTGTAGGTTGCGTAATATCTATACCTGCACCTATTGCTGCTGCTACAGGTTCTTCTATAATTACAGGATTTGTACCTCCTGCAGATAGTATAGCTTGTTCTACAGCTCTTTTTTCTACTTCAGTAGCTCCACTAGGTATACCTACAACTACTCGAGGTCTTATTATCCTTCTCCCTCCGCACACTTTTGCTATAAAATATTTCAACATACGTTCCGTTATTTTAAAATCTGAAATCACACCATCCCTCAATGGTCTTATTGCTTGAATATTTCCAGGCGTTCTTCCTAGCATTGCTCTTGCATCTGCACCTATTGCTTTTATCTCATTAGTATTTGTATCTATGGCTACAACTGATGGTTCTTGCAACACAATACCTTTCCCTTTAAGATATACCAATATATTTGCTGTTCCTAAATCAATTCCCACATCTCTTCTAAAAGGTGACATCTTTAGTATCCACTCCTTATATCTTATGTTCCTACTAAAATAATATTATATCACATATTTCTTTTTATCAAGTGTATTATATGTAAAACATTGCGGAAAAATGTTTTACATTTTTATTATATTTTTATTAATATAATTCTATCTTGAAATAATAAAAAAGCTAACTATTTAGCCAGCTTCTTATACTTGATTTTAGTTGCCATACCGCCTCTAATATGACGTTCTGACTTATTCTTATTTAATACTGTTCTAGCCTTATCACATAATGAAGGATTAATCACTGGTAATCTCTCCGTAATGTCTTTGTGAACTGTACTCTTACTTACTTTAAAAATTGTTGCTGCTTGCCTCACTGTATTACCTGTATCTATTATATAATTTGCTATTTTCAGTACTCTTTCTTCAATATAATCCTTCAATTGAGAAACCCCCTTAACATATCCTTATTACAATTTATGCATGGGTTTGCTCAAATAGAAGAAATTTTATTTATATAGTCTTATTTTATAATGTAAATAGTAAAATGATTTATACTTAAGACAAATATGGCATTGGATCTATGCACTTACCATCTTTCCACAATTCAAAATGAAGATGCGGATCATCGTCTGCCTCAAAATTAGCAGTTTTCCCCACTTTACCGATACTTTCACCAACCTTAACTGACTGATTCAATGTAACACTAATATTTTTATCTAAGTTACTATACCTAGTTTCAATATTATTTGAATGTTGTATGACTACTGTTTTTCCTAGTTTAACATCATCATATATCTTGATAACTTTACCATCAAGGGCTGCTTTTACTTCTTCGCCTATTTCAGCTTTCAAATCTACCCCTGTATGATCAGAACGAAATTCATTAAGTGTATTGGAAAAAACAGGCTCAACACCATAACTAAAAGCCATTACCACCTCATTTGAGTTTACCGGATTTTGTAAATCTTCTAGTGTATCAGCTTTGTTTACAGTAGTAGACTCATTACTTACTTGTGATTCTATATCTTCTATAACTTCTTGTTCTTGTTGCGATTCTTCTACTATTGCGTCTTCAGTTTCTTCAACTTCCTCATTAATTATTTTACTAACATCTGAAACATTCTCTTCTACATTTGTACTTTCGGTTATTTCTGGATTACTATCTTCAGCTAAATCTTTTTCAACATTATTATTTGTGAAATATACTACACTTGTAGCTATTAAAGTTATACATAGAAATATTGCTACATAAAAACCTTCTTTATTTAATAATTTCAATAGACTTTTTTTAAAATTTCTTTCCTTAAATATGTTTTTTTTCATAATCACACCTCCTTTCATAATTGTTACCAAAAGAAGAATATTATATACTAAATATTAGTATATAATAATAAATTTTTAATTAAATGAATATTATATTTAATACGCACTAAAAGGGGAGGGGTTTTATGAAAAAATTTGTATCTATAATTATTATACTTTTTATTATAATCATCGTATTACCATTTTTTATTATTAAATCTTGTGATGTTATAAATAACGAAAATGAACCTCAAGTAATAGAAAACGAAGAAAATTTTTATGTAAAAGTTCTAAATACTAGTACTAATGAATCTATGAATCTGGAGTTAGATGAATATATCAAAGGTGTTGTAGCAGCAGAAATGCCTGTAACTTTTCATATAGAAGCTTTAAAAGCCCAAGCTATTGCTGCTAGAACTTATACTATGAATCGTCTCGAAGAGTTTGGTGCTACATCTGATGCTGTTCACCCTCAGTATGACCTTTGCACTGACTACCGTCACTGTCAAGCATGGATAAGCAAAGAAGAGCGTTTAATTGCATGGGATAGCAATGCCGAATTGTCATCTTTAAGCAATATTGATTTGTGGGCTAAAATTGTAGAAGCAGTTGAATCAACAAAGGGTATAGCAATAATTTATAATGGTAATCTTATTGATCCTCTTTTTCACTCAACAAGTGGGGGTTCTACAGAAAACTCTGAAGATTATTTCACCTCAAGTTTGCCCTATTTAAAGAGTGTTTCCAGTAGTTATGAAGATAGTTCTCCTTACTTAAACACTAATTTTGAAATTACTGTAGAAAATTTCACTAACACTTTTAAAAAAAAATACCCTGATATAAAATTTGACTCTTCGAAAATGTTAGAAAATATAGAAATTCTAAGTGCTACTGAGGGAGGTAAAATTTCTAAAATTCGTGTAGGGAATATGGTATTAACAGGTAGAGAGGTTAGAGAGTTATTAAATCTTCGCTCCTCCCAGTTCACAATTGCTCAAAATAACAATAAATTAGTATTCACTGTTGTAGGATTTGGACATGGTGTAGGAATGAGCCAATATGGAGCAGATGGTATGGCTAAAGCTGGATACACTTATGAAGATATCTTAAAACATTATTATACAGGAGTAGAATTAAAAGAAATGTACTAGAAATCACTAGTAGTCTCCATAAATCAGTGGAGTTGCAATTATTAATTCTGTTCTCTTCTCAACAATATTATATTTAACCGCTACATTGAGATTTATTTTGTGACCTCCTGTAGTTATAAATTCACTACATTTAGATGTATACGCACTTATACTTAATAGGTGATTATTTACATATCCACCTTCTACAAACTGGCAATCTAAATCACCTAAAATATTTTCAGTTATTTTTTGCATATTGCTTTGATTTATTTTATAGTCATATTTTCCTTTAATCATCAAAATAAAGTCAGCAATGAATTTATTTTGTTCAAATTCTACTAATAACTGGCGTCTGAATTTTAAAGCTTCATTTATATTATCAAAATTAACTTCTATTGTATCTACATATTCTTCTTCTTTTATATTTAATTTAACTAATTTACCCGTTTCTTTATGTATTATTGATATGTTAGTATATTTGATTTCTGACATATTTATATTGAATAATGATTTTATTTTACTAACTAAAACATTTGACTTCATAACAATAATAACTTTAGAATTTAGAAACTCTGCATCAGAATTTTCAAATGCTTGTTGAACTTGACTATTAAAATCTTTATCCATTGAAGTTATGGTGTGTTCATTAATAGAGAGAACTAAAAATAAAATAAATAAAAAACAAAATAATTTTTTTAACATCCTATTTCTCCAAATAAATAGGAGATTTTAAAATGACATTGTAAAAGGGGGATAAAACAACTAACTCACATTAAAACCTCCTGTAGTCATTAATAATTATTTCCACTAATACTTATAATTATTCATTTTTTTTTAAAAAAAGGACAAAGCTTATTCGCTTTGCCTCAATTCTACTTATTTTCAATTGTTTTTGATACATCTAATCTTATCATCGCACGCCTTAATGCAGCTATTGCTCTAGTATTATCCATGTCTGATTCTTTTAACCTTTTTTCTGCTCTTTCTTTAGATGCTTCTGCTCTTTTTACATCTATTTCCTCTGGCCATTCTGCAGCATCTGATAAGATAATTGCTTCATTAGGTTCTATTTTTGCAAATCCATTTATTAATGTAGCACTTGTATATTTTTTTTTGCTAGTAAATATCTTAAGTTCACCCATAGATAATGTTGTAGTTAAAGGAGTATGGTTTTGCAGTATAGCCATATCACCTTCACTTCCTCTTAACACAACCTTTTCCACGTCTCCATTATAGAAAACTCTTTCTGGAGTGATAATTTGTAGCTTAAAAGTTGCCATATTATCACCTACCTTATTTTTGCTCTTTCATTGATTTAGCTTTTTCTATTGCATCATCTATTGTACCAACCATCAGGAACGCACCTTCAGGTAAATCATCGTGCTTTCCTTCTAATATTTCTTTGAAACCTCTTATAGTTTCAGCTATTGGTACATAAACCCCTGGAATTCCAGTAAATTGCTCTGCAACATGAAAAGGTTGAGATAAAAATCTTTCTACTTTTCTTGCTCTATTTACTACTATTTTATCTTCATCTGATAATTCATCAATACCTAGTATTGCAATTATATCTTGTAACTCTTTATATCTTTGTAATATTTCTTGAACTTCCCTTGTAACTCTATACTGATCTTCACCAACAATTTTAGGATCTAGTATTCTAGATGTTGAATCTAAGGGATCAACTGCAGGATAAATACCTTTTTCTGAAATCGCACGATTTAATACTGTGGTAGCATCTAAATGTGCAAAGGTTGTAGCTGGAGCAGGGTCAGTTAAATCATCTGCTGGCACATAAACCGCCTGCACAGAAGTTATTGAACCTTTACTAGTAGAAGTGATCCTCTCTTGTAAAACACCCATCTCAGTTGCTAATGTAGGTTGATATCCTACTGCACTAGGCATCCTTCCTAATAATGCCGATACTTCTGATCCAGCTTGAGTAAATCTAAATATATTATCGATAAATAACAGAACGTCTTGTCCTTCTTCATCTCTAAAATATTCTGCCATTGTTAAACCAGTCAATCCAATTCTCATTCTTGCTCCTGGTGGTTCGTTCATCTGTCCAAAGCATAGTGCTGTTTTATTGATTACTCCTGACTCCATCATTTCATGATAAAGATCATTACCTTCTCTGGTTCTCTCTCCAACTCCTGCGAAAACAGATAGTCCTCCATGTTCAGTTGCAATATTACTTATTAGTTCCTGTATTAAAACAGTTTTACCTACACCTGCTCCACCAAACAAGCCAATTTTCCCACCTTTTGTATATGGTGCTATTAAATCAACTACTTTTATACCAGTTTCTAAAATTTCTGGTTGCGTTTGTTGCTCTTCAAAAGATGGAGCTGGTCTATGAATTGAATACTTTTTATCAACTTCAACAGCTGGCTTTCCATCAATAGGTTCACCTAATACATTCACCATTCTTCCAAGAGTATTTTGTCCTACAGGTACAGATATAGGAGCTCCTGTGTCAAGTGCTTCCATACCTCTTTTTAATCCATCAGTTGAATCCATAGCAATACATCTAACAATATCATCTCCCAAATGTTGTGCTACTTCAACTACCAATTTTTTGCCTTGATTATCTATATCTATGGCATTATATAATTTCGGTAAATTTTGTGAATCAAATTTTACGTCTATTACCGGTCCAATAATTTGTACGATTCGTCCGATATTTTGAGCCATTTCTTAACCTCCAATCTTTAATAGTCTTGCTCTTATTTCAAAGCTTCGGCGCCACCAATAATTTCAGTTAATTCTTGCGTAATCTGAGCTTGTCTCGCTCTATTATAATGCAAAGTCAGTACATCTATCATATCATTGGCATTCTCTGTTGCAGATTCCATGGCCATTCTTCTTGCTCCTTGTTCACTTGCAGACGACTCTATCATAGCACCGTAAATAGTACTTGTAATATATTTCGGAATCAAATATGCAAGGAGTCCTTCAATAGATGGCTCATACTGCATTATTAATGGTATATCATCATCATTTTCTATTTCTTCTTCTTTATTTAAATCTTCTTTATTTAACGGTAATAATTTAATTAATTCAGGCTTTTGAGAGATTGTTGATACAAATTTTGTGTATGCAAGATAAACTTCATCCACTTGTTTTTCTTTGAATAAATCAGTCACTGCTTCACCAATGCCCTTTGCATCATGAAATGAAGGTTGTTCAGTAATACCAATGTATTCACTAATAATATTATAATCTCTCTTTTTAAAGTAATCTCTACCTCTACTACCTACAGTAATCAATGAAGAATCTTTTTTATCTTCTATACTTGAAGCTACACTTCGAATAACATTACTATTATATCCTCCAGCTAAACCTCTATCTGCAGTAATAACAATATACGCTTTCTTTTTTCCTTCACTTTTTTCAAGGAAAATACTATTTACGCCATCACTTTCTGCAGCTAGCTCTTGAATACTGGTGAGCATAGTCTCAAAATAAGCTCTTCTACCTTCGGCCTTTTGTCTAGCTTTTCTCAATTTTGATGAAGCTACCAATTCCATCGCATGAGTTATTTGCTTAGTATTATTAACACTTTTTATTCTTCTCTTAATATCTCTAATATTTTCAGCCATAGGGTTTCACCTCTCTCTCTATTGGTGCGCCCTTAAATTTCTATCTTAAAGGTTTCTTTGAATTTTGTTATCATTTGATCTAACTGAGCTGATAATTCATCGTTAAGCGCTACTCCAGATTTTATTGTTTTTAGTACCTCTGAACAATTAGTCTCTGCGTATTCAATCAATGATTTTTCAAAATATTTAAATTGCTCAACTGGTATATCAGCCGTATAATTATTTGAAACCGCATAAATTACAACTACTTGATGTTCTGTTTTCATTGGTGAATACTGATCTTGTTTAAGCATTTCTACCACTCGTTCACCTTTATCAAGTTGAGCTTTTGTTACATCATCTAAATCAGAACCAAATTGAGCAAATGAAGCCAATTCTTTATATTGAGCGTATTCAATTCTTAATGGTCCTGCTACTTTTTTCATTGACTTTATTTGTGCTGCGCCACCTACTCTTGAAACAGAAATCCCTGGATTTACTGCCGGTCTTATCCCTGCATTAAATAACTCTGATTCTAAGAAAATTTGTCCATCAGTTATTGATATTACATTAGTAGGAATATATGCAGCGATATCTCCAGCTTGAGTTTCTATTATTGGAAGAGCTGTTATTGAACCCCCAGCTTCTAGGTTGGCTGCACGTTCCAATAGTCTTGAATGCAAGTAGAATACATCGCCTGGATAAGCTTCTCTTCCCGGTGGTCTTTTTAATAATAATGACATAGCCCTATATGCTACAGCGTGTTTTGAAAGGTCATCATAAATAATTAATACATCCTTACCTTTGTTCATAAAATACTCACCTATAGTAACTCCACTATATGGTGCTAAATATTGTAATGGTGCTAATTCACTCGCTGTTGCTGAAACAACAATACTATAATCCATAGCTCCATACTCTTGTAAATTATTAACGATTTGAGCTACAGTAGATGCTTTTTGTCCTATTGCTACATATATACAAATTACATCTTCTTCTTTTTGATTAATTATCGTATCTATTGCAAGAGCTGTCTTCCCAGTTTGTCTATCACCAATTATAAGTTCTCTCTGACCTCTTCCAATAGGTATCATAGAATCTATAGCTTTGTATCCTGTTTGTAATGGCTTATTAACTGATTTTCTTTCAATAACACCCGGTGCTTTTAATTCAGCAGGTCTATATTCATCAGTTTTTATAGGTCCTTTACCATCTATAGGTTGCCCTAATGCGTTTACAACCCTACCTATAATAGCATCACCTACAGGTACTTCGACAATTTTGCCGGTACATTTTACTTTGTCACCTTCTACGATGTTTTTGTCATCACCTAATAACGCACACCCAACATTATCTTCTTCTAAGTTCAGTACCATTCCATATACTTCATTAGGAAATTCCAATAATTCTCCTGCCATGGCATTTTCCAAGCCATGTATACGAGCAATTCCATCTCCAACTTGTATAACAGTACCAACATCTGTTGTCTCTAGTTTATGTTCATATTTTTCAATTTGTTTTTTAATTACTTTACTTATCTCTTCTGGCCTGAGATTCAACTAACTCACCCCTAACTCTTGTAGTCTTATTTCTTTTAAATCATTTCTTAAATTCATCAACTTACTTTTTATACTTCCGTCTATTACCTTTTCGCCAACATAAATTATTAATCCTCCTAAAATTGTTTTATCAATTTTATTATGAAGAATTACTATTTTATTGTACTGTTTTTCCAACTTTACTTTTAAAGTATTTTTTTGTGATTCACTTAATTCTAGTACTGATACAACAGTTACCTCAATCATATTTTTCTCCATTAAATATAACTCTTTGAAAGATAAAAAGATAAACTTCAACTCATTAAATCTATTTTTATCAAACAATATCATAATAAAATTATATAAGTATTGATTAAGGCTATTTTTAAATATATCACTTATTAAATTTTTCCTCATTTTTGTATCCATACTGGGAATATTTAATAACATCCATATTCTTTTATCTGTCGTTAATTCATCAATAACTATTTTGAATTGTTCATATACTTCATCTAAATTAGCATTTTCTTTTGCAACATCCATTAAGGCTGATGCATACTTTTTACTGACTAAGCTCATTTTCCTTCTCCCACCTCTTCAATAAAGTCAAGGATCAGTTTTTCATGCTTACTTTTATCAATTGATTCACTTACAATCTTTTCTGCTGCATAGATGGATAAATCTACAATGTTTGATTTAACTTCTTCAAGAACTTTTTCTTTTTCTCTTTCTATTTCAGTTCTATTTCTCTTTAATACCTTTTCAGCTTCTTCTTCTGCTACCTTTATTATTTCATTTTTTCTTTCTTCACCTATTAGTCTTGCTTCATTTATTATTTGTCTTGAATGATCTTCGATTGTGTTCAACTTTTCAGTATATTCTTCTTTGAAGCTTTCACCTTCTTTTTTCAAAACCTCTGCATCACTTATTTCTTGAGCTATTTCATCAGACCTTTGTTGGATAAACTTGTTAATTTTATCATAAAAAAAATGTTTTATTAAAAAGAATAACAATAAAAAGTTTCCTATATTAGCTAATATTGATCGAACGTTTACATCAACCATACTTGCATTACCCACGGTCATACCTCCTTTCCAATATTGT
>JBMNCR010000025.1:30568-57830 GCA_049366695.1 Eubacteriaceae bacterium
GCTTCTACTGCTTTACCTGCTGCATATCCTTGTCCTATACCTGATCCTATTCCACCTAACATAGAAATACCTGCAGCCAATGCTGATGCAGCAAGAATAATAATTGCTCCTTTCATAGCTATAAGTGGATTACCATACATAAGAATTAACGAAATAACTAAAGCCAATATACCAGTTGTTTGTGCAACTGCTTGACCCACTAACATGACAACTGTTATATTTTTTTGATTTTTAGGATTAACTCCAACAGCTTCTGCTGCCTTACCCGCTGCGTATCCTTGTCCAATACCCGGGCCTATTCCACCAATCATAGAAACACCTGCCCCTAATGCTGATGCTGTAATAATTGCAATGGCACCTTCTAGTGATATAAGTGGATTACCATACATAAGAATTAATGCAATTACTAATGCAAGTATACCTGTAGTTTGCGCGACAGCTGAACCCATAAGCATTAGTAATGTTATGCTCTTCTTATTTTGAGGATTGTTGCCTACAGCTTCTGCTGCTTTACCTGCCGCGTATCCCTGTCCAATACTAGGCCCTAAGCCTGAAATCATTGAAATTCCAGCTCCAATTGCTGATCCTGCTATTATCATTACCGCACCATTAAGTGATAATAATGGCTTAGCAAATATTAGTATAAGAGCAACTACTAAGGCTAAAATTCCTGATGTTTCTGAAATAGCTGCACCTAATAACATAGTAGAAGTAATTCCCTTGCTTTCATTTGGATGTTCTCCTACCGCTTCAGCACCTTTGCCAGCAGCGTATCCTTGTCCTATACCTGGACCAATACCAGCTATCATGGCAAATCCTGCTCCAATAACAGAAGCACAAGCTATAATAACACTTTTGTCAAAACTCATAATAAAATCTATTGCCATTTGAATATAATCTACTTCCACTCTAAAAACCTCCTGTCTGGAAAACTAACCTATTCCATTGCCATAGATATAAATACCATTGACAACATAACGAAAATAAAACTTTGTAATAGTCCAGAAAAAATATCAAAATACATATGTGCTAATAATGGAATCCCTACTGCAAAATACATTAAATTTGTTAAACCACCATAAACCAATCCCATAATGATAACTCCACCTAACATATTTCCAAATAAACGAAAAGATAAAGAAATAGGGTTAGCCAGTTCTCCGATTACATTAATTGGAAACAACAACGGTATTGGTTCAAAGAATCCTTTTAAAAACCCACCAATTCCTTTTGATTTGATGCCAAAGAATTGAGTCATAAAAAAAGTTAATAATGCCAATGCTAATGTCATAGTTAAGTCAGCTGTTGGTGGTCTTACTCCCAACAATCCAGTAAGATTAGCTATCGCTAAATACATAAACAATGTCAACATATAAGGAGCAAATGCCATATTATGCTTTCCCATAGTAGATTCAGTCAAATCGTTAATGCTTGTAACTATCATCTCTGCTATAACCTGCAATTTGCCAGGAACTTTCTTTAAATTCCTAGTTGCTAGTATACAAAATATAAGTATTACAATCATGACACCCCACATACTTATTGTTGTTTGAGTTATTCTTACTCCAAATACTTCTGCAAAAATTTTAGGACCGCTTGTCAATTTTCTCACCTCATTACTGTTTATTTATTTTATTGCTCTTGTAAAGAGCATTTGAAACAATAATAACAAATTTTAATAAAAGTAAACCAGTTATTGTTCCTAGAACATTTATTGAAGGATTGTTAATAGATACGTAAATAACTATACCCATTAATACATACCTTAAAAGATATCTAATTGTAACATAGCTTTGTGCTTTTGAAGCACTCATTTTCAAAGATTTTTGTATTGTTAAATGAAGTAGTCTAAAATTAAGTACGCTAAATACTTCTCCAAATATTAATCCTAAAATAAAATCCATGTAATTCCCTACAAAAAATACTGAACCAATACTTATTATCCCACAAATATAAATAGATCTTTTTATTAATGTATTATTATCAAGATTATTATTTCCTATTTGAATCATTCCTTCTTTCATTACTAGATTTTAAACCAATAACAAATAAATTCCTAAATGCCGCCAGTACGCCTAAAATAGTAAATACAAGCAAAAAAACATTTCCTGTAGATAGTTTTGAATCTAAATAATTCCCTAGAAGAAAACACCCAATTATTGGAACAATCATAGATAAACCTACTTGAGTTATTAAAGCTAAATTTACTAAAGGATTTTTTTTATTCGGTGGTGGATTCATATAAAATACCCCATATTTTTCTTATGTAAACAATTACAATTATATCACATTCAACTTTTTTACAACATGTATATACAAGTCTTAATACTTATTTTACTATATGTCTGTTAATTTTACAACAATTATTTAACTCTTTTCACCGTAATCCCTGCTTCTTTTAATAATTCTAAAGCTAATTCATCAGGATACTCACCCATATATACTATTTTTTTCATACCAGAATTTATTATCATTTTCGCACATAAAACACATGGGCTATGCGTAATATATATTGTCGAATTTTTAACACTTACCCCATGCATAGCTGATTGAATAATCGCATTTTGCTCTGCATGTATACCCCTACATAATTCATGATGTTCTCCAGAAGCTATGCCTTTTTTTTCTCTTAAACATCCCACTTGACCACAATGAAATAATCCTGTAGGAGCACCATTATATCCTGTTGCAATAATTCTTTTGTCTTTAACAATAATTGCAGCCACCTGTCTTCTTAAACAAGTAGATCTTTTTTTTACTACTTCTAACATTTCTAGAAAATATTCATCCCAGCTTGGCCTTTTCATTTAAAATTCCCCCAAAAAAAAATAATATTTATTAACCATTATATATTTATTAGAAAATAATTAAAGTACTATTTATATTTTTTTGATTAATTGTACTTATGATTTATAAAAAAACTAGCGTCAATAAATGCCCACTAGTCATATTTTAAATCTTTAATACGCTATTTCATTATGTGCCAAACAATCTATCCCCTGCATCTCCTAAACCAGGAATAATGTATGCATGATCATTTAGTTTTTCATCTATAGCTCCTACATATATATCTACATCTGGAAATGCCTTCGATAATACTTCAACACCTTTTCTCGAAGCAATTAAACATATGAAACTTATTTTTTTTGCACCTTTGTCTTTTAAACATTTTATTGCTGCTAATGCACTTCCACCGGTTGCAAGCATTGGATCTAATAGTATTAATTCTCTTTCATTAATATCATTTGGCAACTTATAATAATATTCTACTGGTTGTAATTTCTCAGGATCTCTATACAATCCAATATGTCCTACTTTTGCAACGGGTATTAAGTTTAATATTCCATCAACCATGCCTAATCCAGCTCGCAAAATAGGTACAATACAAAGTTTTTTCCCTAACACTACTTTTGTCCGCATTTTCATAATAGGTGTTTCAATTTCTACTTCTTCTAATTGCAAATCTCTTGTTGCTTCATAAACCATTAGCATCGCAATTTCACTTACTAATTCTCTAAATTCTTTTACTCCAGCGTGTTTATCTCTTATCATACTGATTTTATGATGAATTAACGGATGGTCCATCACAACTACTTTAGCCATGTCCATCACCCTATTTACTATATTTAGCTTCAATTTGACTTATTTTATTTACTCTTCTTTCATGTCTATCACCTAGAAAATCAGTTTTAAGCCAAACATCTACTATCTGCAATGCTAAGTCTGGACCTGTAACCCTCCCACCTAATGCTAGTATATTAGCATTATTGTGAGCTCTTGACATCTCAGCAGAAAATGTTTCACTTACTAAAGCTGCTCTAATTCCAGGTATTTTATTTGCTGTAATCGATATTCCTAAACCTGTCCCACATGTAATAATCCCTTTATCAGCTTCTCCATTCTTCACTGCCAAAGCAACCTTTTCTCCAATATCAGGATAATCTATTGACTCAGTATTAAATGTACCATAGTCAACAACTTGGTAATCCTTACCCTCTAAATGTTTTTTTATTACCTCTTTTAAATTAAATCCTCCATGATCTGCTCCTAATGCAATTTTCATAATAATATGCCCTCCATTTAAGATTATATATATTTATTATTATAATACTTTTGATATTTCCTCTAATACTTCCTTAATTTCTTTTGCAGTATTTCTATATTCATTTAAATCTTTTCCAAAAGGATCAGATATATCATTAGATAGTGATTCAAGATGATTAATTTCAGTTACTTCTTTTCTAATATATTCCATAATTTTTCTCTTGTGTTCAATAAGATCATTATTAATATTTTTTATTTCATTATTTAACTCTTTCTTTTTTTTAATCAAGCCTCCAATTACATCTAAATTTTCATCTAAATATTTATGTTTTTTAAGATCTACTCTGTTTTCCAAATTCTCAATTTCTTTTATTATTTTTTTTTCACTATCTATAAAAGCATACTCTTTCAAAGTAAAAACCTTTTCCTTTGCCTGTGGACTGGCATTTATTACCTTTTCTTTATGAGCTTTTGTCATGGTTAATATTATATCACTTTCCTTTATTAACTCTTCAGTAATTGGTTTGGATCTATGCTTACTTATATCAAATCCCATTTCTTCCATTACTTTTATTGCTTTATTATTTGCAGGTTCACTCATAAATACACTTGTGCCTGCAGATTTAATGTGTACCTGCTTATCCTTAATTAAATATTTCAATATCCCTTCAGCCATACTACTTCTACACGTATTTCCAGTACAAACTAATAAAACATTTTTCAAATCATCACCTCAACACATCATACATTAATTATGTCATAACCAGCAGCTTTATTTAATCTATTAGTAATAGCTAATTCTATTCCTTCGTTACTAAACCCTTCAGAAATAATAATATCTACATTATATTTATCTAATTGACGTAAACTATCGAATAACTTTGCCATTATTTCATTAGGATTAAACCTATCCCCAATACTTAAAACTTTATTTGCACTGTATTTATCCTTTGACTGATCTGTTGCTAATATACCAACTGTTTTCCCCATTTTATTATATGTTCTACTCATATCGTTAATTTTATTAATAACTGAATCTATTTCCCCTTTGACAATTTTCAATTCTGCCCTAGGAGCGTAATGCTTATACTTCATACCCGGAGATTTAACTTTAATAACATCGCATTGTTCTATTATACCTTGATCTACTTCCACTTGACCTATGATAGATTTTAATTCCTCTAATGTGATTCTTCCTGGGCGCAACAGAACCGGGCATTTCCCAGATATATCTAACACTGTGGATTCTAAACCAATTTCGCAGTTATCTGATGCTATTATAACATCTACTTTTCCATATAAATCTTCAATTACATGTTGAGTTCTCGTTGTGCTTGGTCTCCCTGAAATATTTGCACTAGGGGCAGCTATAGGTACATTTGCCTCTTTAATTAAACTTTGCGCTATTTCATTTGATGGCATTCTTATTGCAACTGTATCCATTCCTGCCGTTATTATTTCAGGTACAATATCTGACTTTTTGAATATCAACGTTAATGGACCTGGCCAATATTTTTTAATCAATTTTTGTGCACTACAAGGAATATCTTTTACTAAATCTCCTAACATCTCTTCATTTGAAATATGAAGTATGATTGGATTATCTGACGGCCTCCCTTTAGCTTTGAAAATCTTACTAACGGCTTCCTCATTTAAGCCATTTGCTCCAAGTCCATAAACAGTTTCCGTAGGAAAAGCTACTAATCCACCGTTATTTATTATATTGGCAGCAAATTTGATTTTATCAATATTATAAGAGTTATTGTTCATATTTAATATCTCTGTCATCCTTAAATACTCCTCTATTATTCAACTGAAAATTTTTAACAATAATTAACTTATATTATCATAATGCCTTTGATAACAGTATACCACAAATTATTCCAAATATAATTGCAAATCCAGATGTTCTTCCTTTCCATAAAATGTTTGATTTAGGTATAATTTCTTGACAAGTTATAAACAACATAGCTCCACCAGCAAATCCTAAACAGAACCCAATAAATAAATCAGATATATTTCCCACATAGCCACCTATAAACGCACCCACACCCATAGGCAATCCAGCAAATATTGTATATTTAACAATTTTATATTTTGACATTCCGCCAACAGATAATGGAGCCGCCATCGCTATTCCCTCAGGAATATTATGAAGCAAAATTATAATAGCTAAGCTCATTCCTAAGTTAGTATTTGCTGCCATACTTGAACCTATAGCCAATCCCTCAGGAAAGTTATGAGCTGCTATTGTCAAACCTAGCAATGTACCTGTTTTTAAAAAACTATCTTTTGAATGACTTGCTGAAATATAATATGATAATTTTTGATCCAAATATGTAATAAGTACTACTCCCAATATTATACCTAAAATTACAATTAGTTCTCCTGACAAAAAAGCTTCTGGAAGCAAATCAAAACATACTATTGCAATCATTAACCCACCTGAAAAACCAAGTAAAAAACTAAAAAGGTGATTCGAAGGCTTTTTAATAAAAAAAGTAGTTATTCCTCCTAATCCAGTACCTATTGTACCAGCAAAAAAACCTAGCATTGTAATTTCAAATATTGTATCTATCATTACTAAAACCCCCATTTATTTATCATACTTTACTATATTCTTTAATAAAAAGATTTAGTACTTAAGGTAATAGTGTGTATCTAAACTCTTTGGACCTGCCTAGGACGATATTAAAGTAAAATACTAAAAGAATCAGCAGGAGGCGGATTCGGATATGCCTCATTACCTTATATAAATAAAATAAGCGTATAAAAAAACTTCCAGATTTTTCTGGAAGAAAGGTTGTTAAGTACTTCAAAATATTATTGTTGGGATTTTAGTTTCTCTGCTTGATCTGTTGTTATAAGGGCATCAATCATCTCAGTTATTTCTCCATCAAGAAATTGATCTAATTTATATACTGTTAATCCTATTCTATGATCTGTAATTCTACCCTGCGGAAAATTATAAGTTCGTATTCTTTCACTTCTATCGCCGGTACCTACTTGACTTTTTCTATTTTCTGCTATTTCAGCGTTTTGTTTTGATTGTTCCATTTCATATAATCTTGCTTTTAGTATTTTCATTGCTTTATCTTTATTCTTAAGTTGCGATTTCTCATCTTGACATGTTACAACTAATCCTGTAGGTTCATGAGTTATTCTTACTGCAGAATCTGTAGTATTAACACTTTGTCCTCCATTACCTGAAGAACGATATACGTCTACTCTTAATTCATTTGGATTAATCTCTATCTCTACATCTTCTACTTCTGGCAATACCGCTACTGTAGCAGTTGATGTATGTATCCTTCCTCCAGATTCAGTAGTAGGAATCCTTTGAACTCGATGAACTCCACTTTCATATTTAAGTCTACTATACACACCTTCCCCATTAATCAAAAATATAATCTCCTTTATACCACCTATATCTGGTATATTAGAACTCATTATTTCATATTTCCATCCTTGTCTTTCAGAATAACGAGTATACATTCTAAATAAATCTCCTGCAAATAAAGCTGCTTCGCTTCCTCCTGCACCTGCTCGTATTTCTACTATTACATTTTTTTCATCATTTGGATCTTGGGGAAGTAATAGTATTTTCAATTCTTGACTTAAGACTTCTTTTTTTTCTGATAGTTCTTCTATTTCTAATTCGACCATTTCCTTAAAGTCTTTGTCTATCTTCTCACTTAACAATTCTTTAGCTTCTGCAAGACCAGTTATTACTTTCTTATATTCTCTATATTTATTAATGATAGGATCGAGATGCGCATGCTCTTTCACCATCTTCTTCCACTGTTCCTGGTTCGATATTATATCAGGATCACTAATCTTATTTCCTAAATCATTGTATTTATTTTCTATAAATTCTAATTTATCTAACATCTATTGTGCCCTCCAAAACTATCACTGTTGGAATTATATCATATTATTTCAGACAGTTAAAGTAAAGTTACTTCTATTACATATTGTATTCAATATTTATTCAATATATTATAATTCCTATTGCCCCAGCTATTATTATGATGATTATCGGGTTAACTTTTTTTATTACAGATAAATAAATCGATACCCCTAATATTACTATGCTAAAATAATCCACTAACGCTCCTTTTAATAATACACTTGCAGCAGAAGCAACTATTCCAATAACAGCAGGTTTAATAAACATTAAAACGCTTTGCATAGATTTGCTTTTCTTAAATTTATGATAATGATGAGTAATAAAATAAACAATTACAGATGAAGGCAATATTACTCCAAATGTTGATAATATCCCGCCAAATATACTATTACTCACTTTATAACCTAAAAATGTTGCAAGGTTTACAGCAATTACTCCTGGAGTCATTTCAGCAATCGCTATGATATCTATAAACTCCTGTTCAGTCATCAAATGATAAATATGAATTAATTCTTGTTGCATCATTGAAATCATTGCATATCCACCACCAAAAGTAAATAATCCAATTTTAAAGAAAATAACAAATAACATCATTACATTAATCATTGTTTTCACCTTTATTAAATAAGTATTTAATAAAACCACAAAAACCTAAAATAATTATTACTATTATAGTATCTATGTTTAAAAAAACTATTGCTACAAATGACAAAAATGGCAGTATCAACCAGTAACCTTTTAATTGTGTTCCTTTCGAAAGTTTAAATACTGCTGATATAATTAAACCTACTACTGCAGGTCTAACGCCTTTAAACATCTTATCTATCACGTCAATTTCCCTAAATTTTTCATACAAAGGAGCAATAATAATTATTATTGTAAGAGGAGCTATAATAACTCCTATAACTGAAAAAAAGCTACCCCAGAAACCTGCTACATGATATCCTGTATAAACAGCACTATTAACAGCTAATGGTCCCGGTGCTGATGAAACAATAGTTAGCATATCTATATAGTCTTCATTAGTAAACCATTTTTTCTTATTTACAAATTCTTCTTCAAATAACGGTAGCATAGCATATCCACCACCTATAGTAAAAGCTCCTATTATAAAAAAAGTTTTAAATAGAGTAAATTTTTTATTCAAACTAACACCTCTTTAAGACATTGTTTACTTGCTTTTATTATTATACTAAATTTACCTTTAATAAAGTATTTTAAAGTTATTTTTAAGATAAACTTTTTATATTATAATATAAGTAATACATAAATAATGAGGTGATAATTATTTGAAAAATATTTTATTTTTTCTTATACCAAAGAAGGATGTAGTTTTTCTTAATAACAACTGCAATTTAAAATTTGCATTGGAAGTAATAGAAAGCAACGGTTATAGTGCCATCCCATTAATTAGTGATAAAGGAAAGTATATTGGTACTTTAAATGAAGGTGATTTATTATGGGAATTTAAAAATAATGCTGATTTAAATTTTGAAAACTGCAATAGATTTTCTCTTAATAATATAAAAAGAAGAAGAAAAGTAAAACCAGCGAGAATAAATGACCCATTAGAAAAAATAATTCAATTATCTAAATACCAAAATTTTATTCCTGTTATTGATGATAATGGAGTATTTATTGGCATTATCAGAAGAAAAGAGATACTTGATTATTTACTATCTCTACATCAAGAAGTAGCAATGAGGTAATTGAATACTAATATTTTACCACAATTATATGTAATTTACTTTGATCCTCAAGACTGTATTTGTCTTTCATATTACATTATAATTAAAATTTGGAGATATGCCTATTAGTTATAATTCAAACTCACTAGCCAATAGGTTACTCCTTCTCTATTCCAGCCTATATCCCATGGTACTCTATATCTATCAATATTATGACAATTTACTAAAGGATATCCTTTGCTATCGTATCCTGTAACTACAGAAACATGCTTTATTTCACCTTTTTCAGCATATGCTATTAGATCTCCTGGTTGCAATTTATATGCATACTGATATATTTTGTCATAACTACCTACTGCAATTTTTGAACCTCTACCGTTATAAAGTAAATATGATACTAAATTTTTTGATTTTATCCATGATAAACTACCTCCATCATCGTAATTCCAAATACTATTTTTGGGGAATCCTCCCTCATAAATAATCTGAGAAGTAAAATTAGCACAATCTCCTCCTACAGAGTTATAGTTTCTATAATTTTTATTATATTTACTAGTCTTAGTTGCACCACAATATTTATCAGCATATTTAACAGCTTTTTCTCTTGAATCACTTAATTTATAGTCCTTACTTTTACAATTGCTTAAGTACTCTGTTATTTCTTTTAGTTTATTATTATTAATACATAAGTTTTCACACATGGGATCACTAAACCAATCTTTTGTTATCTTCCATATGTCTTCCTTATTCTCTATTCTCATATAATGATATACAGCTATTTTAAAAGTGTTTTTACTATCTTTTTCATTATTATATTTATATGAATATTCGTCTACAGATTTAACTGTCACATTGAATATTTGAGTACTTCCTTCAATTTTATAGAATACATACTCACTTTTTATTCTCGTGAATTCTATACCTTGTTTTTTACTCCAATCAGTAAGATAATTCATTTTCTTTTCTGCATATTCATAAGCCCACTTACCATACAAAGTATCTGTATCGTAGTTATATTTTAATAATTCCCTATTACAATTTAGATATGCTATATTTTGATCATCTAGCATTTGAGAGACTATCTTTTCTATCTCATTATCTTCAAATAATCTAGTAGTTGCCCCTAACATTAATACAATACAGATAATAATTCCTATACCTATATTGATCCTTTTAACATTTTTCTTATCAAACAATAGATCCACCTCGAAATAACTTTTTATAATAGTTATTCTTAAGTAGGTAATTTGATTACACTATTTTATACAGATATTATTAAATATAATGAGCTCCTAATTTATAATTAGAAACTCATCATTATTTGAGACAAAATATTTTATATGCAATTTTATATCTTGTTGATATTAATAGTTAAAAAAATTATTTTAAGTTTTCAGGATTAAGAGCTTCTAATTCTGGCAATATAAATATACCATCTTTTCGTATCAGTACATCATCAAAATAAATCTCTCCCCCTCCGCTTTCAGAGGTTTGAATACACACTAAGTCCCAATGTATAGATGATACATTGCCATTATAAGCATCTTCATATGACATTCCCGGCGTTAGATGAAAACTCCCCATTATTTTTTCATCAAACAGTGTATCTTTCATAGGATTCAAAATAAATGGATTAACTCCAATAGCAAATTCTCCGATATATCTGGCGCCCTCATCTGTATCTAGTACTTTATTTAATCGATCAGTATTATTAGAAGTAGCTTTTATTATTTTACCATCTTTAAACTCAAATTTAATATCTTGATATGTGAATCCTTGGTATTCCGATAAAGTATTGTAAGATACTGTTCCATTTATTGAATCTTTAACTGGGGCAGTATAAACTTCTCCATCAGGAATATTCATCTTTCCATCACACTTAATAGCTGGTATGCCTTTAATAGAAAAAGTTAAATCTGTTTGATCTCCTACAATTCTTACTTTATCCGTCTTGTTCATTAAACCTACAAGCCCATCCATTGCATTGGACATCTTCTCGTAATCAAGATTACATACATTAAAATAAAAATCCTCAAAAGCTTCAAGGCTAGTAGTTGCCAATTGTGCCATAGCATTATTGGGATATCTTAAAACTACCCACTTTGTATTATTAACTCTATAATCAGTAATTTGTCTAAGTTTCTTTCCTGAAAGCATAAGTTTTTCAGCAGGAACGTCTGATAATTCAGAAGTATTATCACTAGCTCTAATTGATATAAATGCATCCATCTTTTTAATTTTATTCAATCCATAATCTAACATATCTTCTAATTGTTTTTCTTTGCATTCCATTAGTATTTCTCTATTAATTGAGCTATCACTTATTTCTACAAACGGATAAGCACCTACCTTATAAATATCCTTTATTAATTGTCTAACTAGGGGCTTCCCAGAATCACCTGATAAAGCAATTAAAACTTTTTCACCTTTTTTTAATTCACATGAATAATTAACTAAATTATTCGCTAATTCCTTTATTCTACTATCCATATTTTCTCTCCCTTTACTAAATAACTATTTACGATAACTGTTTTTTATTCTATATTTGCATGCCTTGTAAACATAATATTTCCATCTTTTTTCTTTTCATCCATTAGAATTAATATTATTGAATCCAAACAAATAAGCAAACATTGTTCAAAAAGAGATCCCATGGGCTGTATAGTACTTGTACTACTTTCGTCTCCTTTAGCTTGAGCTTTTAATTCCACTATAGCTTCTGCTTGTTTCGCTATAGTTGAATTAGTATTTGTAGTAACGACAGCAACTTTTGCACCCAATTCTTTTGTTTTTAAAGACATAGCGACAAGACTTTCTGTTTCCCCTGATCCAGATCCAATTAATAGTAGATCTCCTTTCTTAATACTTGGAGTAACTGTTTCTCCCACTACATATGCCTCAAAACCTATATGCATAAGCCTCATAGCAAAACTTTTCATCATAAATCCTGAGCGACCTTGTCCTGCAACAAATATTCGTGTTGATTGTAAAATATCAGCTACAATGTTTTGCATTTGATTAAATTTTATTTGGCGCACTACATATTTAATCTCTTCTGTAATCTTTTCAGCATATTTCAATTCTAATACTCCTTTATTATTTTTTATGAAAAATAAATTGCAAAAAATACTCTTTGAAAAATCTAAGGTTGATGATTTTTTTTCAACAACCTTAGGCATTAATATATCTTCCATTATGATATAAATTGAATTTGTTCTTCATTAGATGTTACTTTTAATTTTTGTCCTTTTTTTACTGTTCCCCTTAAGAGCTCTTCAGATAATCTATCTTCAACTTCTTTTTGAATAGTTCTTCTAAGAGGTCTTGCCCCGTATTCCAAATTTGTACCTTTCTTTGCAATAAATTCAACAGCTTTATTATCAAATTCAATATCTATTTCTAGATCTAATAATCTTTTTGATAATTGTTTTAGCATAATATCAATAATTGATTCTATATGCATGTTATCTAATTGGTGGAAAACTATTACTTCATCAATCCTGTTTAAAAATTCAGGTCTAAATGTTTTTCTTAGTTCTTCCATAACATTACTCTTCATTTTTTCGTATTTACTTTCAGCTTCATTCTCTGCAACTGCAAATCCCAAATTTTTTTGTTTTCTAATAGTATGAGCACCAACATTTGATGTCATAATTACTACAGTATTTCTAAAATCTACAGTTCTACCTTTACCATCTGTCAATCTACCATCTTCCATTATTTGCAACAGAATATTAAATACATCAGGATGCGCTTTCTCAATTTCATCTAATAGTATTACAGAATATGGTTTTCTTCTTACTTTTTCAGTTAATTGTCCACCTTCATCATAACCAACATATCCTGGAGGAGAACCTATCAACCTTGATACAGCATGTTTTTCCATATATTCAGACATATCTATTCGTATTAATGATTCTTCATCTCCAAACATTATCTCTGCCAAAGCTTTAGTTAATTCAGTTTTTCCTACTCCTGTAGGTCCTAAAAACACAAAGGATCCAATAGGACGTTTTGGATCTTTTAATCCTACTCTAGCTCTCCTAATTGCCTTTGAAACAGCCTTAACAGCTTCTTCTTGGCCTATTACTCTTTTATGCAATATACTTTCCATATCTAACAGTTTTTCTAATTCATCTTGTTCTAGTTGCTTAACTGGTACTCCAGTCCAACTAGATACAATTTGAGCTATTTCTTCCGCTCCAACTTCTCCACCTAAACTCTTATTATTCTTTTGCTGCCATACTTCCTTTATCGTTTTTAATTTTAACTTTGTCTTTTTTTCTCTATCTCTTATCTCAGCAGCTTTTTCAAAATCTTGTGCAACCACTGCTTCTTCTTTTTCTTGCTCAAATTTTTCTATTTGCAATTCTAATTCTTTGATATCAGGGGGCATAGTTAATATATTTAGTCTTATTTTAGAAGCAGCTTCATCAACCAAGTCTATAGCTTTATCAGGTAAATATCTATCATTAATATACCTTTGTGACAAATCGACAGCTGCTTTTAGTGCTTCATCAGTTATCGTTACTTTATGATGAGCCTCATATTTATCCCTTAATCCCTTTAGGATTTCTAAAGCTTTTTCTTTTGTTGGCTCCCCAACATCTACAGGTTGAAATCTTCTTTCTAATGCAGAGTCTTTCTCAACATACTTTCTGTATTCTTCTAAAGTTGTAGCTCCAATAGCCTGTAATTCGCCTCTTGCAAGAGCAGGTTTCAAAATATTTGATGCATCAATAGCTCCTTCAGCCGCTCCTGCACCTATGATAGTATGCATTTCATCAATAAATAAGATAATATTGTTAACGCTCCTTATTTCTTCCATCACGCTTTTGAGTCTATCTTCAAATTCGCCTCTATATTTAGCTCCTGCTACCATTGACGATAAGTCTAAGGAAACTACTCGTTTATCTTTAAGATTCTCTGGAATGTTCCCATCTACTATCTTTTGCGCTAATCCTTCTGCTATCGCAGTTTTACCAACTCCAGGTTCACCTATCAAGCACGGGTTATTCTTTGTTCTTCTGCTTAATATCTGAATAACTCTTTCTATTTCTTTCTCTCTGCCAATTACCGGATCCAATTCGCCTTCACTTGCCATTTGAGTCAAATCCCTACCATACTTGTCAAGATTTTTTGTATTTTTTGTTTTTGCAGCATTTACTTTGCTACTTGGATTAGAAGATGTATTCAATAGTTTTATAATCTCTTCTCGTACTTTTTCAAAATCCATATTCATATCACTTAGTATTTTTACACCAACACCTTCACCTTCTCTTATTAAACCTAGCAAGATATGTTCAGTCCCAATATAACTCTGATTTAAAGCTCTTGCCTCCATAAGACTTAATTCTAATATTTTTTTTGTACGAGGTGTGTATCCAATTATTTCCTTCACTTCTTCTTCGCCTTTGCCTACAAGTTCTTCTATCTCATTTTTTACTTCTTCATAATCTACCCCTAAATTTTTTAATGCAACTGCTGCTATTCCTTCATCTTCCTTTATAAGTCCTAACAAAAGGTGCTCAGACCCTATATAATTATGATTCATTTTCTTTGCTTCCTCTTGAGACAACATTAAAACTTTCTGTGCTTTTTCTGTAAACCTTCCAAAAATAGGCATTTTTTTAACCTCCTATGTATTTATTTATTTTTTACTATATTTTTTCTTATATGATGTGCTCGAATTTTGTCCCTCTCTTCCTCACTTATTTCTCCTCCATAAATATCGGCTAATATTCCAGGTTGAATGGTTGTCATTAAATCATTTATTATATTTATTTCCTTATCTAATAAGTCTAAATCGCAACCTAATCTAACAAGTGACAAAAGTTTCATGCTTTCCTGTGAATTAATGGTTCTAGCATTAGTTAGTATTCCATATGCTCTAAAAATTTTATCCTCAAGATAGAGTTTGTTATTATTTAGTATCTCATATCTTATTTCTCTTTCTCTTTTTATTATCTCTTTTGCTACTCTATGGAGATTAATAATTATCTCTTCTTCATTTAACCCTAGCGTTGTTTGATTTGAAATTTGAAATAAATCACCTAGTGCTTGGGTTCCTTCTCCATATATCCCCCTAATTGTTAAACCGAATTTCGCTAAAGTATGCACTAGAGTATTAATTTGATTACTCAATGATAAAGAAGGTAAATGTAGCATCACTGAAGCTCTCATGCCTGTTCCTACATTACTTGGGCAGGATGTAAGATAACCATATTTTTCATTAAAAGAATACTTTATCTTTTGTTCTAATATATCATCTATTTCATTTGCTAAATTATATGCATCATTTAGCTGAAATCCTTCTAAAATACATTGTATCCTAATATGATCTTCTTCATTGATCATAATACTTACTTTCTCGTCATCTCTTATAAATACTGAAGCATGTTTATTATTACCTAACTCAGGACTAGTAAGATGTTTCTCTACTAATATTTTTCTTGCATTCAGAGACATATTATCTATTTCTATCATCGAAAACTTCTGCGTTATCGGTTGGCTAACTAAAGTATCTTCAACCAAATCAACGATTTCTTTGGCTTTTATATCTGGTAAAAACGCAGGAAATAATAAGTCTTGAATATTTCTAGCCAATCTAATTCTACAGCTCATTACTATATCTTTTTCTTTATTACCACTATTCCAAAGTTCCATATATATCTCTCCATGTCATTTTAATTTGTTTCAATACCTTCTTTTAATTCTTTTATTTGATCTCTAAACACAGCTGCATTCTCATATTGTTCTTTTTCAATTGCATTAACTAACTTATCATATAATTCTTGTAGTTTTCTTTTCTTTCGGATATTTTCTCCACCGTGTTTAATTATTTTACCTGTATGTTGCTCTTTCCCATGCATTCTCTTAATTATAGGGCTAATCATTGGTTCAAAAGTTTCATAACATTTCTCACAACCAAATTTACCGTATTTTTTAAATCTATCATAGACCATGCCACAATTATCACAACGCAAAATATTATTATTCATATGATCAACTTGAGGTATTGTATTCTCTAAATCCATTAAACTAGTAATAATACTCTTGAAATTTAATGCATTATTAAAAATATCTTGTAAAGCAGCGCATTGTTCACATAAGTTTATTTTTCTCTTTTCACCATTAATTATTTTAGTTATATGAATAGATGCAGGTCTTTTATTACAATTTTCACACATCATTTATATCCCTCCCGATTATACCTATAGTAATATTCTATTTTTTATAATGTTCATTTAAAACTTTATATACCATTCCTCTACTTAAATTTAGTAATTGAGCAATTTTTCTTATTGATAAATTTCCTTTATCTTTTATCATTAGTATTAAATCAATTCTATAGCGTATATTCTTTTTATACCCAAGATCTTTTAATCTAATATTATTTTTGTATAAATATCTTTCTATCATTTTATTAATAATGTTCTCAATACTTTCTTCAACATCTAAAAAAATATCATTATTTTCTACATTGGAATACTGAATAAACTTTTTTATTGCTTCATCATATTCTTCTGCAAATAAAGATAGAATCTTTTCATTCTCTACTATCAAAGTTTGAATATTTTTATGTATATATTCTTGATAACTACTCCACTTGTAATTAAGTTGGTTCACTATATATTCAGTTGGATCATTGTGAATGTATCTTATCACTGGTAGTAAATTCTTTTCACAATCAATACATTCACTTTTAAATCTATCTTGAAAAACATGACCGACACGATTGTATTTCTTATTAAAATAAGAAGCATATGAAATATTTATTCTTTTCATTATATCAGAAATATTTTCTTTATCCTCTTTTATTAAAAAATGAGCATGTGTTTCCATAATGCAATAAGCATACATTGTTAGTGCTTGCATTTTTAGTTTTTTTCTTACAATATTTAATATAATCCATTTATCCTCATCATCAATAAATATTCCTTTATCGTCGTTACCTTTTATCATAATATGGTAATATTTAGTTTCACTTATTTTTCTTGGAGTTCTCGCCATTATACCACCTATTTTTTCAAGAATATTTATTATATTTTACTATTATTATATCAAAAAGTAAACAAAAAGTTGACAAACGGAACCGTCCCTTTTGTCAACTTTTTGTAACCTTTTTTAATCACTATTTGTTTTTTTCATCATTGTTTTCATTTTTATTATTTTCCATATTGTCTGTAATCGTATTTTTCATATTATTATTATTGTTTTTGTTTTTATCTTTTCGATTTTTATTTTTAGATTTTTTACTCATTTCTATCTTCTCCTTCCTCATATTTTATATATTACCAATGATATTATTTGCGTTATTCTATAATAATATTTATCCTTTTTTATTCTTTGTTTTTGGGGTAGTGTTGGTATTATACATTGATAACATATTTCCCTTATCAGTCATTCCATTTTCTTTTATTTGATCATTTAAGAATTCTCCAGTATTTTTATCCCTTATTTTTTCACGAAATATTTTGTTATTTTTACTTCTTTTTTTACTCATATTTTAACCCCTTTCGTAAATATTAAGTATATTTTTCCTTAAATATAATTTTTTATACATGCAAATAAAAAAAACTGGATTCTCATCCAGTTAGATTTATATAAAATTCTTATGTTTTTATTGCTATTTATTCTTTATTTGACTCTTGTATAATTTTTTGTGATATGTGTATTGGAACTTCTTCGTATCTTATAAATTTCATAACAAATTCTCCTCTAGCATGTGTCATTGATCTTAACTCAGTAGCATATTTAAACATCTCAGCTAAAGGAGCTTCTGCAATAACTTTTTGTTTCGCTCCTTTCATTGGTTCCATGCCAATTATACGGCCTCTTTTTTTATTTAAATCTCCCATTATATCTCCCATATATTCTTCTGGAATTACAATTTCTATCTTGTAAATCGGCTCCAACAATGTAGGATCAGCATTTTGCATACCTTTTTTATATGCTGATGATGCAGCCATTTTAAATGACATCTCATCAGAATCCACTGAATGATAAGATCCATCAAATAATGTAGCCCTTACTCCAACTACTGGATACTTGGCTAGGGTTCCTTCACCTATACAATCTTTCAAACCTTTTTCAACTGCTGGTATAAAATTCCTTGGAACTGATCCCCCAACAACTTTATCGACAAATTCAAATTTTTTATCTGTATTACCTATAGGTTCAAAAGTAATATATACATGCCCAAATTGACCTCTGCCACCTGATTGTTTTTTGTGTTTTCCTTCAGCGGTAGCTTTCTTCTGAATAGTTTCTCTATAAGGTATCTTGGGATTTGCAAGTTCTACTCCTACACCAAATTTTGATTGCAATTTATCTTGTACAATTTCAAGATGCATTTCACCCATACCTGAAATAATTGTTTGTTTTGTTTCATTATTTCTCTCTACATGCATAGTAGGATCTTCTTCTTGTAGTTTATGCAATCCATTTCCTATCTTATCTTCATCACCTTTCGATTTTGGCTCAATTGCCATAGATATTATTGGACTGGGAAATTCTATTCCTTCATATGTTATATGCATTTTATTATCACACAAGGTATCTCCTGTAACTGTATCAGATAATTTTGAAAAAGCACCAATATCTCCTGCTTCTAATTTTTTTACTTCTATTTGTTTTTTTCCTCTTAACACATATATATGATTAATTTTTTCCTTTTTATCTTTATTTTGATTTAATAGTTCCATTCCAGATACTAATGTTCCAGACATTATTTTGAATATAGAAAGTCTCCCTACATAAGGGTCTGCTATTGTTTTAAATACAATTGCTGAAAATGGATCTTCTGATGAAATTTTTCTTTCTGTGTTTTCTTCAGTTATTGTATCCTTACCTATTTCAGTTTTTGCATCTTCAGGAGAAGGAAAAAACTCTGCAATCATATTTTCTAATGTTTCTATCCCGATATTTTTTATTGCTGAAGTACAAAGAACCGGTATTAAATCGCCTTCTAAAACTCCTTGTCTTAATCCCTTATGAATTTCTTCATTAGAAATTTCTTCTCCTTCAAAGAATTTCTCCATTAATTCTTCAGTTGATTGAGCTACCGATTCAATTATCATCTCTCTGTAAGGAGCTATTTCTGTTTTTAATTCTTTTGGCAATTCAATATCTACACATTTATTCCCTTTTCTTTCTCTTCCTTTCATATCTACCACATTGAGTACACCTTTGAAGTCTAACGCTTCTCCATAAGGTAATTCGAATGGCACAACTTTATTCCCATATTTATCTTTTAATTCTTCCATTATTTTTTTGAATCTTACATTTTCTCTGTCCATTTTATTAATTACAATAATTGAGGGTATCTTTCTTTCCTGTACGTATTCCCAAGATTTTTCTGCCCCAACTTCAATACCTGACAATGCATCTATTACTATTATTGCACTTTCTGCAACTCTCAACGCACTATAGGTTTCACCAGAAAAATCAAAATAACCTGGAACATCAATCATATTTAACTTATAATCTGCAACCTCTATTGGGATTGTTGAAGCACTAATAGAAATTCCTCTTCTAATTTCCTCTTGATTATAATCTGATATTGTGGTCCCTTCTTCTACTTTCCCAATTCTGTCAATGCAACCAGCATTAAATGCCATAGCCTCAACAATAGAAGTTTTTCCACTTCCTCCATGTCCTAGTAAAACTACATTTCTTATTTTTTTTGTTGGATACGTTTTCATTGGACTTCCCCCTCACTTTGGATTTATAGGTACGTATCTTTTTTATGAAATAACTTACTTATATTTTATATTATTTCATAAGTTTTTTTATATTTACAACAACAAAAAATGACTTGTATCATTCAAGTCGATAAAAATAGTCATTATACTAGTGTTAGATTAATCATGATGCAAAAATGGCTACTTTAAACCTTTATGTATTAATCTTTTCTCTTATTCTGCTTAGTATTTTCTTTTCTAATCTTGAAATTGTCATTTGTGATACGCCAAGTTCATTTGCTATTTCACTTTGACTTTTATTTTTGTAATATCTATCTATAAGAATCTTCTTATCATATTCTTTCATATTTGAGAATATATTATTCAAAAAATCTTTATCTTCTATCTCTATTATTTTATTATCTTCTATCCCTAATATTTCAAACAATGATAAATCATTTTCATCATTAGAATTAACTGTTTTTACATCTAATGACGCTGGAGAATATGCATGACCACCTTCTAACGCTTCCATAACTTCTTCTTGCGACATATTTAAATATTCTGCAACATCTTTGATCGTAGGAACACGCATTAATTTATTATGCAATTCTTCTTTAGCTTTATTAATTTTTCTGTAAGATTCCTGTATTCTTCGCGGTACTTTTATCAACCATTCTTTGTCTCTAAAATATTTCTTAATTTCTCCTAATATTGTTGGAGTAGCAAAACTGGAAAACTCGTACCCTCTATCTGGATCAAACCTTTCGATTGCATAAATTAAACCCAAGCTTGCCACTTGATATATATCTTCATAATCAACACCTTTATTAACGTATTTCTTAGATAATATTTCAGCTATATACATAAATTGTTCAAAAATATCGTTGCGTATTTTTTTATCTTTTGTTCTAATATATTCTTTAAATAATTTATCTATATATTGTTTGCGTTTTTGCACAGTGCCATCTTCAACATTTGATAACTCCTCTTTCATAGAATTACCTCTCTAATTTTTTTATCATTCTAATTGTAGTACCATCATTATTCTTACTAATAACTTTTACTTCGTCCATCAGTGTATTTATTATATATAATCCCAATCCGCTTTCTTTGGGTTTTTCTAAATCGGGAGTTTCTAACAACTCTATATTAATACCTTTCCCACTATCACATACATCAATTATAATTTTCTCATCAATTATTGTGTAGTTTATTATGTAATTACTCTCAATTGAATCACATCCATGCTTTAATGCATTGGTACACGCTTCTGATATAGCCACTTTTAAATCTTCTATATCATCGATATTAAATCCCATTCTGTTTGCAATTCCCGTCAATGTCAATCTTGCTAAACTTACATATTCAGGTGCATTAGGCAATGTAAGACTAATTGTAACATTATTATTTTCAATCTCCATTATAATTCCTCCACTATTATTTAACTAAGAATATTTTAGTTAATCCAGTCATATCAAATAATTTTTTTACATTTGATTTAAGATTAATTAAATGCAAACTAATATCTTCATATTTACCTTTCATGCTTATTAACGCTCCTAATCCAGTACTATCAATATATTCCAACCTTTCAAAATCTAGTATTACATCTTTTGTTTTTTTGTTCATAACTTCTTCCATAGCCTTTTTTAAGTTATCAACTGTATATATATCTACTTCTCCAATTAGTTTAATGGTCCAGCTAGTTTCATCCTCAATCTTATTTATTGATAACAAATTATTCACCTCCATGTATTCGACTTATACTTATTAACGTCAATAAGGAAAACTTTAGTTTCCCTTATCATTATTTTTTTACTTTTCGTTTTTTCGTGAATGTATTTATTATCTTAAAAGCAGAATGTATATAGCTTATACTCTTAAAAACAGGTCTCAGCATATAATTTTTTGTTGTTGTTACCGTTTTTTCAACATCAATAATTGAATGCTTAATAGAATCTACAGATTGTTGCACGTCTTCTACTACTTCAGAAGTATTCTTTGTAATTGCTTCAATTTCTGAAACAATAGAATCTATATTTTTTTTATTATTTTGAAGCAATTCATCCATATCTTCAATAGTTTTTGACAAGTTTTTAAAAGTTTTTGCCATATAAACTGCACCTATGACGAATGCTACTCCTATTAGAAATATTCCTGTTTCCCATAAGTGTATTTGAGCAAACATTAATTCACCTTCTTATCTGAATAAAATTTATGTTAAATTTCAGTATCGTCATTTGTATCATTAATATCATTAATATCATTAGTATCATTAGTATCATTAGTATCTAATTCAGATTCAACATCCTCCATTGCATCTTCGACCGAATCTTTTATTTCTTCTAATCTACTTTCAATATCATCTCTATAGTTTTTTACTTTTTCTGTAACTTTATTACTCAAATTCTCAACTTTTTCATTCATCTCTTCCTTATACTCACCAACTTGTTCCATGGTTTCATTGCTAAATTCTTTAACATTATCAACAATATCTTCACTTAAATCTTTTAATTTCTGCACAGTATCTTTCCCTGATTCAGGAGCCAATAAAATACCTGCTATTCCTCCGATAATTGTACCTAATAATACCCCACTGATAAAATCTGAACTTTTAGACATAAAAATACCTCCTAGTTTTCGTTATTTTATTTATTTATACCCATTTCATATCTAGATAATCATTTTTTTAATTATATCAAAAAAACTCGCTATTTTATAATAATAACGAGTTTTTTATTACAATTTATTGTTGTTACAGTTTATTCTTCTCCAAACTTACTTTCTATTAATCCAACTAACGCATCAACTGCTGCTTGCTCATCTTCCCCATCAGCTTCAATAGTAACAACTGTATCTTTACTAATTCCTCCAGCCATTATACCCATGATGCTTTTAGCATTTATTTTTTTTTCACCTTTTATTATATTTATCTCTGATTTATATTTTCCAGCTTCCTGTACAAACATCGATGCTGGTCTTGCATGCAATCCTGTTGCATTTAATACTGTTATTTCTTTGCTTATCATATTCTTTCCTCCTAAATTATACTAATACTCAATTCTTTCAACTCTAATTCAACCATTTCTTTCACTTCTTCAGCCGTAGATAATTCTAAAGCTTTACTTGCAATTTTTTCAGCTTCCTCTTTAGTTACACTTCGTATTATTTTTTTTATTTGAGGTATAGATGATGCACTCATACTAAATTCATCTAACCCTAACCCTAATAATATTAGTGTCGCTAATGGCTCTCCAGCCATTTCTCCACACATACCAGTAAATTTATTATACTTATGTGAAGCATCTACTACATTTTTTACTAATCTAAGTATCGCCGGGTCAAAGGGTTGATACAAATAAGAAACTGTTTCATTCATTCTATCGACTGCTAAAGTATATTGGCATAAATCATTAGTTCCTATACTAAAGAAATCAACTTCTTTTGCTATAATATCTGCTGCAATAGCTGCCGAGGGAATCTCTACCATTATTCCTACTTGAATATCTTTATCATATTTTACATTTTCTTCTTCTAATTCAAGCTTGCATTCATCTAATATAGCTTTTGCCTGTCTTACTTCTTGTATGTTAGAAATCATTGGAAACATTATTAATGCTTTCCCATACACACTTGCTTTTAAAATAGCTCTTAATTGAGTTTTAAATAATTCCTTTTCTTTAAAACACAATCTTACAGCTCTTAACCCTAAGAATGGATTCATTTCTTCTTCTAGTTTTAAATATGGTAATTTTTTATCTCCACCTATATCTAAAGTTCTAATAATAATAGGCATATTTCCCATATTTTCTAATACCTCTTTATATGCTTTGTATTGTTTTTCTTCACTTGGCATGGTGTCGCTATCCATATATAGAAATTCAGTTCTATATAAACCAACACCTTGTCCTCCATTTCTCAACACCCCTTTAACATCATTTGGAGTACCAATATTTCCAACTAACTCTATTCTATATCCATCTTTAGTTTCTGCATGCAAATCTTTTAACTCTTCTAATTCTTTTATATAATTTTCATATTCTCTTTTCTTTTTTTCATATTTATGTAATATGTCCTCAGAAGGATTTATCATTACTTCGCCTGCTAATCCATCCACAATTAAAATATCTCCATCTTTAACTTCTTGAGTAATAGTTTTTAAACCAAGAACTGCAGGAATTTCTAAACTTCTAGCCATTATTGCAGTATGAGATGTTCTTCCACCAATATCAGTTGCAAAACCAAGAACTTTTTCTTTATTCATTTGAGCAGTATCTGATGGTGTCAAATCATAAGCAATAATTATTACATCTTCACTAATTTCGTTTAAGTTTTTACTTTTTATCCCTAAAACATTTTTTAGTATTCTTCCACCAACATCTTTTATGTCAGCAGCTCTTTCTTTTAAATAAACATCATCCATTGATTCAAAAATTGATATGAATTGATCTGTTATTTGTTTGATTGCATTGTCTGCAGTTATCTTTTCATTTTTTATTAATTCTGTTATTTGACCTATATACTCTGGATCATCAAGCACCATCAAATGTGCTCCAAAAATTTTTGCTTCTTCTTCCCCAAGTTCCATTGTTGCTTTTTTCATTACAGCATTGATCTGTTTTCTTGAAGACTCCAATGCATCATTTATTTTTAATAATTGTGACTGTAAATCTTCAGTTTTTTCAGTATTTATTTTTATTTCCTCATGTTTTATTACAAAAGCCTTGCTAATTGCAATGCCCGGGGACGCCCCAATACCCTTCATTCGTTAGTTCCTCCTCTTGAAAATGATTTCAATTAATAGTATTCAATAATATTTACAACATTTTATCATAAAAGCATTTATTTTTCTATATGTAATGGTTTGCATGTTATATGTAAAATACTTACAAAAAAAACCTTTACTATAATTATAGTAAAGGTTTTCTTATATTTATTATAATATCAACCTTAAAAGTATTAGCATGATTAAACCAGGAATTCCCAACACCCCTACTATCATTGCATTAATTGGATTAACACCTATTTGAAAATTAAAATTTTCAGCAAATATATTTATTGCAAATAACAATATTCCGCCTATAATACTATTTACAAAAATCGTTATAATAATCTTTATAGGCATTTTAAAAACTTTTATTAATGAACTACCCAACAAATATAATATTAACAAACCTACAGAATATGCTAATATTGCGTCAGTTTCCAAGCCTATACCCATTTAATATCACCATCCTTCGTTATTATATATAAATATTCGAAATAGTGATATTTATTCTTAAAAAAAATGATCTAATCGTATATTTTCCGCTTTTGCTTTTTTTATTAAATAAGTGTAAAAAGATTTATTCGCCATTATTTTATGCGACGCATAATCTACTAAATCAGGATCAGAAACATTCGAAAAATAATTCTTTGATTGCTCAAGATCCATTTTTGCTTTATTTATTAAAATAATAAATTCATCATTGTATTTTTGTCTTTTTATTTTTTTATTTAAACTACTTCTAGCATTACATTTACTTTTTAATTTATTTATTAACCTATTAAAACCACTTTTATTATACTTTATTTTCTTTTCCATCTTTTACACACCTCCAAAATTAATTAGTAATGGGACATGTAAACACCATGGTTAGTATACCTATGCTATTAAATATCACCATTCTGAGTTCTTGTTAATAAATATTCGAACTGGTGATATTTATTCGTAAAATTAATAATCCAAATGTATATTTTCTTCTTTTGCTTTTTTTATTAAATAAGTGTAAAAAGATTTATTTGCCATTATTTTATGTGATGCATAGTCGACTAAATCAGGATCAGAAACATTCGAAAAATAATTCTTTGATTGCTCAAGATCTATTTTCGCTTTGTTTAATATACTTATAAAATTATCATTGTATTCTTTTATCTTAATTTTATTATCAGCTTTTTTTTTGTTTTCATAATTAATAATTAGTTTGTTTCTCAATTTGTTAAAATAATCTACATATTTTATACTATATTTTTGCATTAAAATACACCCCAAATTTCACTATTACTAGTATTATTGACCAATCTGAGGAAATATTATTCATTCTTTATTGAAATGTTCTTCCTCCATCTAATAGTATTATCTGACCATGTAAATAGGATGATTTATCAGAGGCTAAAAAAGAAGCCATATATGCAATATCTTCTGGCTGTCCAATTTTTCTTATAGGTATTTTATTAATAAGTTCTTTTCTACTTTTTTCATCTGGATACAACGCATCCAACATATCTGTTTGTATTACTCTTGGAGCAATTGCATTAACATTAATACCCACAGGTCCCAATTCCTTTGCTAGACTTAAAACCATTGCATTTTGTCCTGCCTTTGATGCTGCATAATGTAGTCCACCGCCAGTCCCTGTCAAAGCAGATCCCGATGATATAATTACAATTTTTCCATGTTCACTTTTTTTTATATGTGAAAGAAAAGCCTTAACCGTTAGAAATGACCCTTTTAAATTAATATCCATCACTTTATCCCATAAAGTTTCATCAATTTCTTCTACAGGTTTTTTTATTGATATACCTGCATTTACCACCAAAATATCAATACTGCCCACTTCTTCTTCTATCTCTTTTGCAGCTATTTGAAGACCTTGAAGATCTGTAACATTTATTTGCTTAAAACATACCTGCCCACCACTAGATTTTATTTCTTCTACTGTTTTTGATGCTGATTCTTTAGAAATATCTCCTATTATTACTTTTGCTCCTTCTCTACACATATCTTGAGCAATTGCTTTGCCAATCCCCATTGCACCACCAGTAATAAATACAATACGATCTTTTAATAACATTTTTCATTTCACTCCTTCATTCTAATATATATTGATTCTATATTATTGTATATACTATCTCAATGTTAATTCAAAGATTATAATATTTTAGAATAGTAT
>JBMNCR010000026.1:0-31364 GCA_049366695.1 Eubacteriaceae bacterium
TTGTACCAGATCCTAAATCACCATCAATAGTAACAAGATTTAACTCCTTTTTATTTGCAGCGGCTAATATCATTCCTTGAGATTCTACTCCCCTTAGTTTAACAGGTTTTAAATTGGTAACCACTACTACTTTCTTTCCAACTAATTCATCACAAGTATAGTATTTTGATATCCCTGATACTATCTGTCTTTCTTCATCACCTAGTTTAATTTTTAATACCAACAATTTGTCGGCATTTGGATGGCTTTGTGCCGATATTATCTCCCCAGTACGCAATTTAACTTTTGAAAAATCTTCTATCGTTATTTCTTCGACTATATCTTCTTTTTTAGTTTTTTGTTTTGAAATCTTTTTCTTTTCATCTTTTTTATTTGAAGTATCTATCCTAGGAAATAACAATTCCCCTTTTGTTACTTTATTGTTTTCAGGATATTTACCGAATGTGTCTAAGCTTTCCCATAAAAGATAATTATCCTTAATATTTAATTGCTCAGCTATTTTTCTTGAAGTAGAAGGCATAAATGGAAATATCATAACTGCTACCATCCTTAGCACCTCTGTAAGATTATATAGCACTTGACCCAATCTTGAGGATTGAGTTTTATCTTTTCCTAATATCCACGGTGTAGTTTCATCTATATATTTATTAGCTCTTGAAATCAATTTCCATATAGAAGTTAATGCATTACTAAATTCTAGTTTATCCATATAGTTCTCTACATCTTTTGGCGTTTTAAGTGCAATTTCCATTAAATCATTGTCTATATCATTTTTTAGTCTATCCTCAGGAATAATTCCATCAAAATATTTTTCTGTCATGGTAATTGTTCTGCTCAATAGATTTCCTAGATCATTGGCTAAATCAGAATTAATTCTACCAATCAATGCCTCTTCATTATATATACCATCTGATCCAAATGGCATTTCTCTTAATACGTAATACCTTAAGGAATCAACTCCGTATTTTTCCGATAAAGTTTCTGGGTCAATTACATTTCCTATGGATTTTGACATCTTCCCACCTTTTAACAGTATCCATCCGTGACCAAAAACTTGTTTCGGCAATGGCAAATCCAACGCCATTAACATAATAGGCCAATATATTGTATGAAATCTCAAAATATCTTTTCCAATTAAATGTACATCAGCTGGCCAAAATTTATCCATTAATTGATCTCTCTCATTTAAATATCCTAAAGCTGTTATATAATTTGACAAAGCATCTATCCATACATAAACCACATGTCCAGGATCAAACTCTACAGGTATTCCCCAATCAAATGAAGTTCGTGAAACACACAAATCCTGTAACCCTGGTTTTAAAAAGTTATTAATCATTTCATTTTTTCTTGATTCTGGCTGTATGAATTCTGGATTTTCTTCTATATATTTTATTAATTTGTCAGTATATTTTGACATCTTGAAAAAATAAGCCTCTTCTTTTGCTTGCTTAACCTCTCTTCCACAATCAGGACATTTTCCATCTACTAATTGTGTTTCTGTCCAAAATGCTTCGTCTGGAGTACAATACCACCCCTCATAATATGATTTATATATATCTCCCTTTTCATATAAAGTATTAAATATTTTTTTCACTGACTCTTCATGATAATTATCAGTGGTTCTGATAAAGTGATCATACTCTATATCCATAGTATTCCAAAGTTTTTTAATGCCATCTACAATTTCATCTACATATTCCTTAGGAGTAATACCTTTTTCCATTGCCTTTTCCTGAATTTTCTGACCATGTTCGTCTGTCCCAGTCAAAAAAAACACATCAAATCCCTTTAACTTTTTATATCTAGACATTGCATCCGCAGCGACAGTTGTATAGGTATGACCAATATGAAGTTTGCCACTGGGATAATATATAGGTGTAGTAATATAGTAATTGCCTTTCATAACTTTTCCTCCTCCAAATAATATAAAATAAATTTTTAAACCAAATAAAAAAAACTTTCACCCATTAAAGGACGAAAGATATCTCACGCGTTACCACCTTACTTTACCATACTATATACATAGTAATAGCCTTATATGTGAAAGTCACATTCTGTTAACGCCAGCTACGATATGTGCTAAGATTAAACCCTCACACAAACAGTTCAGGGGCCATATTCCATTAACTTTTTGCAATCAGTTTTCACCATCTCTGACTCTCTATATACATACTTGTCAACGTACTCTTCCCATCATTACTTTTTAATATGATTTATAAATATTATTATACATATTAATTTATTAAATTCAAGTAAAAATTATATTACATATAACAATAGACGCAATAATTCCTGCTAAATCTGCAAAAAGAGCAGCTTTTACAGCGTATTTATATCTTTTAATTCCTATTGTTCCAAAATACAAAGCAATCACATAAAAAGTAGTTTCTGTTGAGCCCATCATAGTTGAAGAAATTTTTCCAATCAAACTATCCGGATGATTATTAACAAGTATGTCTGTAAGAATAGCTAAGCTTCCCGAGCCTGATAAGGGTCTCATCAAAGCTAAAGGCAATACTTCTTTTGGTACTTTTAAAATATTTAACAAAGGAGAAAATATATTAATAATATAATCTAATAAACCAGATGTACGAAATATTGATATTGCAATAATCATTGTAGTAATATATGGAAATACTGATAATGCAGTATTAATGCTTTCTTTTGCTCCTTGTGCAAAAACATCATACATATTAATCTTTGCTTTTTTTCCATATATCAATATGCTTAGAATAATTAATGGAATTATTAGAGAAGATATAAAATCAGCAATAAGAATTACCTCCCTTTTCTACAAGTTTCTTTTCTCCTAAAAAAAAGTACAAAAAATATCCCCACTATTGTAGAAACACTTGTTGCAATTATTGAAGTAATAATAATTGCTGTGGGATTTGAAGAACCCAATGAATGCCTAAGGGCAATAATAGTTGTAGGTATTAATTGTATAGAAGAAGTATTTATCACTAAAAACATACACATTGAATCAGATGCTACTTCTGAGGAAGTATTTAACTTTTGCATTTCTTTCATAGCCTTTATCCCAAAAGGCGTTGCCGCATTTCCTATACCTAGTAGATTTGCAGACATATTTAGTGAAATAGCCCCAAATGCCGGATGCCCTTTCGGAATATCTGGAAATAATGCTTTTAATATTGGATATAGTAATCTAGATAACTTATCAAGTAATCTAGATTTTTGAACTATCTCCATTAAACCTAGCCACAGAGCCCAAATTCCAACAAAACTTATACATAATTGTACTGATTGTATAGATGCATTAATTACTCCTTCTGTGATATCTTTTGCGTTTCCATTAATAATTCCAAAGATAATACTCAATACAATCATATAAAACCAAATATTGTTAATCATAGTTATCACCTATTAATAAATTTATAATAATATTCATATTTTATGCCTAAATTTATAACTAAAGTGCCCTCCACAAATTATAAATAAATATTTATTTGTTAAAATACATTTTTTTCTTTATATACATTGATTTGTAAACTAAAGTTTGATATAATATTTATTGAATAACGTGTCGAAAATTGCAAAAGAGGGGAGACTTTTCATTGAAATCTACAGGTATTGTAAGAAAAGTTGATGAGTTGGGAAGAATAGTCATTCCAATAGAATTAAGGAGAACGCTTGATATTAATATTAAAGATTCTCTAGAGATCTTTGTGGATGGTAATTATGTTGTGTTGAAAAAATATGAACCAGCTTGTATATTCTGTGGAAACGCAAAAAATGTACTGAACTATAAAGGAAAGAACATTTGCCCTGAATGTATGTCAGACTTGAAAAAATAAGAACTTCTTCATTGAAGTTCTTATTTTTTCATAAATTTTTCATAAACAATTCTTTTTGGTATACCCCTATCCTTAGCAATTAGCTTTACAGCGTCTTTTCTTTCAACATTTTTATTTAGATAATACTCTAAATGCTCATCCAAAGATATATTTTGCCAATCATCAATATTATTATCCTTTTCCTTGTTTCCTTCGATTACTAGAACAAACTCTCCTCTTGGAGAATTTGTCATAAAATAATTTATTGCCCGAGAAATATCTTCTCGAATTATTTCTTCATTTAATTTTGTTAATTCTCTTACGATTGATATATTTCTATTTCCTAAAGTTTCTTTCAATTCTCCTAATGTGTTCAATAATCTATGTGGAGATTCATATAAAATTATTGTTTCTTCTGTAAACATTAATTTTGTCAAAGTTTTTTTTCGTTCTTTTTTATCCTTTGATAGAAATCCTTGAAATGTAAATTTTGATGAGTCAACTCCAGAAATAACTAAAGCACTAATCATTGCACTTGCTCCAGGTATAACTTGTATCTCGACTTCATTTGAAATGCAGGTTAAAACCATTTCATAACCAGGATCCGAAATTCCTGGCATACCAGCATCTGATACAATTGCAATATTAGACCCTTTTTGTATCAAGTCGACTAAATATGAAGATTTTTCTACTTCATTGTGTTGATGATAGCTTGTAAGTTTTGTAGAAATATTATAGTAGTTTAATAACTTAATAGTATTTCTAGTATCTTCTGCAGCAATTATATCTACCTCTTTTAATATTCTAACTGCCCTATATGAAATATCTTCTAAATTACCTATAGGAGTTGCCACTAAGTAACATTTGCCTTTAATATTCATCTATAAAATTCCTCACATTTTTAGTAAACTTTCAACAAGATCTTAACCAATATCAAAGTAGTATTTTTATTTTAAACAATTTAACAATTTCTTGTAAGTAAAAAAAACTCTGCTTCATTATTTAATGTCTTAAAATAATTCATCAACTATTATTGTTTCACTTCTTTTTGCACCTATTGATATTATAGAAGCTTTGATTTTTGCCAAATCTTCAATAGCTTTAATATATTTTTTAGTGTTAGAAGGTAATTTTAGATAACTCTTACAAGTAGATATATCTTCTTCCCATCCAGAGAATTCTTCATATATTGGCTTGCATTTAGATAGTTTTTCTAAATCACCCGGGAAATCATATATTTTTTCTCCATTATAATCATACCCTACGCATATTTTTAATTTCTCAATACCAGCCAATGTATCTAATTTAGTTAATGCTATTGACGTTAATCCGTTAACTCTCACTGCAAAATTCAATATTACCGAATCAAACCATCCGCATCTTCTTGGTCTCCCAGTAGTGGTACCATATTCGAACCCTTTATTTCTAATATATTCGCCTATTTCATCAAATAATTCTGAAGGAAAAGGTCCTTCACCAACTCTAGTGGTATATGCTTTTACCACTCCTAAAACATTATTAATATTCTTAGGACCTACTCCTGCACCTATACTAACTCCTCCTGAACCAGGATGTGATGAAGTAACATAAGGATAAGTACCAAAATCTAAATCTAATAATGTACCTTGTGCTCCTTCAAATAGCACTTTTTTACCCTTTTCCAAATATTTATATATTTCAACAGAAGTATCTTTTACATAAGGTTTAATTTTTTTTGCATATTCCATATACTCATTAAAAATACTATCATAATCCAATTCTTCACTATTATATATTAGTTTTAATAATTTATTCTTTTCATCAAGATTTTTTCTTAATTTCACTGCAAAAACTGATGGATTAATTAGATCAAGTATTCTAATACCTATTCTCTGAGTTTTGTCCATGTATGTAGGACCAATTCCTTTTTTTGTTGTTCCGATTTTATTATTTCCTAAACTTTCCTCAGAAAGTTCGTCTAAAACCTTATGATACGGCATAATAACATGTGCTCTACTGCTAATAATCAAACTATCAACAGCTATTGAATTATTTTCTAAATAATCAATTTCTTCAAGTAGTGCTTTAGGATCAATAACTACTCCATTGCCAATTAAACATGGTTTCTCACGATTAATTATTCCTGAAGGGATTAAGTGTAATTTATATTTTTTATCCTCAACCTCTACAGTGTGACCAGCATTGTTACCTCCTTGATATCTCATTACTACCTCAGCTTTTTGAGCTAAATAATCAGTTATTTTACCTTTACCTTCATCGCCCCATTGCGCACCGATAACGACTAAGCTACTCATATAAATGCCTCCTTTATTAAATGCAATTTTTTATTTTTCTTGCAACATATACACCGTTTACGGATGCCTGCATTAAACCTCTTGTTATTCCAGCTCCATCACCTAAAACATGCATATTCTCGATATTAGTTTGAAAGTTTTCATTGACCTTTACTTTATTTGAATAAAATTTTACCTCTACCCCATACAATAAAGTTTCCTCACTAGCTAGTCCAGGAGTAACATTATCTAGTGCTAAAATCATTTCATCGATATCTTTTAAAATCCTATATGGTAGAACTAAACCCAAATCTCCTGGCACAGCATCTTTTAATGTAGGTTGTATATTATTTCTATAAAGTCTATCTTCTGTAGTTCTTCTTCCTTTTTTAAAATCTCCATACCTTTGTACAATAATTTTATTTCCTGATAACATATTACCTAAGCCAGCAATATATTTACCATAAGCTATAGGCGAATTAAATGGTTCTGTAAATCCCTTTGATACAAGTAATGCAAAGTTTGTATTATTTGTTTTTAAGCTATTAGCTTTATAACTATGTCCATTTACTACTGCTAATTTATCATCGTAATACTCAGTAGCAACTACCCCTCCAGGATTTGAACAAAATGTTCTTACCTTATCATCAAAAGTAGCTGTATAATATACTAATTTCCCTTCATATAGAACATCATTTATTTCTTCCATTATTTCATTACGACATTCTACTCTGACACCTAAATCAATCTTACCCACACTTGTTTTAACTTTATGCTTAATACACATATTATTAAACCAATCTGATCCTTCTCTTCCTACACTAATAATAGTTTTTTTTGCGCTGTATTCTTTATCAGCAATTACTCCTGTAATCTTATCCTCATAAATAATTAGATCAGTAACTGGATTATTAAACATTATATCTATATCCTTATTTAATAGATATTCTTCAAACCTTCTATAAATATCATACCCTACCTCAGTTCCAACGTGCCTTAAAGGACATTGTATGAGCTTTAGATTGCTTTGTATTGCTTTTTTTCTTATGTCCTCTATTTTTGATTCACAATCTATTCCATATACTTTTTCATCTGCTCCGAATTCTAAATATATACCATCAACGTATTTAATTAGTCTATTCGTTTCATCATATCCAATATATGATGGCAAATCTCCTCCAACATCAGGAGAAAGAGATAATTTCCCATCAGAGTATGCACCTGCACCTGCGAATCCAGTCGTAATATTGCATGGTTTACAACCTATACATTTATTTGTTTTTCTTTTTGGACATATCCTTTTTTCAATTGAGTTACCCTTTTCAAGTATTAATATACTAATGTCTTTATTATTTTTCACAAGTTCCATAGCACAAAATATGCCAGCCGGTCCTGCTCCAACTATTATGACATCGTAACATTTCATAGTATACACCACTTTCCTACATAAATGTCCAATAATAATATTATCAGAAATAGTAAATAATATCAACTAAAAGCGAACAATGATAATCAATATTTACATATCGTTCGTAATATTTCAACTTTTTTTAGTTATTTGACTTATAATAATTATTCCTTTTTAAAAATTACTATGAAAATACTTTCTTTATACAACTTTTATTTACAAGTACGTTCAAATTTTCATTGTTAACTAAAAAAACTTTTAGACAACTCATGTGCCTAAAAGTTTATAAATTTTTCTAAATTTTACTTTGTAGAAAATTTCAAAACCAAAGACTTTTTGAAAAATCCTATTATCTTACTTGCTATAATAATAGTGTCAGTTATTGATGTTATATTAATACATTATACTCTTCCCTAAAAAAATATATGTTATTCCGTAAGTACTACAATTTATTTTTTCACATAATCACACTTTTCGTTAGAACAGTACACTTTTATCCTTTTTCCGTATCCTTTTTGCATTAACATACTATCACACTCTGGACATTTATCATTTAAAGGTTTATCCCAACTAACGAATTCGCATTCTGGATAATTGTTGCATCCATAAAAAGTTCTTCCTTTTTTTGTTTTTCTTACAACGATACTTCCTGAACATTCTGGACACTGAACTCCTAGTTCTTCATTAAAAGCTTTTGCATTCCTACATTCCGGAAATCCTGGGCAAGCTAAAAATTTACCATAACGTCCTGTTTTTATTACCATAAACCTTCCGCATTTTTCACATTTTACATCAGACACAGGATCTTCGATTTTTATTTTTTCCATTACTTCTTCTGCATATTCTAATTCTTTAGAAAAATTTTCATAAAATTTTACTATTATATCTTTCCATAAAATATTACCTTCTGAAACTTTATCTAATGAATCTTCCATTTCTGCAGTAAATCCTACATCAATAATATCATTAAAATATTCTTCCATTAATTCTGTAACTTTAAATCCTAATTCAGTAGGGTAGAATTTTTTTTCTTCTACTTCTACATATCCTCTATAAATTATCGTTTGAATAGTAGGCGAATAAGTACTCGGTCTTCCAATTCCTTTTTCTTCGAGAATTTTTACTAAGGAAGCCTCAGTAAATCTATACGGGGGTATAGTAAATTTTTGTTCTTTAGCTATATCTTTTATCGCTAATTTTTCATCTTTATTAAGTTCAGGAATAATGTTTTTTTCATTATTATCCTTCACATCACCTTCTATATCGTAAACTTTCATAAATCCCTTAAATGTTAGTTTTGACCCAGTTGCTCTAAATTTGTATTTGTCACAAACTATATCAACAGTAGTAGTATCATAACTAGCATTGGACATTTGACTTGCTACAAATCTATTCCAAATTAATTTATATAATCTGTATTGATCTCGTTTTAAAAAATCTTTTATTTTTGAAGGTTCAAATTCCATAGATGTTGGTCTAATACCTTCATGAGCGTCTTGTATATTTTTCCCTTTTTGTTTAGCTTTATTATTCACTCCAATATATTCATTTCCGAACTTATTTTGTATGTATTCTTTACAACTATCCTTTGCTTCCTCAGAGATTCTTATGGAATCAGTTCTCATATAAGTAATTAACCCAACATGTCCATGTTTTTCAATATTTAATCCTTCGTATAATTGCTGTGCAATACTCATAGTTTTCTTTGTGGAAAAATTTAGTTTATTAAATGCGTCTTGTTGCAATGTACTAGTAGTAAAAGTGTTCGGTGATTTTCTATTTTTTTTACCCTTTTTAACATTACTAACTATAATATCATTCTTTTCTATATCACTAATTATATTATTAACCATTTCTTCATTACTGATCTCAATTTTTTTATTATCCATAGTATGAAATTTTGCTTCAAATTCATTATCAGATTTGTCTTTAGTAAGTTTTAAAGCAAGAGTCCAGTATTCTTTACTTTCAAAATCCATTATTTCTTTTTCTCTATCAACAATTATTTTTGTAGCAACAGATTGGACTCTTCCCGCACTTAAACCTTTCCTCACTTTTTTCCATAATAACGGACTTATACTATATCCAACCAATCTATCTAATACTCTTCTTGCTTGTTGTGAATTTACTAAATCTATATCAATTTTTCTTTTATGATTAAGAGCATTTTTAATGGCATTTTTTGTTATCTCATTGAATTCTATTCTCCAAATATCATTTTCCCCTAAATTTAAATATTTGGCAATATGCCAAGATATCGCTTCTCCTTCTCTATCAGGGTCAGTAGCTAATAGTATATTGTCAGCAGACTTTGAAGCACTTTTTATTTTTTTTAATATATCGCCTTTTCCTCTTATAGTAACATACGATGGTTCAAAATTATCCTCTATATCGATCCCTAGTTTACTTTTAGGAAGATCTCTAACATGACCCATTGTAGCTTCTACATTATAACCTTTAGGCAAATATTTATTTATTGTCTTGGCTTTTGCAGGTGATTCCACTATTACCAAAGTTTTTGCCATTTTTTCACCTCCATATATTAACAGTTGTAAATTATAACAGAAAGTCAGCATTTGTACAATATATTATTACCTAATGCTCTTTTTAAATAAAAAAGTTGATTAATAAATTTCTAATTATATCTTTATTATGTCAAAAAGAAATTTATTTAACTCAACTATCTTAATGTATGTACGATTTAATTATCTCTGTATATTTCATAATCAGCAAATTGTGTATATTCTTCCAGCCATGCTAAATTAATAATTCTAGTTGCTCCATTTCTTTGTTTTGCAATATTTAGTTCTGCCTCTCCTTTATCTGCTGGATCTTTTGAATAGTAGTATTCTCTAAATAAAAGCATAACCACATCTGCATCCTGCTCTATTGCTCCAGATTCACGTAAATCAGACAAAATCGGCTTATGATCTGCTCTAGCATCAGGAGCTCTACTTAATTGCGATAAAGCAACCACTGGACAGTCCATTTCTCTAGCTAATGCTTTTAATGATCTTGAAATTTCAGATATTTCTTGTTGCCTATTCTCAGTTCTTTTTGATCCTTCCATAAGTTGCAAATAATCAATAAGAATCATATCTAATCCATGTTCTAGTTTTAATCTTCTAGTTTTTGATCTCATCTCCATAACTGTTATTCCAGGAGTATCATCAATAAATATTTTGCTTTGTGACAATACTGAACTTGCGTATGCTAATTTTTTCCAATCATTTTCGTCTAGATTACCTGTCCTTAATTTTTGACTATCTATATGTGCTTCACAACATAACATTCTTTGAGTCAAAAGTTGCTTTGACATTTCTAGACTAAAGATTGCTACAGATTTTTTTCCTTTTACAGCAGAATTTTGAGCAATATTTAAAGCCAAAGCAGTTTTCCCCATGGACGGACGTGCTGCAATTAATATAAAATCTGATTTCTGCAGACCAGCTGTGATATTGTCAATATCTCTAAACCCAGTAGAAACGCCTGTAATATTACTATTGTTTTTTTGCAGTTCTTCTATCTTTTCCAATGTATCAACTAAAGCTTGCTGTATATGAATAAAATCTCCTCTGGTTTGCTTTTGAGAAATCTCAAAAATGATCTTCTCTGCCCTGTGCAACACTTCTTGAGGCTCATCTGATAATTTATAACAATCACTTGTTAAATCAGACAAAGCATTTATTAGTTGTCTTAACAGTGCTTTTTCTTTTACAATAGTGCAATAATGTTTTACATTTGATGAAGTTGGAACCGCATTTATCAATTCTGTTAAATAACCAGCTCCTCCAACTCTTTCAAATGTATTAGTGTCTTTTAGTTTGCTTGATAGTGTTATCAAATCTACAGGTTTATTCTCTTTAAATAAATCCACGATAGCTTGAAAAATAGATTTATGTTGGGGATCATAAAATTCTTCAGCATCCCTAATAATTTCAGTTACCGTAGCAATAGCGTCTTTGTTTAACAGCATGGAACCAATAATTGATTGTTCTGCTTCTATATTAAATGGTGGAATTTTTGTATTTAAATCCATCAAGTATTCTCCTATTCAGCAATTATACTTATTTTAAGTTCTCCAAATATGCCAGCATATGTTTTAATTTTTACTGTAATATTGCAAACACTTCTAATTGGTTTATCCAATAAGATTTTTCTTTTATCTACCTCAATAGAATGCTTTTCTTTTAATAGCTTGCTTATATCTTTACTAGTTATAGAACCAAACAGTTTCCCCTCTTCAGATACATTCTCCTTAATTTCTAATACAGTATTATCTATCACTTCTGCTAATTTTTGGGCTTCATCTAATTCTTTTTGTTTTAATAATTCTTTTTGTTTTTTTTCTTCTTCATTTTTTTTGATATTCGTACTATTTGCTTCTATTGCCAAACCTTTTGGAAATAAATAATTCCTAGTGTAACCATCTTTTGCCTTTACTACATCACCTTTTACACCTAATCCTTTAACATCTTTTAAAAGTATTATTTTCAACAACTTTCACCTTCCTTTAAATATTGTCTTATCTGTTCCTTAAGCATAATTTTTGCGGACTCTATATCAGTATTAGGTAATTGTGCCCCTGCTATACTAAGATGTCCTCCACCGCCTAATTTCTCTAAAATCAATTGAACACTAACATCTCCTAATGATCTGCCACTAATTATTACCGAACCATCACATTGAGCAATTACAAACGAAGCTCTTATTCCTTGAATATTTAGCAATTCATCAGCTGTTTGAGCTGCTATTAGATTAATCTTATCTGAACTATATGTTATTGTAGTTATAGCTATATTATTTTCATATATTTCAGCATCTTTTATTGCTTCAACTTTGGCTATAAAAACATCTTTATCATCTTTTAGTAATTGCTTACACTTAATAATATCCGCACCTCTTCTTTTTAAGAAAGATGCCGCTTCAAAAGTTCTAACCCCTGTTTTAACAGAGAAATTCTTTGTATCCATATATATCCCTGCAAGAAGTCCTGTAGCCTCTATTTCTTTTAATACTATCCTTTCATCCATATATTCAATTATTTCAGATACCAATTCGCAAGTGGATGACGCATATGGTTCTAAATAAGTCAAAACTGATTCTTCTATAAAGTCATATCCTCGCCTATGATGATCAATAATAATAATTTTTTCTGATTTATCAATTAAAGTATTATCTTCTACATAACTTTTCCTATGGGCATCTACTATCACTAGAAGTGTATTGCTTGTAATATTTTTTCTAGCAATTTCAGAATTGATGAAAACTTCTTCATAATCTTCATTAATCAGCTCTTCATACAAAGTATTTATCAATGGATTTGTTTTGTTAAATATAATATATGAATCTTTCTCCAGCAATTTACTACACCTATAAATTCCTAAAGCTGCTCCTAAACAATCTACATCTGGATTTTGATGTCCCATAATAAATACTTTTTCTGAATTCTCTATCAACTCTTTTATTCCATGAGCTTTAACTCTAGCTTTAACTTTTGTTCTTTTTTCAACTGCTTGTGATTTTCCTCCATAGTATGCGATTTTTTCATCTTTTTTTACAACTGCCTGATCGCCACCACGAGCTAATGCAATGTCCAACGCAGACTTGGACAATTTTTGACTTTCAACAAATGTCAAAGATTTTCTAGATACGCCTACTCCAATACTAAGAGTAATTGGTAATTTATTTCCGCTTTGAGTTTCTCTGATAATATCTAAAATATTAAATCTCTTATCCTCAATATAAGCTAAGTGTTTTTTCTCAAATACTATTAAATATTTATCAGTTTCATATTTTAATATGAATGCATCGATTTCTTTGACCCATGCATTTATTTTTCTATCTATCACAGCACTTATTAAAGGTCTATAACTATCACTACTTGATTGTATTACTTCGTCATAATTATCAATTTGTATATATGCAATAACAGGTTTTTCTAAAGTATAATTTTTTTTGATAATTTCGTAATCTGTAATATCTAGCCAATAGAGCATTATGATATCTTGATTGTTTATACTCTCTACATAACTAGAAAATATTTTATAAGTTTTATCATCTAAATCATATGTCAAAGACCCTTTATTTTTAATTGTTTCATTGATTTTATTTATATCCATATCTTCAAATAAATCTGTGACTTTCATTGAAAGAATATTTTTGTTTACTTTACATATATTTCTAAAATATGAGTTGTACCATACTACTCCTTCGTCTTTCTTAATAATTAATAAAGGAAAGGGCAATTCTAATAATATATTTTGAGTTGCTGCATCTATATCTAGCGTAAGATTTTCTACTATCTCTTTCCACTTTTCTTCACTTCTATATGTCGTTAAAATTTTGTAATATATTAAGTAAATAAGAATCATACCTCCGACCATTGATATGATCCAATTATATTTAAATAATATCGCTACAAGTATCCCTATTATCCATAAATAAATATTAGTATTAGGAATAAAAAACTTTATAAATTTATTATTATTCATTTATACTCACTCCTGAGAATATATGTTTATTTTTAATTATATCATTATTTTATATATTATATAATAAAAAATGGTTCCTTAACAGGAACCATGAAAAGTTATATTATTCTGCAGTATAAGGTAACAAAGCAATATTTCTCGCTCTTTTAATAGCTGAAGTAAGTTGTCTTTGATGTTTTGCACAATTGCCTGTCACTCTTCTAGGTAATATTTTACCTCTTTCAGTAATATATTTATTTAATACTTTTATGTCTTTGTAATCAATATGATCTAACTTGTTTTCACAAAAAAAACATACCTTTTTTCTACTTCTTCTAAAAGGTTTTGCCATTTTTTCCCCTCCTTGTTCTAAAACGGAAGATCGTCATCATCTTCTTCCATAGGATGAAAATCGTCCATAGGAACTCCATAATCTTGATTCTTTTCAGTTTTTGAAGATTCATTTACTCTATTACTGTTGTTATTATTGTTACTACTTAAAAAAGTAACTTCCTCTCCAACTACCTCTGTTACATATCGTCTTGTACCGTCTTTGGCTTCGTAATTTCTTACTTGAATTCTTCCATACACTGCAACCTGTCTACCTTTACTTACATACTTTGATGTGTTCTCAGCTTGATTACCCCATACCACTATGGAAATAAAATCAGCTTCATTTTCACCATTCTTGTTTTTAAATTTTCTATTTACTGCTAAAGTAAAAGTTGCCACAGGAGTGCCTTGACCTGTATATCTTAATTCTGGATCCCTAGTTAATCTTCCAATTAACACTACTTTATTCATACAATCACCACCTAAATTAATCTTCTTTCTTCAATATCATGTGGCGTACAAAATCTTCAGTCACTTTGAAATAATGCTCTAAATCGATCAAAACTTCATTTAAAGCTTTAAAATATATCAACACATAATAACCTTCTTCAAATTTGTTTTTAATCTTATATGCTAATCTTTTCTTTCCCCATTCCTCCATTGACTCAATTTCTCCAGATTTCTCAATAATTTCTTTTACTTTATTGATCATTTCTTTTGTTTTATCAGAGTCTAACTCCGGATTAATGATAAACATAGCTTCATATTTTTTCATTTCTTTCACCTCCTTTTGGACTATGGCTCTTTCAAAAAAAGAGCAAGGAAATAACACAGTTCACATTATTATATCACATATATATTTTTGTACAAGTTTTATTCATTGGCTGAGGGAAATATTTTTTTAATCCTCTTATCAAACTTTTCTCTTGGAATCATTACTATCCTTCCACACTGTTCGCATTTCATTTTAATATCCATGCCAACACGTATTATTTTCCACTTATCGCTACCACATGGATGTTTTTTTTTCGTTTGGACAATATCCTCTAATTCATATTTTTTATTCATTTCTACCTCCTAACAAAGACAATCACTTATTATAAATAACCATCTTAGCATATGGTATCTCAATATTTTGTTTATCAAATTCTTCTTTGACTAATTTTCTTATCATTCTCTCAACACCCCATTGTTCCATTGGCAGAGTTTTCGCTACAATTCTAATGTTCACAGATGAATCATCTAGTTTTTGTACACCAAGCACTTCTGGACCTTCTACAACAACTTCATTTTCCTTTGAAATTGTTGCACATAAATCTCTCAACACATCGATACACCTTTGAATGTCTTCTTCGTAAGAAACTGGTATGTCTACCATAGCTCGAATATTCCCTCTTGAGTGGTTTGTTACTTCAGAAATTGTTCTATTATGTAGAATATGCAAATCTCCTGAAAAGTCTCTTATCTTAACCGATCTTAGGCTTATATCCTCAACTATTCCTCCAAAACTGTTTACAGTAATGTATTCTCCCAATGAAAACTTATCTTCTAAAAAAATAAAAAATCCCGTAACCACATCCTCAACTAAGCTTTGCGCACCAAATCCAATGGCCACTCCACCTACTCCAGCTACAGCCAATAGTGATTCAACCTTAATAAAATTACTCAAGATTGATACAATCCCAACAAACAGCAAAATATATTTATATACGCTTTTTAATATAGTTCTTAACGTATCATATCTTTTTTCATTGAAATTAATATTTATATTTAATTTCTCAACGTTAGTTATATTCTTTATCTTATTAGTATTTATAACCTCGTCAATTATCCTATTGCCAACAGAAATCCCTATCTTTACTAAAATTATAACTATTACTACTTTAAAAATATTTGTAATAATATTTGCCCAATCTATATTTGTTATAACTTCACTAAAGCCTTTAATTATTTCGTTTTTAAAATTGTCAAATTCCATATTATCATCCTTTGTATAAACTATAAATGTATTTTTTAATACTAATAATTAAATCTACTTAATAAAAAATATAAGCTATATAAAAATATGGAGCAATAACAGAATTATTTATTGAATTGACTAACACTTCAATATCTCCAAACAATGCAATACTATAAATAATACTAATAATAATAACATTAATAATGGCGCCTTCTAAAAGACCAATAATACCACCTCCAGTTTTATTAATAAAGTTTATAACAGGAAGTTTTGATAGCATATCAAACATATGAGCTATTATCGATAATAAAATTTTTACAGCTAAGAAAATTAGAACAAAACTGACAATATGTACAATTATATATGCTATAGATGAACTTATGTTGCTTGATAAGTCTATTACTGTATTGTTGATAAATTGTTCTATGTATCCTTGTGCACCTTGTGGTAAATTAGTAACTTCAGATGAACCAATTATCGAACTAACTTCAGTAGATTTATCTCCTTGAAGAGTCGATGATAAAAACGAGCAAATTTTTTCATCCATTTGTGTATTTTTAATTATATATTCAGATAATCCCTTGTAAAACATATTCGCAACTACTAAAGAAGCAATAAATGATATCAAAGATGTTAGCGTCAAAACTAATCCACGCTTTAAACCTACTACAATAAAAAAAATGAATACAACAATCATTAAAATGTCAATCCAAGACATTTTATACCTCCTAAATTAATATTATTTAGATAATTATAACATATTCTCAGGTCTAGTTAGTATATGTTATAGTATTTAATAGTAAGCAATTGTACGAACAGTTATTCAAGACTAGCTTTTTGGGGTGTTTTCTTACAACAATAACTATCACCATTAAAAAAATTCGAATGGTGGTAGTTATTGTATATTTTCTTGAGTACAACAATAAAACCATTTTTATAATCAATAGGCTACCGTTAAATAGTACAGTTCAGCTCTTAGATCCGCTCATTATAAACTTCAGAGAAGAAAACCGTTTAGAATTTATCGACTGTTTGAGCATAGCAAGTTGTGAAAATCCAGGTCCTCTTTAAGTTCTTTCAATTAATTTTGCAAAAACATGTTTTTTATAGTTTTTTGTAAGTGGTCTTATTCTCTCAATTATTATATTATAATTACACCTCAGTGCACATTGGTATATCTAATAGACATATCAATGTGCTAACGAAAACACAATTCAATAATACTCTTATGCTAAAACAAAGGTGTATATAACCTATCCTGTAATATTCTATGAATTCTCTTTATATCTTTATTGCAAATATCTATTAACAGAACACCACTACCTTGAGTACTACTCTTTAAATCAAAATCATTTATGTCGTTTAAAAAACCTTTGTCATATTTGCTATGATATAAAACCGCATCAACTTTACCTTTAGAATCTAAATTTGTTATTGTGTAACCCAAATCTTTTAATTTATTTTGTATTTCTTTATGTTTTTCATCAATAGCAATAATCATACCAATCACCTCAATAGATATTATGGAGGTTTTTTTCTAATTCTATACAATAATACAACACATTATTAACTTTTGTTTCTTAGGTATTTCTTTAGATTAATTCCCAAATAACTACCTGAAAATATTACAAAATAAATAAACACTATGTTTATATCTAACTGTATATATATATCACTCTTATTAAACAATTCCATGATAGGAGTTAATGCTTTATTCCAAAATAATGTCGGCATTCCTAAAAAATAAAACAGATTATAATTTTGAACGTCACTTAAACCATATAATACCTGTAATACTTGACAAGTAATCACATAAGAAATAATCGGAAACAAGCTAACTCCACCCAGCAAAAATAATTTAGATTCATTTTTGTTATCAACTTTTATACCAAATCTAAAACCAGCTAGCAACCAACCTATTAAAGTAAAAAGAAACGCTGTCCACATTACAAACCCATGATTATTATAAGAATGATTAAGTAACAGCGCCATCAAAAGATGAATTGTATTACCTATAACTGCGCACTCAATCATAATTTGCCATATTTTTTTCATTTTTACCTCCAAATTCAAAATAAATGTTTCACGTGAAACATTTATTTTTTTATATGCTTAATAATCCTCTCTAACTCGTCGTTACTGTAATATTCTATCTCTATTTTTCCCTTTGATTTCCCATGTTTAACAAGGACTTTAGTGCCAAAAATATTCTGCAATTCCTCTTGAATATCAATAATGAATTTTTGATCTACATCAACTTTATTTGATGTATCTTTATACTGATATTTTTTTATATTATTAGCCTGTTTTTCTGATTCTCTTACAGATAATTTCTCTTTTATAATTTTATTGGCAAATTTTTCTCTAATTGCTTCAGGTACTGATAAAATCGCTCTTGCATGCCCAGCGCTTATTAGGTTCTCTTTTATTTTTTTTTGTACTTCTTCAGGTAATTGAAGCAACCTCAAGGTATTTGTTATTGCCACCCTACTTTTTCCTATTCTTTGAGAAATTTCATTTTGTGTAATATCGAACTTATTAATTAGCTCTTTATAAGCCACAGCTTCTTCAATAATATTCAAGTCTTCTCTTTGCAAATTCTCAATTAATGCTATTTCCATTACTTCTTTATCAGATATGGTTTTAATAACCACTGGAACTTTTTTCAATCCTGCAATCATTGCAGCTCTCCATCTTCTCTCTCCAGCAATAATCTGATATCCACTCATATATTTAGATACTACTATTGGCTGTATAATCCCATGCAATGACACTGATTGAGCTAATTCACTTAACTTTTCTTCATTAAACTTTTTCCTAGGCTGATCTTTATTTGGTACTATTTCATTTATATCAATTTCTTGATTATTATTACTGTATTCTGTGTTCTTACTTTCAGGAATTAATGCATTCAAACCCTTTCCAAGACCTTTTTTTGATTTACTCACTTTAAATTTTTCCCTTCTTTATAAATTCTTTAGCAAGTTTAATGTATGCTTCTGCGCCTTTAGATTTAATATCATATTCTAAAATTGTCATTCCATGACTAGGAGCCTCTGCCAATCTTACATTTCTAGGTATTATTGTCTTGTACACATTCTCACCAAAATATCTACATACCTCGTCAACAACTTGCAAAGAAAGATTAGTCCTCCCATCATACATAGTCAACACAATACCTTCGATTCCTAGATCATTATTAAGTCCTCTCTTTACCAAATTGACTGTATTCATTAGTTGACTCACCCCTTCTAGAGCGTAATACTCGCACTGGATAGGTATTAAAACAGAATTAGAAGTGGCCAAAGCATTAATAGAGATTAAGCCTAATGATGGAGGACAATCAATAAAAACAAAGTCATATTCCTTTAACATTGGACTCACTATGTTTTTTAATCTTAATTCTCTTTCCTCTACAGAGGTTAACTCTATCTCACAAGCTGATAAATCAGGATTAGATGGTATTATGTCTAAGTTTGAAAATCTTGATTTTACTACTAACTTCTCCGTACTCACATTGTTAACCAGACCATCATATAAGGAGTATTCTAAGTCATCTTCATCAATACCAAACCCACTTGTTGTATTGCCTTGTGGATCGGCATCAATTACTAGAACCTTATGCCCTAGCTGACTTATACAAGTACTTAAATTAATATTAGTGGTAGTTTTCCCAACCCCGCCTTTTTGATTAAATATCGAAACAACTTTAGTCATTAATTTTCTCCTCTTGAATATTTATATTCTTATTCTAACATTATTAATATTTATATTAAAGACGTTTCTATAAATGTTTCACGTGAAACATGTTGGTTTACGTAAGATTACTCTTAAATATGCATACTTTTATTTTTTGATCACTATTATTTAACCATCGTTAAACTATCACTCAACCCTATCTCACTACATCTTCCAGAAAAGCTTGCCAGAAAGGGTCTACAGCTGTATACGAATACTGTAATACTCTTTTAACCATGGTCGTATATAGCAATAATAAGTTGAAGATACAAAAATTGTGTATATCAGTATATAGGGAGTAATATTATTCACTTCGCTCTGAATATCCTTTAAAACATTGTTAATCTTCCTTTAAATCATTATTGAACCATTTAACCTCTTGTCAAAACATCATTAAACTATCTCTCAACCCTAACTCGTTACGTCATTCAGATGAGCATGCGACGAAGGATCTTGACCCTAGATGCATACTATTTACTTTATAGGTAAAGCTTACGATGCCTTTTCCGCATTCTTTCATTCCCAGAACACCCTTTCAAATTTATACTTTCTGCTCTTGATCCCACTATCACCCTTAATGTTTCACGTGAAACATTAAGGGTGATACAATTTTGCACAAATAAAAAAAGAGTATCTGAATAATACTCTAATAATATCAAAAAAATACATTATGAAAATTATATCATGCCTATAATATTTACTTCTATTTATTTTTCATGATTTTTATTTTTACTTCTATATACTCATCCATATCCTTTTCACTATATGTAGCTTTAATGCCTGTTTTCAATATTTCACTAAAAGCATTCTTTATTGTATTAAGATAAATCCTCATATTAATAAAACTCTTTACCCTTGCTCTTGACTCTTTTGTCAGTTTCTCATCATGATTATTTATTAAAACTTTTTCTCTGATATTTTCTATTAACTGCTCAGAATTTTTAACATTCAATTTCTTTTTTACTATATTATTTAAAGCCTCTTTTTGTAACTCTTCCTCTGGCAATCTTAAAAGTGCTCTAGCATGCCTTTCCGACAAATCATTTTCTAACAATGTTTTTCTAACATCGTCATTTAACCTCAATAATCTCAATTTATTTGCAATTGTCGACTGATTTTTACCAATTTTTTTTGCAATTTGCTCTTGCGTTAAACTATGTAAATTAATTAATTGACTATAACTCTCAGCTTCTTCTATAAAATTTAAATTTTCTCTTTGAATATTTTCAATTAATGCAATCATCGCAGAATCTGATTCCTCAACTTTATTTACCACTGCTGGTATTTTTGTTAATCCTGCAATTTTTGATGCTCTTAATCTTCGTTCTCCCGAAATCAATTCATATGTTGTATCACTAAATTTTCTTACATTAATTGGTTGTAACACTCCATATTCTTTGATTGATTGAGCTAGCTCTTCTAATGAAGTGTTTGAAAACTTCGTTCTTGGTTGGTAAGGATTAGGCTTAACAAATTCTATTGGTATATATTCAACCTTCATTATATTGTCTTCCATTTTTTTACCTCCACTATAATGGTTTTTTATTAGGTATACCAGCTTTTCTAGGATATTTCATCGGCGTATTTGAGACTTTTGTTATGGTCACTATGCTTCTTTTTATATCTGTACTAGGTATTATCATCTCTTTTATACTTGTTATTTCCCCTCCTAATACTTTAAGAGCATTATTTGATTTCTCTACCTCTTCACTAAGCTTAGGTCCTTTTGATGTAATCATTACTTTTCCGACCTTTAATAAAGGTAAAGACAGTTCACTAAGAATCTGCAAACTTGCTAATGCCTTTGATACTACTATATCATATTTTTCTCTATGTTCGATATTTCTTCCTATATTTTCTATTCTTTCATGTATTAATTTTACATCAATATTGAATTTATTACATGCTCTTTCAACAAATTTAATTTTTTTTTCTACTGAATCAACTAAAGTAATTTTTAATTCAGGATATACTATCTTTAGTGGTATTCCAGGAAAACCCCCACCCGTACCAATATCTATCACATTATTTCCATTTTCTAAAATACTTTTATCTAACATAATAATAGAATCAATTATGTGTTTTAGTATAAAATCTTTTTTATCTTTTATTGCAGTGAGATTAATTTTTTTATTCTCTTCTAGCAAATATTCCATATAACCATAAAGTTTGTTGAGACTATCTTCTTTTATTTCAATATTAATTTTATTTAATAATTCTTGTAAAAAATTTTTTTCATTCATTATTTTCTTCCTTTTTTATACTTTTAAATTGCTCCATATACACCATTAAAACGGATATATCTGCAGGAGAAACCCCTGATATCCTAGATGCTTGCCCCAATGATTTAGGCTTAATACTATTTAATTTTTGCTGAGCTTCCAATCTTAATCCTTTTATATTATTATAATCTATCTCTTTGGGTATAAACTTATATTCTAATTTTTTAAATTGTTCAACTTGCTTTCTTTGCTTATTAATATAACCTTCATATTTAATTTGTATCTCCACTTCTTCTGAAACGTCTTTAAGCAATTTTGGCCTATCCTTATCTATTGCAATACATCCCTCATATTTGATTTCAGGTCTCTTCAATAATTCATATAAAGATATACCTGTGGTTATTTCATTGCTATTCACACTTTTTAGAAAATTATTAACTTCTTCTCTTGGTTTAATTATTGCATTTTTTAGTCTATCTATCTCTTCATATATACTTTTTACTTTTCTCTTATACTTGTTATATCTATCCTCTTTTATAAGTCCAAATTCATATCCAGTTTTTGTAAGTCTCATATCCGCATTATCTTGTCTAAGTAATAATCTATATTCTGCTCTCGATGTCATCATTCTATATGGTTCATTTGTTCCTTTAGTCACAATATCATCTATCAATACTCCAATATATGCTTCAGACCTATCTAATACAAGGGGTTCTTCTTCCTTTATATATTGCACTGCATTTATTCCTGCAATAAGTCCTTGAGCAGCAGCTTCTTCATAGCCTGATGTTCCATTAACTTGACCTGCGAAAAATAATCCATCTACTTCTTTATGTTCTAATGATATTTTTAACTGTGTTGGTTCTATATTATCGTACTCAATAGCATAAGCAGACCTCATTATTTCGACATTTTCCATGCCTTTTATAGTTTTTAACATTTTTAATTGTACCTCTTCAGGTAAGCTTGACGACATTCCTTGAACATACAATTCATTTGTTTCTATGCCCTCTGGCTCAATAAATATTTGATGATGTGGTTTATCAGAAAATCTTACCACCTTATCTTCTATTGAGGGACAATATCTAGGACCTACACCTTTAATATTTCCACTATATAATGGTGATAAATGTAAATTATCTCGAATTACTTGATGTGTATCTTTGTTTGTATACGCTAAAAAACAAGGATGTTGATTAATTTCTATTTTTTCAGTTTCAAAAGAAAAAGGTACAATTTCTTTATCACCATGTTGTACTTGCATTGCACTAAAATCTACAGTTCTTTTATCAATTCTTGCTGGTGTCCCTGTTTTAAATCTCATAAAGTTAATATTATATTTTCTTAGGTTTTCAGTTAATCCATTTGATGCAAAAAAACCATTAGGTCCACCTTCATAGCTTGTGTCTCCAATAATTATTCTTGATTCCATATATGTTCCAGCTGCAATTATTACAGTTTTTGATTTAAAAAAAGCTCCAGTTTTTGTAATAACTCCTCTTATTATTTTGTTTTCTACCATGACATTTACTACTTCTTGTTGCTTTATATATAAATCATCTTGATTTTCTAGAATAGATTTCATTCTTTTTTGGTAATTTAATTTATCAGCTTGAGCACGCAAAGAGTGTACTGCAGGACCTTTTGCAGTATTTAACATTCTACACTGTATCATGGTGTTGTCTATAACCTTTGCCATTTCTCCACCTAGTGCATCAATTTCTTTAACCAAATGACCCTTTCCTGTACCACCTATTGAAGGATTACATGGCATCATAGCAATTGAATCCAAATTCATAGTTAAAAGTAAAGTTTTATACCCTACTCTTGAGCTTGCTAGTGACGCTTCACATCCAGCATGACCAGCACCTACCACTATAACATCATATTCCCCGGCATTATATTGCATTTATTTTACCTACTTTCCTATACAAAAGTTGCTAAATATTTTATCCATAATATCTTCATTTATCGTATCCCCAGTTATTTCACCTAATAAACCCCAAGAATCTTTTAAATCAGTAGATACTAATTCTAAAGGTATTTTCGCTTTTATAGCCTCTATAACGTGTTTTAAACTTTCATTAGTTTCTTTTAATAAATTAATATGTCTTATATTTGATACAATTTCAAAGGATTCCAGTTCTAGTCCGTTATCACTAACAGACTCAAGTACACATTTTTTAAGTCTTTCTATTCCCAATTCTTCAGTTGCTGAAATTTGAACTATCTGTTTATTAGTAATTTTTTTTATATCTTTTTCATTTATTCTAACATCTTTATCAACTTTGTTTAATAAAATAATCGCTCTTTTATTATTTATCATTTTTAATAAAACAATATCATCATCATCCAAGATATTACTAGAATCAAGAAGTAATAAAACTAAATCGCACTGATTTAATATGTCTTTAGTTTTTTCAATCCCTATTTTTTCTATAATATTTTCTGTCTCTCTAATTCCTGCTGTATCAATAATCTTTAAGGGTACTCCCTCTATACTAATATATTCTTCAATAGTATCTCTAGTGGTGCCTGGAATTTCTGTTACTATCGCTCTTTTATGACCTAATAACGTATTTAACAACGAAGACTTCCCTACGTTTGGTTTTCCTATTATTGTTGTATTTATTCCTTCTCTTATAAGTCTTCCATTCTCTGAATTATAAATTAAATCCTTTACTTCATTTCTTACAACAATTGATTCTTTTAATATTTCATCATATGATACTTCCTCAATATCATACTCAGGGTAATCTATATTGGCTTCAATATGAGCTAACATTTCTAAAATCTTATTTCTTATTACATTTATTTTTTTAGATATACTACCATCTAATTGCTTCAAAGATATATCCAAACTTTTATTCGTTTTAGCATTGATAATATCTATTACAGCCTCTGCTTGCGTTAAATCAATACGACCATTTAAAAAAGCTCTTTTAGTAAACTCTCCCGGCTCAGCTAATCTTGCCCCATTCTTTAAAATTAATTCTAATATTTTTTTTACAGGAATAATTCCTCCATGACAATTAACCTCTACTAAATCCTGTTTAGTATACGTTTTTGGTCCCTTCATCTTTGATACTAAAACTTCATCAATAATATCTTCAGTAAAATTATCAATTATATGACCGTAGATGATTTTTCTATTTTCAAAATCATTAAATGTTCTTACCTTTGATCTAAATATTTTATTAATAATTTCAAAAGTCTTATTTCCTGTGACTCTAACTATCCCAATCCCAGAAAAACCAACTGGTGTAGAAATAGCAGCAATAGTATCATCATTTGATATATTCAAAATATCACCTCTATACCACATTTTATATCATTTATTATTATATCTAAAAAAACCAGCATTAGCTGGTTTTCTTTATATCAATTACAACTTTTCTATAGGGTTCTTCTCCAACGCTATATGTATATATCATTTTGTTTTTTTGTAATGTAGAATGAATTATCCTTCTTTCATAAGGATTCATTGGTTCTAATTCTATTTTACTTTTTGTCTTTACTACTCTATATGCTAATTTATCAGCTAGATCTTTTAAAGTATGTTCTCTTTTTGACCTATAATTTTCAGTATCAATTACTACACGAATATATTCTTGTGAATACTTATTAATTACTAGGCTAGTCAAGTATTGCAATGAATCCAATGTCTGACCTCTTCTACCAATTAATATACCCATATTGTTTCCCTCAAGTACTATGTTTAAAACTCTATCTTCTAAAGAAGTACTAATAACAGCTTTCATCCCCATAGCTAAAATAATATCATTTATATATTTTTTTGCTATTTGACAAAAATCTATATTTAAAACCACTTCAACTTTTGCGTATTTACTTCCAAATAAGCCCATAAATCCATTACTTGGTAGTTCAAGTACTTTTGTTTCTACCTTATCTTTAGTAGTATTTAATTCTTTAACAGCATTTTCAATAGCTTGTTCTACTGTTTTTCCTTTAGCTACTACTTTTTTCATCACTTATCACCCTCTTTAGTACTAGTTAGTTTAAGAGTAACAGCTTGTTGAATATAAGTTAATACACTTTGCATCACCCAATAAAGAGCTAATCCAGAGGGAAAAGTCCATGCAAAAAAACCAATCATTAATGGCGATACAAATTTCATAGAGTTAGTCATTGCCATAGCTTGATCATTTCCACTAGATTGTGCAGTAGGGGTATTTGTCATGCTTAGATAAGTCGCAACTGCAGCTAAAATTGGCAATATACGCAAAGGATCAGGTTCAGATAAATCTGGTAACCATAAGAATACTTTATCTACAGCTGCAAAAGCTCCATCAAGAAATACATATGCTTCTGGTTCTCTTAAAACAGTAAACAATCCAATAATTATCGGGAATTGTATCAAAAGTGGTAAGCATCCACCTAGAGGATTTGCATTATGTTCCTTATAAAGCTTCATTGTTTCTTCATTTAATTTTTCTTTATTATTTCCATATTTTTTTTGTAATTTTTGAATTTCCGGTTGTAGTTTATTCATTGATTGCATAGATTTAGTTTGCTTTAAAGTTATAGGTAATAATATTAATTTTGCTATTATAGAAAATATAATTATAGATACACCATAATTACCTACTATAGTATAAATAAAATGCAACAAACTACCAAACAACTCATATAAAAATCCCATAAGGTACCCCCTAATATTTTACCTTTTCATTTTAATGGATCATATCCACCTGGATGAAAAGGATGACATTTTTTTATCCTATTTATTGATAAGACAAAACCCTTTTTTACACCATATCTTTTGAAAGCCTCATAACAATATTCTGAGCATGTAGGATAAAATCTACACTTTCCTGGAGTTAAGGGAGAAATATACTTCCTATATACTTCTATAGATTTTAAAATTATTTTATTTATCATATATATCACTTATTTATAAAATTATTTTTTTTCATCAAATGTTTCAAGGCACTTTCTACATTTTTAAAAGTAGCATTCTTTATACTTAATCTAGCTATAAAAATTATATCATATCCACATTTATAGTTTGCATGATTAATTCTGTAGCTTTCTTTTATTAACCTTTTCACTCTATTTCTCTCGACACTATTTCCTATCTTTTTACTAACAGTAATTCCTAACCTATTATAATCATATCCATTTTTTCTATAATACATAACTAATAATTTATTTGCATTTGATTTTCCATTTTTATATATACTTCTAAATATTTTATTATCAAAAGACACAATTTTTTTCACTATTTTACACTCGCCTTTGAGAAGGTATAAAAAAGACCACAATTACGCGGTCCTATGCTGATAAGCGCTTTCTTCCTTTTCTTCTTCTACTACTCAAAACATTTCTTCCAGATTTATTAGACATTCTTTTCCTAAAACCATGTACTTTACTTCTCTTCCTTTTTTTAGGTTGATAAGTCATCTTCATTACCGAGACACCTCCTACTATAAATACATTTACAAAATATATTTTAAATTATATATAATCATATTTTTTGATTCACTCTAAAATTATATATATAAACAATATATATGTCAAGAATATGTTATTTCATTAAGTTATGTAAAAATACTAAAAGTTATTAACATTATTATTGATTAGCATTACTTTATTTGATATTATATAAACAGATGTTGATAACTTTTAGTGTTCACTATCAACATATCCACAGTATATTGATAAATTGTGGATATGTTGTCGATATATTTAGTATTTTACCACTTCTTCACACAAAATAACGTTGATAATTACTTATCCACAGCTGTTAGTAAATATATTTATAGAATATATTCTCTTTTTTTTCTACATAATATCAACAATTTACTTGTTCCAGGAGGAAAAATATGAATAACAATCTTAATGCATTATGGAATGACACTTTACAAATAATTAAAGAAGAATTAACTCAAGTTAGTTTTGAAACATGGCTAAAAAGAATAGAACCTATATCATATTATGACAATACTATTGTTTTAGGTGTAGAAAATGATTTTACAAAAGGAATTCTCGAAGCAAGGTATTCTGTACTTATAACAAATGCTCTTAAACATGTAACTGGTAAAAATTTAATTGTAGAATTTGTTATACCCTCTACTGCTACTATTGAAAATAACAAAGAAACTTATAATAATAATGAAATAATTATTAATACTAATCTAAATCCTAAGTATACATTTGATACTTTTGTAATTGGTGAAAGTAATCGCTTTGCTCACGCTGCCTCTGTTGCAGTTGCAGAAGCACCAGCTCAAAGATATAATCCATTGTTTATTTACGGAGGAGTAGGTCTTGGTAAAACTCATCTTATGCACGCTATTGGGCATTATACACTTGAACAATGGCCTAATAAAAAGATAGTCTACGTCTCTTGTGAAAAATTTACAAATGATTTTATTGATTCTATTCAAAATAAGAACAATGTATCTTTTAGAAACAAATATAGAAATGTAGACGTACTATTAATAGATGATATTCAGTTTATTGCAGGTAAGGAAGGTACTCAAGAAGAATTTTTCCATACTTTCAATGCATTACATGAAGCAAATAAACAAATTGTTATATCCAGTGACCGTCCACCAAAAGAAATACCAACTTTAGAAGAAAGATTAAGATCTAGATTTGAGTGGGGCTTAATTACTGATATACAAGCTCCAGATCTCGAAACAAGAATAGCAATTCTTAAAAAGAAAGCTAATAGTGAAAGACTTAATATTCCTAATGATGTATTAATATTTATTGCAAACAAAATACAATCAAATATTCGAGAATTAGAAGGCGCATTAATAAGAGTGAATGCTTTTTCAAGACTTACTAATCAAGGTATCTCCGTTGATTTAGCTAATGAAGCTCTTAAAGACATCATTTCGAGTAATAAACCTGAAATTATTACAGTTTCTTTGATTAAAGAAATTACTGCTAAATATTTTAATATAGAGGTAGAAAATTTTAATCTAAAAAAAAGAACAAGAGCTATAGCATATCCTAGACAAGTAGCTATGTATTTAACTAGAGAATTAACCGACTTATCCTTACCAAAAATAGGAGAGGACTTTGGTGGTAGAGACCACTCAACAGTAATACATGCTTGTGACAAAATAAATAAAGATATAGAAAACAATTTTGATTTTAAAAATTTAATACAAAAAATTTCAAAAGAAATTCAAGGTAATAAATAAAATAGTATGTTAATAAGTGTTGATAATTATTAAAATTTCTTCATATTTATCAACATATTATTAACTAGCTATTTTTTATCTTTTAACCGTATTATAGACTTATCAACAAATCCACAGCACCTACTACTATTATTACTATTAAAATAATATATATATATATATACTAAGGGGGGGTCTTAAATGAATTTTACTACCACTAAAGATACATTATTAAACGCAGTTAATACAGTTCAAAAAGCCGTTTCAAATAAAACTACATTACCAATATTAGAAGGAATACTTTTTAAAGTTACTTCTGATACTATATTTCTTATGGGAACAGATCTAGAAATTGGTATAAAAACAAGATTAAATGGTAAAATAAACAAGTCAGGTAGTATAGTTATTTCTGCAAAATTATTATCTGAGTTAGTAAGAAAATTACCTGATGATGATGTAATGATAGATGTATTAGAAAATAATGTAATCAATATAAGATGTTTAAATTCAGAGTTTAATATTCAAGGAGAATCCGGTGAAGATTTTCCACAATTACCTGAAGTATACTCTGAAAAAGAGATTTTATTAAATAAAGATTTATTTAGGAGTATGATAAAAGAGACTATATTTTCTGTTGCAAAAACAGAAAGTATACCTATATTAACAGGCGAATTACTCGAAATCACAGATGGTACAATTAAATTTATTGCTTTAGATGGATATAGGATGGCTTTAAGACAAGGTAAAATTAGTAACAATATTAAATTTAATGAAGTTATACCAGAACGAACTTTATTAGAACTATTTAGAATATCCTCTTTAAATAATTCTGATGTTATAAAAATAACCTATTCTAAAAATCAAGTATTATTTACCATGGACGAAACTTGTATAGTTTCAAGATTACTTGAAGGTGAATTTATTAATTATAGTCAAATTATACCTCAAAATTTTACTACAAGAGCAAAAATAAAAGCTAGTGAATTACTTTCAAGTTGCGAAAGAGCATCACTTATAGTTAGAGATGGAAAAAATAATTTAATAAAAATGAATTTTGGAAATAATTTACTTGAAATTCAGTCAAATTCTGAAGTTGGTAATGTTAATGAAGAAATTAGTATTGATTTAGAAGGAGAACCATTAAAAATAGCATTTAATTCAAATTACTTTATAGATGTTTTAAAAGCTATTGGAGAAGATGAAGTGTTTCTAGAGTTTACTACAGCAGTAAGCCCTTGTGTAGTAAAACCCGTAGAAGGAAATAATTTTTTGTATCTAATATTACCTGTAAGATATATAGATCATTAAACCACCTATTTTGGTGGTTTAATACTGATATGGAGGAAATAAAAATGGAAACAGTATATATTAAGACTGAGTATATTAAACTCGATCAACTATTAAAATATTCAGGTATTGTAGAAAATGGTGCTATGGCAAAATATATAATTAAAGATGGAAATATTAATGTTAATAATCAAGTATGTATTCAAAGAGGAAAAAAAATATACCCTAATGATATAGTGGAAATAAAAAATCACGGTTCTATTATTGTTAAAATAAATAAAGGAATTGATTAATTCATATATTTTAAATCTATTATATAAGTTTGTTGACACAAACCTTATTTTTTATTAAAATTTTATAATGATTTTTAATATTAATGAGATTAGTTAAATAAATTTTAATTTTATCTTTTGTCTTTATTAATACTTTCAAATTTTTAGACTGATATTTAATAGATTTTTTAGTTTATATTGTTTTTGAAATAGGTGATTGTAGAATATGTATTTATCTCACTTAAAACTATATAATTTTAGAAATTATGATAGTTTAGATTTAGAATTAAATAAAAATATAAATATAATAATAGGAGATAATGCTCAAGGTAAGACCAGTTTACTAGAGAGTATTTTTTTGCTTGGAAGAGGTAAATCATATAAAAATAATAATAGTGAATTAATAAATTGGGATAATGATAATTGCTCAATAGAAGGTGAATT
>JBMNCR010000027.1:0-55647 GCA_049366695.1 Eubacteriaceae bacterium
ACTGGGTTCGGATATACACCATTACCTTAAGCATCGCGAGTTCCGATAATTTAGGTTCTCTTTGAGTTCTTTCCGTTAGTGCTGGCGAAAGCGTGTTTGAGATTGTATAAAAAGCACGCATCAACTTCGTTATGTAGTCAACTATTCATTATTAATTATATTCATTGTAATTGATTTCCTTTTATACTATTTCAGTTTTTTTAGTAGTCTGTTAGTCTGTTAGGATAAGAGGATTCTTTTTGGGGATTAATATTAACTATTGCTAAATTATCGTTTAACCATTAGTTATATGCAGGACTGGCAAGCTTACAATAACTACTCTATAAGTTTTAATAATTTAATTAACAAATAATGAATAAGAATAAATTTTTTGTAGACAATAAATGTACGATAAAATAAGGAGGTAAAATTTATGATAATCACAAAAGTGAAAAAGAATTCAGATGGTGACATAACTGATATAATGCTTGATAATGGAAATGTATATTCAATTCAAGATGCAATACCTATGGTTCGTAATGGAGAAATTCAAGGTGTTAATGTAGGTAAAGCTAGAAATGGAAAAGAATTCATAAGAAGTGATCCAAATAATAATAAAAATGATAATTTAGATAATTTACCTACTTTTCAATAATTAATTATAATAAAACAACCTCAACAATGATTAAATAATTGTTGAGGTTGTTTTATTTAAAATTATTTTGCTTCGCCTTCTGTTTCTATAGTAGTTTTTTTACGTGAGATAATTATAGTATAAACCACTACAAAAGAAACAAGGCATACTACTCCAAATGCAACTGGAAATTTGATCCAAGTAGTATTTATTAATCCCATTAACCAAGCAAAGAAAAATGAAGCAGCAAAACCTGCTACACCACTAAAACTGTTCATCAAAGCGAAAGCTTTTGGTGTTGCATATGCGGGCATCATATTTCCTACAATCATCATAACTGCAGGCATACCAAGACTAAATCCAAATCCGGTCATAGTCATACCTATTACTAATAAAGTCAAAGAATTAGCAAATAACACAGTAGTAAATCCTATTGCTGCTATGCCTAATCCCAAAGGAAGTGTATATTTTTTTGTTTTTTGAAAAACTTTACCAAATAATAGTCCTGCAACCATGCCTCCTACAGTATTCATTGTAAGTACAAAACCTGCAGATGCAGCATTACCCAAACCTTCACCTAGGATAATAATTGACATATTTAACATTACAGGCATCATTATTAGCATTAACAAACCAAATCCAAAAGCTATTCCCCATATAGCAACAGGCATTTTAAATTTAGGCGCTCCTTTTTCTGTAACTGGTGCAGCTGGTGGATTAGGTAACCAAATAAATACTATAGCTAAAACAACCAATATCAATATATGTACAAGGAAGGTATGTTTCCAGCTAATTACACATAATATTCCACCTAACATTTGGAATACTATGCCACCTATATTCATTATTACACTTGTTAATCCCATTAGGGTAGCAACTTTTGGTCCTTCAAAAAGACCAAACATTAAACCAGGACCAAGAGGTGCAATTAATCCTAAAGACACTCCAAAAAGTGCTCTCATAATTAAAATTGCATAAAAATTGCTCCAAAAAAATGGTACTATACCTGAGATTGTCATTAATAAAAATGCAAATATTAACATTCCCCTATAACTCACTACTTTAGGTGTAAGAGACCCTGCTATTAAATTCCCTGGTACCATCATTAGGGAAGGTATTGTCGCTAGCATCATAATTACAGACGGTGATATATTAGGAAAAGCCATAGCTAAATTTGCAATTGCAGGAGTAACTGCACCAGGTGACATCATAACAAAAGATAAAGATAGAACTGCTATTGTCATAAAAAACTTTTTATTCATTTATAAATCTCCCTTCTTTGAGCTTCAATTATTTTAAATTTTTCTGAGAATAATAATTGATAGCATTTTTTTAACGTATTAATTAGCAGCATTTCGAAAAACAAGTACTTTTTGTGATTAAAGATTATAAATAAATCATCAAAATTTTAAGTTACCATATCATAAACCTCCTTTTTATTATTTTCATGTAAAATACTTATGCTAATGTTATATGTAGCAATATCTATACCAAAACGAGTTTTTTCAATAAAAAACAATGAAATAAAATTGTTAGAATAATAGAACTATAAGATTATTACTAGTGAAAAAGCATCTAGTATGCTTTGCTAGATAACCTTTGTGGTAACTTTGACATAATATAAATAAATAAATTATTTACTGTAGAAGTATCATGCAAAAAAAGATAGGAGAATACTTTTTTTTATTGAATAAATAAGCAAAGCTTTTATAATTAATATTCAAATGTAGCACAATGCCACATTTGAATATTAATTGATTATTAAACTAATAAAAGAAAAATATAAATTAAATAAAAAAAATGGTGAATTTAATGAATAGAAGAATAGAAATATAAAGAATTTTGAACTTTTATAAGAATTTGATCATATATTTGCGATTTTTGTTACAAATTATTAAACTTCTACAAGTAGTTTAATGCAATTATTTTTTTTGCTACATGTGCTACTAATCCCCAGTTAAGTATAATAATACTTTATTATTTTGATAGTACAAAAAAAACACATAAACAGTTTATATATTTACACTGTTTATGTGTTAGTTTTTTTTTTACTTTTTCTTCATAATCTACAAGTTAAAAATAAATGTTTTTTAGCTTTCTTATACATTTACTTCTCCCTTTTCTCCAAGCAAATTTTTATTTTCATCGAGTATTGGTTTTATTATTTCTTCTATAAATTCTACTACTTGTTGGGGTGCTCTACCAATATATTTATTTGCATCTAAAATATTATCAAAGTCACTTTCATTAAGTTTAAAACTAGCATCATTTTTAATTCTTTCAATTAAATCATTACTTTTACCTTCAATTTTTACTTGTTTACCAGCTTCCATAGAATGAACTCTTATCTTTTCATGCAATTCTTGTCTATCTCCGCCTTTTTTAACGCCTTGCATAATTATGTTTTCTGTTGCCATAAAGGGTAATTCATCATTTATACGCTGTTGAATTACTTTTTCATAAACTACTAATCCTTCGGTGACATTTAGACAAATATTTAAAATAGCGTCTACGGCAAGGAATGATTCAGGTATACTGATACGTTTGTTTGCTGAGTCATCTAATGTTCTTTCAAACCACTGAGTAGAGGCTGTTATAGCTGGGTTTAATGCATTTACTACTACATATCTTGCCAGCGCTCCTATTCTTTCCGTTCTCATAGGATTTCTTTTATATGCCATAGCAGAAGAACCAATCTGTTTCTTTTCAAATGGTTCTTCTATTTCTTTTAAATGTTGTAACAATCTAATGTCATTACTGAATTTGTATAAGCTTTGTGCTATACCACTTAAGACATTACATACCTGACTATCATATTTTCTAGGATATGTTTGTCCTGTTACTCTATATGAATCATTAAAATTCATTTCTTTGGCAACCAATTTATCTAGTTCTTTTATCTTATTATGATCTCCTTCGAACAATTCCATAAAACTTGCTTGTGTCCCAGTTGTGCCTTTTACTCCTCTTAATTTTGTATTTTGAAGTAAGTGGTTTAGGTCTTCTAGATCCATAGTTAAATCTTGAATCCAAAGGCAAGCTCTTTTTCCTACAGTTGTTAATTGTGCTGGTTGAAAATGAGTAAATCCTAGAGTAGGCATATTTTTATATTTCATTGCAAAATCAGATAGTTTATCAATACAATTAACTAATTTTCTTTTTACTAATTCAATTCCTTGCGTATAAACTATTATATCAGTGTTATCTCCAACATATGCACTGGTGGCACCGAGATGAATAATTCCTTTAGCATTAGGACATTGTTCACCATATGTGTGTACATGAGCCATAACATCATGTCTCAGTTCCTTTTCTTTAGCTTTAGCAAAATCATAATCGATATCATCTAAGTTGATTTCTAATTCTTTAATTTGTTCTTCAGTAATTGGTAATCCTAATTTTTTTTCTGATTTAGCCAAAGCTATCCATAGTTTTCTCCATGTTTTAAATTTATTGTCTGGAGAAAAAATGAATAATGCTTCTTTTGAAGAATATCTTTCAATTAACGGATTTACATATTCATTTGTTGACATTATTACACTCCTTGTTTTATATAGTTTTCTATTCTATCTAGACCTTTTTTTATTTCTTCCATGCTAGTGGCATATGATATACGCATAAATGAATCTAAACCAAAAGCAATTCCCGGTACTAATGCTACCTTTTCATCATCTAATATTGCATTTGCAAATTCTAAAGAGGTATTAACTAATTTACCATTATAAGTTTTTCCAAATAATTTTGATATATTTATAAATACGTAAAATGCTCCTTCTGGATATATATAGGTTAATTCTTTTATTTCATTTAATCTTTCTATCATATATTTTCGTCTTTTATCATATGCTTCTACCATGTCAGTAATAATACTTGAGTCGCATTTTAAAGCTCCAATACCTGCGTATTGAGTTATAGAAGATGGATGTGATACTGCATGTCCTTGTATTCGTCCCATAGCTTTTATCACATGGCTATTTCCAGCTGTATAACCTAAACGCCATCCTGTCATAGCAAAATCTTTTGACATTCCATTTACAACAATTGTTAGTTCTTTCATTTCTTTACTTACTTGTGCTATACTGAAATGTTTTTTATTATCATATATTAGTTTTTCATATATTTCATCAGATACAACATATATATTATTTTCAATAGCAATCTTAGCAATTTCTTTTAACTCGTCTTTAGAATAAAGTGATCCAACAGGATTACTAGGAGTATTTAATAATATAGCTTTAGTGTTATTAGAAATTTTATTTTTTAATTCTTGGGGAGTCATTTTAAAATTATTTGATTCTTTTGTTTTAATAAAAACAGGAATACCATCGGTTATTCTTATTATTTCTGGATAACTTACCCAATATGGTATAGGTATTATTACTTCATCACCCGGATTTAAGATAGCTTGAAAAGCTGTTGACAAACTATGTTTAGCTCCACTATTTACTATTATTTGTTCAGGTGAATATTCTAAATTATTATCTTCTTTAAATTTTTTGCTGATTAATTCTCTAAGTTCTAATAATCCAGTAGCTGGAGTATATTTCGTATGACCTGCATTAATTGCTGCAATTGCAGCTTCTTTAATTGGTATAGGTGTATCAAAATCAGGTTCTCCTGCTCCAAATCCTACTACATCATCCCCTTGTTTTTTAAGTTCCTTTGCTTTAGCTGTAATAGCTAGTGTCATAGACGGCTGTGTATTTTGCACCCTATCTGATATCATTTTTTTCATTTTATAACCTCCATAATAATTAACTATAAACTGCATTTATTATACTTTCAAGCATTTGAATTGAATCATTTATCAATACTTGATAATTTTTTTTAATTATTTCTAAATATTCTAAACCCTCGTCTGTTATTTTATAATACCTTGTCGTTCTTTTTACTGGTTCACTCCACCACCCCATTATGTGTCCTTCATCTTCTAATTGCCTTAATAAGGGATATATCATTCCTGGGCTTGGTGCCCATTTGTCTTTGAAAATTAAAGTAATATTGTCAATAATTTTATTGCCATACAGTTGTTCTTTGCTTAACATATTTAGTATTAGTAGCTTTACAATTGCAGTCATACTAATTTTAAAAGTTGCATTTCTATTTCTTTCGGCCTTATATGACATTTAAATTTCACTTCTCTTTTCTTTTAATTTTTTAATATAATCATATGGAATTTTTATAGAACCAATAAATGGCTTTTTACTAGGGTGCGATGAATGGCAGTCAGATCCTCCAGTAATTAGCAATTTATTTTTTTTTGCAAATGAATAATAATTCCTAGTATGTGAAGAGTTGTGTTTAAAATGATAAACTTCAACTGCATCAATTTTCATATCAATTATATCGTTGATAACACTTTGGTTTTTTATTAAACCTGGATGAGCTAATGTAGAAATCCCACCAATTTTTTTTAATAAACTTATTACTTCAATTGGAGAAATTTTTCGTTTTGCTACAAAACAAGGTTTTCCTGGTATTAAATATTTATTAAATGCATGAGCAAAATTATCTGCATAGCCTTTATCCACTAATACTTGCGCAAAGTGTGGTCTTCCTATTACATTATCATCATTTCTTTTTAGATCTTTTTCATTAATTACTATTCCTATAGATTTAAATTTTTCAATTGTTTTTTTAGCTCTTTGTTTTCGATTAATTTGTAATTTCATTAAATAATCTTTTAAATTTGGATCTTCTATATTAAATAAATAACCTAATATATGTATATCCTCATTATTGTAAGTTGTACTGAACTCTACACCTGGAATTATTTCCACATTAGAATTATTAATTTTTAAAGCTTCAACTGTACCTGCAATAGTATCATGATCTGTAATAGATATGGATTTTAAGTTTAAATCATTTGCATAATTTATTATTTGTTCCACAGACAACTTACCATCTGAATAATTTGAATGTATATGTAAATCGGCATATTCCATAACAATTCTCCTTTGATACTAAGACATTATAACATAGAATTATATCATTTTATATCTATAAAATCTATTAATCGTGGAAATAAAAAAACGTCTGCAACACTTTAGTTGGACATTCATTTAGAAAGAGTTAACAGTTATTTCTTTCATTAAAAAAAAGAGATGAATACATATTTTTTGAATTTCATCTCAAATTACAGAAAACTACGTATTTTAGCATTTTTACCATCATTAAAGATTTAGTTTGTGATAAAATACTAATTCAAATAAATTATACTTTTCCGATAAAAAAATGATTATAATCTATTTTTTTATGATTATCTTGATTGTATAATTAATTTTATGCCTGTTCTTTCTTGACCTTCAATATTGATGTCCGTAAAAGCAGGTATGCAAATTAAGTCATAACCACTTGGAGCTACATAACCTCTAGCAATTGCAATTGCTTTAATAGCTTGATTTAACGCACCTGCACCAATTGATTGTATTTCTGCACTACCTTTGTCTCTTAAAACTCCTGCTAAAGCACCTGCAACAGAATTAGGATTAGATTTTGCTGATACTTTTAATACTTCCATTAGAAAGCCTCCTTTATAACGTACATTAAAGCAAATACTGTTTAACTATAGTACTTCTACATAAAAATGGAAACTCCTTCTTTTTAAAAAATATTTATAAAATTTTTTATATTACGACATTTTCCTGTGTTTTCATCAATATCAACTATTATTCCATTGACTTGAACTTGTCCTGAAGCAATTTTAAATTTAATTGGTCTTTTACTTTTAAGTTGATTAATTATTATATCTTTTTCTATACCTAAAATTCCGTCATATGGACCCGTCATACCAACATCGGTAATATATCCTGTGCCTCCAGGAAGTATTCTTGTATCAGCTGTTTGCACATGAGTATGTGTTCCATAGACTAATGAAGCTCTACTGTCTGCATAATATCCCATAGCGATTTTTTCTGATGTGGCTTCAGCATGAAAATCTAAGATTATTACTTTGCATGTATCAGATAACTTGTTTATTATATTGTCAAATGTATTAAATGGACACTGAAGATTATTTAAATATATAATTCCAGAAATATTTATTACACCGATTTTAATTCCATTTTTTTCATATATAGTATAACCTTTTCCAGGACAAGGTTGCGGGTAATTACCCGGTCTAATTAAGTTGGGATAATTATCTATAAAATTAATTGTTTCTTTTTTGTCCCATACATGATTTCCCATGGTTATTACTTCTATCCCATATTCAAATAATTCTAAAGTATTTTTTTCAGTTAGTCCATTTCCTCCGGAAGCATTTTCACAATTAGCAATAGTAAAATCAGCATTAAAATCTAAAACAAAATTTTGCAATTTTTCTTTCATTATATTTCTACCTGGTCTTCCAACTATATCTCCAATTACTAGTATTTTCATTTTTTCCTCCTAATGTTTACATTCAATAGCATATTTATTATATCATAGCAGTATTAGTATAATATCCAGAAAATAAGCAATTTATAGGATTTGAATAATTACATAAAAAAAAGGAGAGTAATCTCTCCTTATTTTGCGTATTCAATAGATCTGGTTTCTCTTATAACATTTACTTTGATTTGTCCAGGATAATCAAGTTCATCTTGTATCTTGGATGCTATCTCTTTTGCTATATGTACCATTTCTATATCATCTACTTCATCGGGTTTTACCATAATTCTAACTTCTCTACCCGCTTGTATAGCAAAAGTTTTTTCGATTCCATCAAATGAATTTGCGATTTCTTCGAGTTTTTCTAAACGTTTTATATAAGATTCTAATGTTTCTCTTCTTGCTCCAGGCCTTGCGGCTGAAATTGCATCAGCAGCTTGAACTAGTACTGCTTCAACTGATTTTGCTTCTACATCTCCATGATGTGCTTCAACTGCATGAATAATTTGATATGACTCTTTATACTTTTTAAGCAAATCGACTCCAATAGAAACATGGGGTCCTTCAACTTCATGATCAACTGATTTTCCAATATCATGCAATAAGCCAGCTCTTCTAGCAATCCTTACATTTACGCCTAATTCTTCAGCCATTATTCCAGCTAAATGTGACACTTCAATAGAATGTTTTAGAACATTTTGTCCATAACTAGTTCTAAATTTTAATCTTCCTAGAAGTCTTATTAATTCTGGATGAAGACCGTGTATACCTGTATCAAAAGTTGCTTGTTCACCATCTTCTCTTATTTTTGTATCTATTTCAGTTTTAGCTTTGTTTACCATTTCTTCAATCCTAGCAGGATGAATTCTACCATCAATAATTAATTTCTCTAGCGCTACTCTTGCTACTTCTCTTCGAATAGGATCAAAACCGGATAATATTACTGCTTCAGGAGTATCATCAATAATTAAATCAATACCAGTAAGTGTTTCAAGGGTTCTAATATTTCTACCTTCTCTTCCGATTATCCTACCTTTCATTTCATCATTAGGTAAGGAAACGACTGAGACAGTAGTTTCGGCGACATGATCTGCGGCACATTTTTGTATTGCATAAGACAATATTTCTTTTGCTTTTTTATCTGCATCTTCCTTAGCTTGTGACTCAATTTGTTTTATTAATAATGCAGATTCTCTTTTTATTTTCTTTTCTACATCGTTTAATAAAATTTGTCTTGCTTCTTCTAAGGTTAAACCTGAAATTCTTTCAAGTTCTTGAATTTCTTTTTCATATAATTCATTTAATGTAGTTTCTCTTTTATTCAGTTCGTTTGTTTTTAATTGTAAAAGGTCTTCTTTCTTTTGATTCTTTTCACTTCTTTTGTCAATATTTTCTTCTCTTTGTATTAATCTTCTTTCTAATCTCTGTACTTCATTTCTTCTTTCTCTATTCTCTTTTTCTACTTCTTGTCTTAGTGTGTGGATTTCTTCTTTGGCTGAAAAAAGAATCTCTTTTTTTTGTGTTTCAGACTCTTTAAGAGCATCTTCAACAATTCTATTTGCTGTTTCCTCAGCACTCTGTATCTTACCACCAGCTATATATTTACGAAAAAAATAGCCTATAACAAAAGCTATTATTGCAATTCCAATTATAAGAAATACATTATCTTTCAAAGCTTCAATCAAATCATCTACACCTCCTCCTTATTCAATTTTTAACTAAATTAATTTATACTCTCTAATAACTAAATTATAATCATCTTTATAATAACTGAATAAAATATTATGTAACTAATTTTATACTTTTTTAAAATTAGTGTCAAGCTGTTAAAAATTCATGTAATATACTGATAGAGTACAATTTAGTGTATTTGTTATTATAACATTTTTTTTGCTCAGCAAGAAATAATTTAGAAATTTTTTATAATAAAAAAATGCAAAAATACATAGAATTTTTTTTACTATTTAACTTTATTAAATCATGATTATATTACTATTGTTTAAATTTATCGAAGATATTCTTACACTAGATGATATTAGCATCTATTATGTTTTTAGTTAAAATATTTAAAAGGTAAATAAAGGTAAACGTATTTTTTATTAATTTTAAAAAATGACTAGAAGAGTTTTACTTTTCTAGTCATTTTAATAATAAATTTTTTTATTGTTGAAAAATCTGAATATTTACTTTACTTAGGTATTTTAGTTATGAATATATACTGAGATTATTTATCTTGTATCTTGAGTTTCTAATAAATTTTCTATTTTGATGTTTATAAATAATAAGTTTTAATTTCTAATTAATCATTATCATTTTCGATATTGTTGTTTTCTTCATTATTTTTATTTAAATTATGATTTTCTCTTAAAATATTTTCAATTTCCAGAGCTATTTCAGGATTTTCTTTTAAAAATATTTTTGAATTTTCTCTGCCTTGACCTAATTTTTGATTTTTATATGAATACCATGCACCTGATTTATTAACAATTTCATCTGTTACTCCCACATCTAATATATCCCCTTCTCTTGAAATTCCTTGACCATACATAATATCAAATTCAGCAATTTTAAAAGGAGGTGCAACTTTGTTTTTAACTATTTTTACTTTTGTCCTATTACCAATCATTTCTTGACCTTGCTTTAAAGTTTCGATCCTTCTTACATCTAACCTAATCGAAGCATAAAATTTTAATGCTCGTCCCCCAGGTGTTGTTTCAGGATTTCCAAACATTATTCCTACTTTTTCTCTAAGTTGGTTTATAAATATTGCAGTAGTTTTTGATTTATTTATTGATCCTGCAAGTTTTCTCAAAGCTTGAGACATAAGTCTTGCTTGTAATCCAACATGTGCGTCACCCATTTCTCCTTCTATTTCAGCTTTAGGAACAAGAGCTGCAACAGAGTCAACAACAACTACGTCAACAGCACCACTACGTACCAATGCTTCAGCTATTTCTAATGCTTGCTCGCCAGTATCAGGTTGGGAAACAATAAGATTATCAATATCAACACCTAAAGCTTTAGCATATGTAGGATCAAGTGCATGCTCAGCATCTATAAATGCTGCATTTCCTCCACCTTTTTGAGCCTCTGCTACAATATGTAATGCTACTGTAGTTTTACCAGATGATTCAGGACCATATATTTCTACTACTCTACCTCTAGGCACACCACCTATACCTAGGGCAATGTCAAGACCAATAGAAGTAGTGGATATAGCATCTATGTTTAGCTTTGCAGATTGTTCACCTAATTTCATAATAGAACCTTTACCAAATTGTTTTTCAATTTGTTTTAGAGCCATTTGCAGTGCTTTTTCTTTTTCCATCATAATAATTCCGATTTAAATCGGTTCACCATCCTTCCCGATAAAGGGTATATATTAATAGAACAAACGTTCTGTTAAATTATATATCATTATTTTTTTTTAGTCAAATTTTTTTATTGCTTTTCTAACCATATTGAGAGCAATATTAGTTGCTTTACTTTGTATTCTTGTTCTTGAACCTGATATATTATACTTTTCTATGATACAATTATTTTTATACATAATTCCGATATATACTAGACCAACTGGTTTTTCATCACTTCCTCCATTTGGACCTGCTATTCCAGTTGTAGCTATTACCATATCAGATTTTGTTTTATTATATAACCCATTTAACATTTCTTTCGCTGTTTGTGAACTAACACTACCATATTTATTTAAAGTTTCTTCTTTTACATTTAGGAAATCTCTTTTCGACTCATTTGAATAACATACTAGTCCAGTATGCAAAGATTTAGAGATACCTGGTATTTCAGTAAGTTTACTTGCAATAAGTCCGCCTGTACATGATTCAACAATTGATATGGAAATATTATTATCAATAAGTTTTGTGGCTACAACGGAGTTAAGGGGTATATCCTGATTTGCATAAATATTATCTCCCAGTCTTTCTTTTATAATCTTGTCATAATTGTCCAATAATGAGTTAGCTTCTTCTTTTGTTTTAGAATTAGCAGTGACGCGTAATAATACTTCTCCTACTTTTGCATATGTTGCTATTGTTGGATTAGTTTGAGCATCAATTAAATCTATAAGTATATCTTCTAGTGAAGATTCGCCTATTGATGTTATTTTATAATAATTCGAATAAAATTTCGTTTCGCTTTTGTCCATAAGGTATGGAAACACAGTTTCTTGAAACATTGGTATCAGCTCTCTTGGAGGACCAGGTAATAAAATAACAACTTTATTATCCTTTTCAAATATTATACCTGGTGCAGTTCCATTGTTGTTTGGTATAATTGATGCACCTTCTGGTATATATGTTTGTTTTAAGTTATTTTTAGTAACTTTGTTTGATGAATTAGTAAAATATTTTAATAGTTTATCGTAACTTTCTTGATCAAATTGCATTTTTACATTAAATAATTGAGCTACAGTCTCTTTTGTTAAATCATCTTGTGTAGGACCAAGTCCACCTGTTAATATAATAATATCCGATCGTTTAATAGCATTTTCAAGGGTATATTTTAGTCTTTGAGGATTATCTCCAACAGTAGTATGATAATACATATTTAAGCCCAAGATTGCTAATTCTTTAGAGAGATATTGAGCATTTGTATTTAGTATATCGCCAATTAGTATTTCTGTACCTACATTTATTAATTCGCAGTTCATATATTACCTCCATTATAAGTTTGATTTTTATTCTAGGCTTATTTTATTGTTTTATAAATACTTGTTTGTTAATAATAAAATATTCTACTCCAGAAATTACAGTAAATAAAGCTGCCAAGTAAATAAATATAGTACTAAATGGTAGATTTATTAGTGAAAAAGGGTAATTATTAAATAGCATTGATATAATAGCTATCATTTGAGTAACTGTTTTGATTTTACCCCACCAACTAGCTGCAATAACTATATTTTCAGAGGCTGCAAGTACTCTTAAGCCTGTTACAGCAAATTCACGAGCAATTATTATTATTACTATCCATGAAGATACATAACCTAATTCCACTAAACAAATTAATGCAGAAGATACTAGTAATTTATCTGCCAAAGGATCCATAAACTTACCGAAAACTGTTATTAGATTATACTTGCGTGCAATATATCCATCAAGCCAATCAGTTGCTGAAGCCAAAACAAAGACTATTGCTGCAATGTTTTGACCATTCTTTATATCAGATAATATAAAAAATATGAATATAGGTATCATTAATATTCTTAACATAGTTAACTTATTTGGTAAATTCATCAATTCTATCTCCTATCAAATCATATTCTAGTGCATCTGTAATTAATACATCGCAGAAATCACCATCTTTTAGATGAAAATCTGTATGTACATATACTAAGCCATCAATTTCCGGTGCATCCATATAACTTCTACCATAATATACATTTTCATTGTCGGTTTTACCTTCTATAAGTATTTTAAGCTTTTTATTTATCATTGATTTATTTTTTGATAATGATATTTCCTGTTGCATTTTTAATATTATATCACGTCTATTTTCCTTAATTTCCTGAGAAAGCTGATTCTCGAAAAGGGCTGATTTTGTACCTTCTTCTTGAGAATAAGTAAATACACCTAATCTATCTATTTTTACTAATGATAATGTTTTTAGCATATCGTTAAAATCTTCTTCACTTTCACCTGGAAAACCTGTTATTATCGAAGATCTTATTATTATATCTGGAATTTCACTTCTTAATTTTGATATTAAATCAATTATTTTTTTATTGGTTGTTTTTCTTCCCATGCTTTTTAAAATTTTATCTTGTGTATGTTGAAAAGGTATATCTAAATAATTTAAAATCTTATCACTTTGTTTTATTACTGCTATTAATTCTTCATCTATATTTTCGGGATAAGTATAAAGTAATCTTAACCATTTTAAATTTTCGATTTTATCTATTTCTTTTAATAATTTTGTTAATGAGAATTCACCATAGATATCTATACCATATTGGGTAATATCTTGAGCAATGACAATAAGTTCTTTTACACCGTTACTAACTAGGTTTTCAATTTCGCTAATTATATTTTCTATTTTTCTACTTCTAAATCTACCTCTTAAAGTTGGAATAATACAATAAGTGCAATTATTATTACAACCATCTCCTATTTTTATGAATGCAGTATAATTCGGAGTAGATATCTTTCTAGGTAATGTTTCATCATATATATCATTGATATGTCCATATGAGCATATTTTTTTGCCATTAAGAGTTTCTTCAATCACATTTATAATATTTTTATAATCACCAGTACCAATAATTCCATCTAGTTCTGGAATTTCTTTGAGTAACTCTTCCCTGTATCTTTCAGATAAACATCCTGAGGCAATAAGTACTTTCAAATCACCTATTTCTTTATATCTTGCCAATTTCAATATTGTATCTATTGATTCTTCTTTTGCCGAATCAATAAACCCACAAGTGTTAACTATAATAATATGAGCTAGATTTAATTCTTCTACTATATTAAACTGACTTTTTTCGATTAGTCCTAACATTACTTCTGAGTCTACTAAATTTTTAGCACATCCTAAGGATACTAGTCCTATATTATATGTCATATATTATCATCCTCTATTCATTAGTCTGTTCTGTTTCATTATAATATGCTTCTTTTGATATGAGTACTCTTCTCGGTTTACTACCTTCTGGACCAGAGATTAATCCCTTACTTTCCATTTCATCAATTATTCTACCAGCTCTAGAATAACCCACTCTAAGTTTGCGTTGTATCATGGAAGTAGATATTTGATCAGAACTTAAAGTTAATTCTATAGCTTTTGGCAACATCTCATCTTCGAAATCATCATTTTTTAAAGGACTATTTACTTCTTTTATTTCTTCCATTACTTTTTCATTGTATGTATTATCTATTTGATTTTTAACATATTTAACTACCCTTTCAACCTCATGATCTGATATAAAAGTACCTTGTATTCGAATTGGTTTGGATTCTCCAACTGGAGAATATAGCATATCGCCTCTACCTAAAAGTTTTTCAGCTCCACCCATATCTAATATTGTTCGAGAATCAGTCATTGATGATACTGCAAAAGATATTCTGGAAGGTACATTTGCTTTTATAAGCCCTGTTATTACATCTACAGAAGGTCGTTGTGTAGCAAGTACAAGATGAATACCAGCAGCTCTGGCCAACTGAGCTAGTCTACAAATTGAATTTTCTACTTCTCTAGGTGACACCATCATTAAATCTGCTAACTCATCAATAATAATTACTATTTTTGGCATTAGATCTTTTTGTTTGTCTTTCATAACTTCATTATATCTAGTAATATCTCTTACTTTATTGTCTTTAAATATTTTATATCTTTCTGTCATTTCTTTTATTGCCCAATTTAAAGCGCCTGATGCTTGTTTTGGATCTGTTACTACTGGTATTAATAAGTGTGGGATACCATTATAATTATTTAGCTCTACCATTTTTGGATCTATTAGTATTAATTTTACTTCTTCAGGTGAAGCTTTATACAAAATACTAATTATTATTGAATTTATACATACACTTTTTCCAGAACCTGTAGCACCTGCAATAAGTAAATGAGGCATTTGTGCTAAATCACCTACCACTATCGAACCAGAAAGTTTTTTGCCTAATGCAAAACAAATCTTGCTCTTATGTAGTTTAAAATTATCATTTGCTATAACTTCTCTAACATTAACAACAGCTTTGTCTTTATTGGGTACTTCGATACCCACTGCCGCTTTTCCAGGTATTGGAGCTTCTATCCTTACACTTGAAGTTGCCATGCTTAAAGCTAAATCGTTAGATAAATTGACAATTTTACTTACCTTTACTCCGGGTTCAGGCTGCAATTCATACCTAGTTACAGTTGGTCCCATACTTACTTCTGAAACTTTTGCTTTTACACCAAAATCTGATAGTGTTTTTTCTAGTATTTTAGCATTATTAACTATTTCTTTTTTGTCATTCATAGAGTTATTTATTGTTGTTTTTAATAATTCAATAGGAGGAAAAGTATAGTTGATTTCTTTATTTTCTTTTAAAGGTCCTTTTGTAGTATCTTTTTCAAGTTGTTCAATTTTATTTTCGATTTGCTTACTATATTTTTCTCTCGAATTTTGTTCTTTAGTAGAATTTTCTTTTTTAACATTATTTTTATTTCGAATTTCAGAGTAATCTAATATTTTAATTTTCTTATCTATTTTATTTAAATTTTCATTGTTCTTATTGTTAAGTTTTTTATTACTGTCTACTTTATTATTTTTTTGTTTTATTATTTTTTCAGAATTATTTTTATAATAATACTTTATTTTGTTGATAGTATCATATATGGATCTTTGTGTAATTAAAATTATGGAAATAATTGTGGATAAGATTAATATGATGATGGTTCCTTTTATAGAAAATAATTTTTCTAAAATAGACGCAAATAATAAACCTAAAAACCCACCACCATTATCTGTGGCTAATGCTACCTCGATTATTTCAATACTAAATATTTTATCTATTGTTGTATTATCAATTATCGTAATTAGTATAGAAAAATTAATAATAATTATTAGTAATGAAATTACAACAAATTTTGAAGTTTTGATTCCTTTAATAATAAAGTATATACCTAATAGTATAAAAGTAAAGCCAAATAGGTAGCTTGCTTTCCCTAGTGAAAAATTTAATACTATATCAATACTCTTTCCTATTACACCAGGTACTTGTACAATTAGGGAATATAAAATGTAGAAACCTAAAAACAAGGAAACTAATCCTACTATTTCGTCTACTATTTTAGAATTATTTTTATTCTGTATTTTTTTCTTTGCTTTTGCCATTTTATCACCTCAAAGGTTTTATAATTATATTTTACCAAATAAATAAGCACAGTCAAACTGTGCATTTTTACATAAGCAAAATTATTTTAGGATATAGGTGTAAAGTTTGAAAATCGGAGTAATTAATTATATGTATTTCTTCAAGTACCTTATAATTCTATCTCATGATTTTTTATCTTATTTCATTACTTTATAAATAAGTTGTATGTAATTAGTATTATTGACATTGCCCAACAATAGTATGAAAAATAATGTAATTTTCCTTTCTTTACTAATTCTACTAGTAATTTAATTGCTAATATGCCAAATATAATAGAAGCAAAAAATCCTGAAAATAGAGTTATAGGACTTATGCCTAAACTTTCTAATTCCATTATATCTTTACTTTTTAATAGAACTGCTCCTAAAACTGCTGGTAAAGATACTAAAAATGAAAACTCTGTTGCTTCTTGTTTTTCTAGCCCTGACATTAATCCTCCTACAATAGTCGATCCCGATCTTGATATACCAGGGACTATCGCAAAAGCTTGAAAAAATCCTATAATAAAAGTTTCTTTAATACTTAATTGTTCAATACTTTTAGTATTTTTCTTTCCAATTTTTTCTCCTAACATTAATATTATTCCTGTTATAATTAAAGTAAAAGATACAACTTGGATATTTGAAAATAATGTTTCAAAGATATCTGCAAAAAGTATACCTATTATTCCTACCGGTATAGATGCAAGAATTATACTAAGAATATACTTGCGGTATTTGCTCTTATGGATTTTAAAACTTCCTGATGTGAAAAAATCTTTGCACATACTAAAGAATTCTATAACCATATTTAATATTGATTTCCAAAATGCAATAATTATTGCAATAAGAGTTCCCAGATGGAGCAATACATCATAAGCCAAATTGCCTTCTGTCACATTAAAGAAATATTGAAAAATTACTAAATGCCCTGAACTACTAATGGGTAAAAATTCTGTTAAACCTTGTACTATTCCTAAAATAATAGAAGTGATAGTATTCATAAAACCTCCTAAATAAATCATAGATTCAATTACGAATTCTATTATACCATAGTAGTTTTAAAATAATATCACTTTTTATTTAATTAGTTTCTTTTTTAGTAAGTGAATCTATCTTGTTTAAAGCAGTGCTTAAACCTCCTACTTCATTGATAAGTCCCATTTCTACAGCTGCTTGACCTATTAGTATTGTACCCATGTCATTAGCTAATTCACTTGTATTTAACATTAATTTTGTTAATGTTTCTTTGGTTATTTCTGAATTTTTTACTACAAAACTTAGTATTCTTTCTTGCATTTTTTTAAAATATTCAAAACTTTGAGATACTCCTATTACTAAGCCTGTCATTCTTATAGGATGGATAGTCATTGATGCAGTTGGAGCAATAAACGAATAGTTAGTGCTTACAGAAAGAGGAACTCCAATGCTATGTCCGCCGCCAATTACTAATGATACACTAGGCTTTGTCATACTTGATATTATTTCAGAAATAGCTAAACCTGCTTCTACATCTCCACCTACAGTGTTTATTATGAGAAATAAACCTTCATATTGAGGATTTTGTTCAACTGCTAATAATTGAGGTATAACGTGTTCATATTTTGTAGCTTTTTTACCTGAAGGCAATTCTCCATGCCCTTCTATTTCTCCAATTATTGGCAAAGTAAAAATATTACTTTCAAATGAGGGAATTTCCGTCTGTCCTAATTCCTCAATGTCTTCTAACTCATTTTCTTTTTTATCTTCTTTATCCATATTTAATCACCACCATTTTAATAGTAGTATTTCAATAGGTTTAAATTTTTATTCAAAATTCAAATTAAAGGTATTGTGTAATAAATTGATAGTTTCATTTGAATACTTACTTTCAACGAGTATGGATATTGTAGTATGGGAATCAGATGTTTGAAGAATATCAATATTGCCTTGTAGTGATGAAATTAATTTTGCCATTATGCCAGGGACACCTTTGATTTTATTGCCAATGATAGTTATTTTAGTACAATTTTCTAATAAATCATAAGATATATTATTTTCATTTAATATATTTTTTAGTTTGTATTTATTTTTATCATTAATAATGAATACACTATAATCTTTAAATACATTAATTAAATCTATGCTTATATTATTTTTAGCTATATTATTCAATATATAAGAATTTGAACTTTTAATCTTTAATGTACATTGGACTTTATTATGTTCATGGGCGATTGCTGTGATAATTCTATGGCAATTGAAATTTTCATCGTTTATTAATGTACCACTTTTATCCGTATACTTTGTTGTATTATATACCATTATTGGCATGTTGTTATTCATAGCTAATTCAACAGCCCTAGGATGAATAATTTTAGCCCCATATTCAGCTAATTGAAATACTTCGTTATAATCTATCTGGTTTATTAATTTTGCTGTTGGAACTACCTTTGGATCTGCAGTCATTATACCATCTACATCAGTAAATATTTCTACATGTTTAGCATTTAAGGATATACCTAATAGAACTGCAGTTACGTCACTGCCTCCTCTACCTATAGTAGTAATTTCTCCATGGCTAGTAATTCCTTGGAAACCTGCAACTACAGGTATTTTATTTGATTTTAATAACTCAGCTATTCTAGTATTCTCTACTTTTATTATATTACTGTTTCCAAAATTATCATCTGTGATTATGCCTGCTTGTCCTCCAGTCATAGGAATAGTATCAAAACCAAATTTTTTAAGGTGAGATGAAATCACAACAGAAGAAATAATTTCTCCACAGGTAATTAACATATCCATTTCTCTAGTATTATGATAATCAGAAGGAATTAGTTTTAATAAGGAATCTGTTGCATAAGGTTCTCCCTTTCTACCCATAGCTGAAACTACAATAACACAGTTATACCCATTCTTAATAGCACATTGTAAGTTTTCAATAATTTTATTTCTTGAGTATATGGTATTTACTGAGGTGCCTCCATATTTTTGTACTATAATATTCAAATATAATTACCTCCATAATTTTAATAAATAAAAACATTATTTACTTATGATGGTTTTAAGATTAGTATTTAACTTTTGTAATATTATTATTTATAATATGAATATTAAAGGGAGATCATTATTGTATCTTTACCGATCTTAACTATTTTTTCCCAAGTAATCTCTAAGAATTCTTCATTTTTGCTAAGTATTGAAAAAATAGATGCATTTTTAGGTACTAATATTGATATGATTTTTCCAGTGGTATCATCAATATCGATGTCACAATTACCAAATACACCTAATTTTTCTCCAGTATTAATATTAATTATTTCACGTTCTTTTAATTCTTCAAATCTCATAATTTACCTCCATACTAATAATATGAAGAATTTTATTATTTTATTCTTTTTTGATTCCAGAATGTCCAAAACCGCCCTGTCCTCTTTTGGTTTCATCTAGAATTTCCACTTCTTGAAAGTTAGCATATATATATTTTTTTATAACCATTTGCGCTATTCTTTCTCCTGGTTCTATAATGTAATCTTCAGTACCTAGATTAATTATGATCACTTTGATTTCGCCTCTGTAGTCTGAATCAATTGTACCTATACCGTTTGCAAGGGTAATACCATGTTTTAATGATAATCCGCTTCTGGCTCTTATTTGTGCTTCATATCCTGATGGAACAGTAATAAACAATCCTGTTGGAATAAGTTTAATTTCTCCTTTTTTTATTAATGTAGATTTCGACAAATTTGCGTGTATATCAACTCCCGCTGATCCTGAAGTTTGGTATTTGGGTATAGGATAATTTGATTTATTAATTATTTTTATAATACAATTTTCCATAGAATTTTCCCTTTCTTTAAAATATAGAAAATTTTTTTTATTAAAAAAAAAAACATAAACACTCTGGTTTATGCCTTTATTTGTCGTTCTTTTTCTGTGGCATTGGTAAGGTTGCTTTTCTTGAAAGATTTATACGACCTTGATTATCAATTTCAATTATCTTAACGGTCACTTCATCACCTATATTTACCACATCTTCAACTTTATTTACTCTTTCATGAGTTAATTTCGAAATATGAACCATGCCATCTTTTCCACCAGGAAGTTCAACAAATGCGCCGAATTTCATAATTCTTGCTACTTTACCTAAAAACACTTGTCCTACTTCAAGGTCTTTCGTTATATCTTCAATCATTTTCTTAGCTTTTTTTGCGCCAATTAAATCAGGTGAGGCTATAAAAACTTTGCCTTCATCAGTTATATCGATTTTTACTCCTGTTTCATCAATAATTTTATTGATAATTTTTCCTCCAGGTCCAATTACATCTCTAATCTTATCTGGTTTTATATCCATAGATATTATTCTAGGCGCATATGGAGATAAGTCTTCTCTTGGCTGACTTAAAATCGCATTCATTTTTCCTAAAATAAATAATCGTCCCACTCTAGCTTTTTCTAAAGCATTTTTTAATATACTTTCATCAATACCATGAATTTTTATGTCCATTTGTATTGCTGTTATTCCTTTTTCTGTTCCTGCTACTTTAAAGTCCATATCTCCTAGGAAATCTTCCATTCCCTGAATGTCAGTTAAAATTACTACATCATCTTTTTCTTTTATAAGTCCCATTGCAATTCCTGCAACTGGTGCTTTTAGAGGAACTCCTGCATCAAGTAATGATAAGGTGCTTCCGCAAACACTAGCTTGTGAACTAGAACCGTTTGAGCTTAATACTTCTGAAACGACTCTAATAGTATATGGAAAATCATCTTCAGAAGGAATCATAGGCACTAAAGCCCTCTCAGCTAATGCTCCATGTCCAATTTCTCTTCTTCCTGGTCCTCTCATTGGTCTTGTTTCTCCGACACTATATGAAGGGAAGTTATAATGATGTATATATCGTTTACTTTCATCACCTGAAAGTCCATCAATTATTTGCATATCTCCTAAAGCTCCTAGAGTGACGGCTGACATGACTTGAGTTTGACCTCGTGTAAATAATCCAGATCCGTGAACTCTATCCAACAATCCTACTTTACATGTGATAGGTCTTATTTCATCTAATTGTCTATTATCTGGTCTAATTTTGTTGAAAACTATCATCTTTCTTACTTCTTGTTTTAGCATAGTATAGGCTACTTCTTTAATATCTTTTTTATTCTCAGGATATTTTTCTGTAAATGTTTCAAGTATTAAATTGTTAACTTTATCAATGTTTTCTTGTCTTTCAATTTTCTCTTCAGTTTTAATTGCTTCAATAAGTTTGTCTAATGCAAACTCTCTAACTTCGCTTTCGATGTCTTCTTTAGGTTTAAATAATGCAACTTCAATTTTTTCTTTACCTATTTCTTTAATAATTTCCTCTTGGAAAGCTACTATATTTTTTATTTCTTCATGAGCAAATAAAATAGCTTTTAACATTGTTTCTTCAGATATTTCTTTACTACCAGCTTCTACCATCATTACAGCATCTTTTGTACCTGATACTATAAGATGAAGTTCGCTTTTTTCTCTTTGTTCAAAGTTAGGATTTATTACTAATTCTCCATCGATTAAACCAACTAATACTGAACCAGTTGGACCATCAAAAGGAATATCTGAGATAGACAGCGCTATAGAAGAACCTATCATTGCCAACACTTCTGGAACATTATCTTGATCTACAGACATAACTGTAGCCACAACTTGTACATCATTTCTAAATCCTTTAGGAAATAATGGTCTTAATGGTCTATCTATTAGTCTAGCAGATAATGTAGCTTTTTCTGATGGTCTACCTTCTCTTTTAATAAAACCACCTGGTATTTTACCTGCAGAATATTGTCTTTCTTCATAATCAATACTTAATGGAAAAAAATCTATTCCTTCTCTTGGTTCTTTTGAAGCACATGCAGTTACCAATATATTTGTTTCACCATATTTTAGAAAGACTGAACCATTAGCTAATTGCGCTAATTCACCTGTTTCAATTATTAATTCTCTACCTGCTATAGTTTTTTTGAATACATTTATCATTGTATTCCTCCCTTTTTCTAAATATAATAATAGGCGGAACATTTCCGCCCTATATTATTTTCTAATATTTAATTTTTCAATAATAACTCGATATCTATTAATATCTTTATCCTTTATATAATTTAATAGACCTCTTCTTTGTCCAACAAGTTTTAGTAACCCTCTTCTAGAGTGATGATCTTTTTTATGAACTTTTAAATGTTCAGTTAATTCGTTAATTCTCTTTGATAACAGTGCTATTTGCACTTCAGGAGAACCTGTATCACTCTCACTTAATTTAAATTCATCAATAACTAGTTTTTTTGCTTCTTTTCCTAAACTCATAGCTTATTACCTCCTAATTTTTTAATTAAACGCCTTTATCACAGTATATCGTCGGAGATTCAAAACACACAGATAAAGGTTAAAACTAACATAATGAATTATATCATAGGGTTATTTTATTTGCAAATTATATTTATCTTGTATATGTTTCCCTAATTAGGGCAATATCATTCCGAATTTGATTAATTAAATCATCTAAACAGTCAAATTTTTTTTCATCTCTAATTCTTTTATTAAAAGTTACACTTATTTGCTTATGATATATATCTTCATTAAAATCTAATATATATGTTTCTATGCTAAAAGGATGATTGTTAAATGTTGGATTATAACCAACATTTGTTAATCCATGATATTTTTTGTTATTATATTCAACAGAGGTATAATATACTCCTGGTTTAGGAGTGATTCTGTCATTTTTTATTTTTATATTAGCTGTAGGAATATTGTAAGTTTTACCTAATTCCTTACCTTTAACTACTATGCCAGTTATCGAGAAATTTCTTCCTAAATATTTTTTTACTGTTTCTACTTTACCAGAAACAATTAAATTTCTAATGAATGTGCTACTTATAATTTGTTTATTAACTTCAAATGGTTTTACAATCGATACTTCAAATCCATATTTTTTTCCTAGGTTTATTAGATGATCTGGCGTACCAGTTCCTTTACGCCCAAAATTATAATTAAATCCTATTATTAAATACTTTGCTTTAAGTTGGGTTACAAGTATCTCTCTTACAAAATCTTCAGGTTTATAATTCATCATTTCTTCATTAAAATTTAAAAATAATAGTTTATCTATATCCATTGTGCTAAATAACTTTTCTTTTTCTTCATTAGATGATATAAGTTTTGGTGCATACTTAGGAAAAGTTAAATTTAATGGATGTTGATTAAAAGTTAATACACAGCTTGTTAAATTTCCTTTATAAGCTTTATTTTTCATTTCATTTATTAAATGCTTGTGTCCTAAATGAATTCCATCAAAAAAACCTAAGGCAATAGCTGTAGGATTTAACATATTAGTGTGGTTGTCTAATATTGTGCTTTCCATTTATTATCTCCTTATTTTATTATACGTAATGGTTTGATTTTTTGATAATCTTCGCAAAGTATTTTACCTAATCCTTTAAAATTATTTTGAGAATACAATTTTACTATTTCATTTTCATGAAATAAATCTAAATTTTGTGTAATGTTTTTTTGAAATAATATATTTCCATTTAATAGATACTTAGTAGATGACTCTTTTATATCCACTTTTTTAAAATGATCTAAAGGATAATCAATTGGATACATAATATTCTGTATTTCTAAAGCATTCATATCTTCAAATTTATTTAGATTAACGGTATTTTCAATAGTAAAAGAACCACTTTTTGTTCTAACAAGAGAATTCATATGTGCAAAAGACCCTAAAACTTCTCCTATATCATTGCATAGTGATCTTATATATGTACCTTTTGAACATGCAACTTTTATTTTTAACTTTGGATAAGAATATTCTAATAATTCAATATCATATATCTTAACTTCTCTTGGTTTGATATCTACTTGTATATTTTCACGCGCATATTCATATAATTTTTTACCTGAAACTTTTATTGCTGAATAAATAGGTGGCGTCTGTAATACATCACCTACATATTGATTTAGTGCATTTGATATTTCATTTTCTTTAGGTATACTATTATTAGTTTTTAGTACTTTACCTGTTCTATCAAAAGTATCAGTTTTTATACCTAGAACTGCCTCAGCAATATATTCTTTATCTTTTTCAATTATAAACTGAGATATTTTAGTTGCATTACCAATGCAAATTGGCAATACACCCTCTGCAATGGGGTCTAGAGTTCCCGTATGACCTACTTTTTTAATTTTTAATTTTCTTCTTATAATATTTACTACATCATGAGAAGTCATGTTTATGGATTTATTTATGTTTATGATACCGTTCATGATTAATACTTCCTTAAATATTTAATTTTTCACTAATATTATCAATAGTTTCTTTAAGTGATGTTCCTTGTATTGTACATCCTGATGCTTTGCTATGGCCACCTCCACCATACAATACTGCTAATTTGCTTACATCGTACTCGGTGTTGGATCTAAAAGAAACTTTATATACGTTAGTACTGACTTCTCTTAACATTATTGCTATTTCTACCCCTTGTATATCTCTTGCATAATTTATTATTCCTTCGATATCGACTTTTTTGGATAGAAAAGACAAATCATTAAGAGTAAGAAAAATAATAGATATTCTATTATCTTTTATTAGGTAAAGATTATTAAGAGCTTTACCTATTAATTTTACTTTTTCATAAGGATTTTCATCAAATAATTTTTTATTAATATCCCAGTAATTATTGTAGTATTTATATAATTTAGAGATTATATTATGTGTATTAGAAGTAACGTTTGTATACTTAAAATTACCAGTATCCGTTACGATTGCAGTGTACAATGAAACACAAATATCTTTATCTAAATTTAACGATAAGTTTTCAATTAGATTATATATAATTTCTCCTGTTGCGCTTGCTTTTTTATCTATATAATTTATATCACCATAATGAGTATTACTTATATGATGATCTATATTTATAATGATCTCACATTTTTTTAATAATGTGTCATCGTGCAAGTGCCCTGTATCAGAACAATCTAAAAATATACCTACTTGAAAAGTTTCACAACTATATATGTCATTTTGAAATTCTGTAATCTCTGGAAGAAACATAAGCTTTTGTGAAACTGGTGTTTCTATTATATAACTTACCTTTTTATTTAATTTTTTTAATGTCAAGCCTAAAGCTACGCATGAACCGATTGCGTCTCCATCAGGAGATTTGTGTGTACTTATAATAAATGTATCGTATTTTTTAATTGCTTCTACTATATCATTCATCAATTTTACCTTTTTCGTTCTTTGTATTAATCTTTTTTAATATATCATCAATATAAGCCCCATATTCTATTGAATCATCAAGAGTAAATAATAACTCGGGAGTATAGTGAGTAGTTAATTTTTTACCTATGTTTTTTCTTAAAAATCCAGATGCTTTATTTAATATATCAATAATTTCTTGTTTTTTTTCTGCTTTTTCAAATATGCTTACGTACACTTTGGCATATCTTAAATCTTTAGTAGTATCTACTTTTATAACACTAACTAAATCATTATTTAATCTGGGATCTTTTAAATTATACCTCACTAAATAACTTAGTTCTTTCCTTAATGTTTCATTAATACGTTGTAACCTATTTGACATATTTGATCATCCTTCTATCTTGGAATTTCTACCATTGCAAATGCTTCAATAATATCGCCCTCTTTGATATCATTAAATTTTTCTACTCCTATTCCACATTCGTATCCTTGTACTACTTCTTTGGCATCGTCTTTAAACCTTTTTAGAGATGAAATTTTTCCTTCAAATATTACTATGCCATCTCTTATAACTCTAACTTCATTATTTCTAGAAATTTTTCCGTCAAGAACATAACTACCTGCTATAGTTCCTATATTTGGAACCTTAAATGTTTGTCTTGCTTCAGCAGTACCCATAACTTCTTCCTTATATTCTGGGTCTAGTAGTCCTTTCATGGCATCTTCCATATCTTCAATAGCGTCATAGATTACTCTATATAGTCTAATATCTACATTTTCATGTTCTGCAGTTTTTACAACGTTTGCTCCTGGGCGAACGTTAAACCCAATTATAATACCGTTAGAAGCAGCTGCAAGCATTACATCTGATTCAGAAATAGCTCCCACTCCATCGTGTATTACTTTTACTCTCACTTCTTCATTGCTAAGTCTTTCGATGGATTGTTTTAATGCTTCTGCCGATCCCTGTACATCTGCTTTTATAATAATATTTATATCTTTTATATTACCATCTTGTATTTGACTATATAAATCATCTAAAGATAATGGAGCACTTTTTTTAATTTTTTGTTCTTTTATATAATTTTTACGTTTTTCAGCGATTTGTCTTGCAGTTTTATCATCTGTTACTACGTAAAATTCTTCTCCTGCTTCTGGTACTTCTGATAAACCAATAATTTCTACTGGTGCAGATGGACCAGCAAATTTTACTCTCTTGCCTTTATCATTATTCATTGCTCTTACTTTACCATACGAAATGCCTGAGACAATACAATCACCAATTTTTAATGTTCCAGTATTTACTAGAATTGTAGCAACTGAGCCTCTTCCTTTATCTAACTGAGCTTCAATAACGGTCCCTTTCGCTAATCGATTTGGGTTTGCTTTTAATTCTTGCATTTCTGCTACTAATAAAATCATTTCTAGAATAGTATCTAATCCTTCACCAGTATGTGCTGAAACAGGTACACAAATCGTTTCTCCTCCCCAATCTTCAGGAATTAAATTATATTCACTTAATTGTTGTAATACTCTATCAGGATTTGCATTTTCTTTGTCAATTTTATTTATTGCTACAATAATTGGAACATCTGCAGCTTTAGCATGATTAATAGCTTCAATTGTTTGAGGCATTACACCATCGTCTGCAGCTACAACTAAAATAGCGATGTCAGTAACACTAGCACCTCTGTATCTCATAGCTGTAAAGGCTTCATGACCAGGTGTATCAATAAAAGTTATGGATTCACCATTAATTTTAACTGTATATGCACCAATATGTTGAGTAATACCTCCTGCCTCTTTGGCAGTGACATTAGTTTTTCGTATAGCATCTAATAATGATGTTTTACCATGATCTACATGACCCATTACAGTTATTACTGGAGGCCTTTCAATTAAGTCAGCCTCTTCATCATCAATTTGCAAATCATCTAATATATTGCTAACTTCTACTTCAACGTCTTCTAATTCAACATTTATATTTAATTCTGAAGCAACAACTTCAGCAGTTTCATAATCTATTTCTTGATTTATAGAAGCCATAATACCTAGTTTCATTAAAATCTTTATTATTTCTGTTACTGCTATATTTAATTTAGATGCTAAATCACCAACTGTAAGTGATGATGACAATAATATTGCATTTTCTTCTTTTTTATCATCATTTTTTTTCTTTTTATAAGTATTTCTTGATTTTTTTTCTTTTTTACTATTATCTATTATTGGTCTATTAAATTTTTTCTGGGTTTTCTTATTACCCTTAGCTGTTTTTACAGTATTTTTATCTTGTTTAATATCTTTTTTTGTATTTTTTGATGTAACTGCACTATTTGTGGTTACTTTCTTATTACTTTCTGCTTTATTATTTGCATCTTGCTTTTTATCATTATTACTATTTTTATTGTTTTCTATCTGATTTTTAAAATACTTAACTTGTTGATCAGTAAGTGCACTCATATGATTCTTTACTGGGATGTCAGATTCTTTTAGTAATTCAACAAGTTTTTTGCTAGGTATTGCTAATTCTTTGGCTAGATCGTAAACTCTAACTTTACTCATAAAATTCCCCCTATCAATTATCTATATCTTTATACAAGTTCATAACTTTCTTTTTTTGATTTTCATCAGTTAAACCTATTACAGAACAAAGAGCTCTTCCTATAGAAAGACCTAACTCTTCTTTATTAAAATAAGTAATTATATCAATCTTATATGTGGATGCTAGTTTAGTAAATTTACTTACTTTTTCTTTTGAGGCATCTTCGGATAAGATTATTAAACTAATTTTATTTTTTAGTATTCCCTTTTCAACGCTATAATCTCCTGATATTAATTTTCCCGATTTTTTACATATACCTAAAAACTTTAGAAAATTATTTTTTTGCATTTAAAACATCTTCTCTAATTTTTTCTTTTATATCGTTACTAACTTCAGATTTAAATGTTTTGTTTAATAGTTTACTCTTAATTATAGCTTCAATACACGTATCTTTATTACAAATATATGCGCCTCTTCCATTAGCTTTACCTGTAATATCAAAAAATAATTCATCTTCTTTATTTTTAACAATTCTAAACAATTCTCTTTTATCTAATTTTTCACCACATACTATACAACTTCTTTGAGGTATTTTTTTCAATGTCATCCTCCCCCGACAGACTAAATCTCTATATTAATATCATCTAGTATATCTTTTCCAATATCATCTATTGTAGTTTCTTTTTCTATTTGAGATTTACTTTTAATATCAATTTTCCAACCTGTAAGTTTTGCTGCTAGTCTAGCATTTTGACCTTCTTTGCCTATTGCTAAGGATAATTGATAATCGTCAACTATGATAGAAGCGGATTTTTCATCTTCATTTACATCAACGTTTAATACTTTTGCTGGACTTAGCGAACTTGCGATATATTCTTTTGGATCATCACTCCATTTGATAATATCAATTTTTTCTCCATTTAATTCATCTACAATATTTTGTACTCTAATTCCTTTTGGACCTACACAAGAACCTACTGGATCTATATTAGGTTGAACTGCATTAACCGCAATTTTTGTTCTAGAACCAGCTTCACGTGAAATTGATTTTATTGTTACTATTCCATCATATATTTCTGGAACTTCATTTTCAAACAACCGTTTTACTAAGCCAGGATGTGTTCTGGAAATATATACTTGTGGTCCTTTAGTTGTTTTCTTTACTTCAGTTATATATACTTTTATTCTTCGGTTTTGATCGTATTTTTCTCCAGAAATTTGTTCATTTGAAGCTAATATTCCTTCTGTTTTTCCAAGATCAACAAATATAATATTTTTTTCTTTTCGTTGAATGATACCATTAATCACTTCGTCTTGTCTTTCAATAAATTCATTATAAACAATATTTCTTTCTGCTTCTTTAATTCTTTGCACCACTAATTGTTTGGCATTTTGAGCAGCAATTCTTCCAAAGTTTTTTGGTTTTACTTCTACTTCAACTATGTCATCAATCTCATAATCTTCTCTTAATCCTGTAGCTTCTTGATGACTAATTTCTAGCAATTCGTCTGTTACTGTTTCTACTACTTTTTTTAAGGAAAATACCTTAATTTCACCGCTATCTCTATTAATGATGATTTTTACATTTTGAGATGTTCCATAATTCTTTTTATAAGCTGAAGTAATGGCTGCTTCAATTGCGCTTATTAATTCTTCTTTATCTATACCTTTTTCTTTTTCAACACTTTCTAAAGCCTGAATAAAATCTTTATTCATAAATTTCCCTCCAACTTAAAATTCAAAATATAATTTTGCAGATGCAACTGACTTCATAGGTATTGCAATTTGAGTATTATTATTAAGAATTAAAGTAAGTGTATCATTTTCTATGCCTTTATTAATACCTTTATAATATTTTTGCTTCTCTAAAGGTTGATAAAGGGTTACTTCTATTTCTTTATCTAAGTATCTCAGAAATTCACTTCTTTTTTTTAATGGTCTATCTAATCCAGGAGAAGAAACTTCTAGAAAATAACTATCTGTAATAGGATCTTTTTCATCCATAATAATACTTAATTCTTCACTAATTAACTGGCAATCATCTAGATTTATGCCTTGTTCTTTATCAATATAAATCCTTAGATACCAATTTTGACCTTCTTTTTTATATTCAACGTCAATTAATTCCAACATATATTTATCTGTAATGGGTTTTGTTAAGGTGTAAACCAGTTTTTCAATTTTACTTGACATTCAAAGCCTCCTTGTTAAATATTAAAGAGTGGGGTCTCCCACTCTTTGGACTTTTTTGATAAATTCTGCTTGTTATATTTTATCATATCATTTATTATTGTCAATTTCAAGATTTTTTAAAACAAGGATATTTGATTAGATTGAGGTAGGAAGTTGATCACTCCGTGCTTATTTAATACATCTATATTTGTTTTACTAAGTTTTGCACGTTTTTGCAAGTCCTCTACGGATATGTATTCACCTTGTTCTTTAGATATATATAGATTATATGCTGCTTTATCACCAATACCTTCTAAGGAATTAAACGGCGGCAATAGACATCCATCTTTTATAATAAATCTATTAAAGTGAGATTCCATTAAATTTACTGGTAAAAATTCGTAACCTCTACATAATGTTTCAAGGACTAATTCAAGTATTGTTTGCAATGATTTTTCTTTAGTAGTGGCAGAATTTCCTTTTTCTTTTAATTCAATAATTTTCTTTTTAATAAAAGGTTTTCCCTGTATAGCTATATGTGCATCAAATTCATCAGCTCTAATAGAAAAATATGTGGCATAATAAGCTAGCGGGTAATGGACTTTAAAATAAGCGATTCTAAAAGCCATTGTTACGTATGCTACAGCATGAGCTTTAGGGAACATATATTTGATTTTATTACATGATTCAATATACCAAGAGGGAATATTATTTTCTTTCATTAAAGAAATATCATCATTATTTAACCCTTTACCTTTTCTTACTTTTTCCATAATACTAAATGCATTTATAGAAGGCAATCCTTTATTGATTAGGTATGACATTATATCGTCTCTTGTACAAATTACATCCTTAATTGTTGCTATATTATCTTTTATTAAACTCTGAGCATTATTTAACCACACGTCTGTTCCATGGGATAAGCCAGATATTTTAATTAAATCTGCAAAGGCTGTAGGTTTTATTGCTAGTAACATTTCTTTTACAAAATTTGTACCGAATTCAGGTATGCCATAATTACCCAGTTGGCAACCTGTTTCTTTATCAACCAAATCCAAAGCGTTATTTGTAGTAAATATACTCATGGTTTTTTTATCATCAAGGGGAATAGTTTTGGCATCAATTTGTGTTAAATCTTCAAGCATTTTTATGACTGTCGGGTCGTCATGACCTAAAATATCTAATTTCAATAATCTACCGCTTATAGAATGGTAATCAAAATGAGTAGTTATTATTTTTGTTTGCATATCATCAGCTGGTTTTTGGATAGGACAAAAATCAAAAATTTCTTTATTTTCAGGTACTACCATTATTCCACCTGGATGTTGACCTGTAGTTTTTTTGATTCCTGAACATCCTTTTACTAATCTATCTATTTCTGCATTTGTTTTCGGTTTATTTTTTTCTTCTAAGTAATTTATTGCAAATCCATATGCTGTTCTTTCAGCGATGGTCGATATTGTTCCAGCTCTATATACTTTTCCTTCACCAAATAATTCCTCTGTGTATTTATGAGCCGTTGATTGATATTCTCCAGAAAAATTCAAATCTATATCAGGCTCTTTGTCTCCATCAAATCCTAAGAAAACCTCAAAGGGAATATCAAATCCATCTTTATCATATTTTTCACCACAATTTGAGCATTTTTTTTCAGGTAAATCAGGTCCAACTCCGATTTCATTATTATCAAAAAATTCACTATTTTTACATTTTGGGCAAATGTAATGAGGTTGAAGAGGATTTACTTCAGTGATATTACAAAATGTTGCTACTAGTGATGACCCTACAGAACCTCTAGACCCTACTAAATATCCATCATTTAATGATTTATTAACTAATTTATGTGCTACTAGATACAATACAGAATACCCATTTTTGATTATAGAATCTAATTCTTTATTAATTCTCTTTTCTACAATTTCAGGTAATGGATTACCGTATCTATTATACGCATTTTCATATACCATATCTTTTATTTCTTCGTCTGAACCCGGGATAATAGGTGGAAATGTTCCATTAGGTATTGGATCAATACTTTCTATACTATCAGCAATTTTATTGGTATTATGAATTACTACATCTTCTGCTTTTTCCTTTTCTAAGTAATAGAATTCAGCTAACATTTCTTCCGTAGTCCTATAATATAATGGTGGTTGTTTTTCAGCATCAGAAAATCCTTGACCATGCATTAATATTCTTCTAAAATATTCATCTTCTTTATCTAAAAAATGAACATCTCCTGTTGCTACTACAATTTTATTATGAGACTCTCCTAATTCAAGAATCTTTTTATTTATCTTTATTAAATCTTCTTTTGAGTCTAAAGTATCATTATCAATTAAAAATTGATTGTTTCCAAGAGGTTGTATTTCTAAGTAATCATAAAAACTAACAATATTTGAAAGTTCTTCTTCTGACATATCACTCAGGATACCTTTAAATAATTCACTGTTTTCACATGCTGATCCAATAAGTAAACCTTCTCTATATTTTGAAAGTATACTCTTTGGTATTCGAGGTTTTTTATAAAAATATTTCAAATGCGATTCAGATACAAGCTTATATAAGTTTTTCAGTCCTGTATAATTCTTTACTAATATTATAACGTGGGTAGTGTCCATTCTTTGTATTGCTAATTCAGTATTAAATACTGTATTTAGATCATCAGAATATACTGCACCTTTCTCTTGACTAATCTTTATTAGATTTATAAAGATTTTTGCAGTTGTTAGTGCATCATCTAAAGCTCTATGATGATTATCAAGTTTTATTTTATAATATTTTGATAAACTTTTTAAATTATGCCTGCTTATGTTAGGAATTGCATTTCTAGATAGAGATAATGTATCAATTACAGTAAATTCTTTTTCAATCTTAAGCTTATTGCAAGCATTTTCAATAAAAGAAATATCAAATTTTGCATTGTGAGCTACTAAAATATGATCTTTGCAAAATTCTATAAATTCTGGTAATACTTTTTCAATTGATTCTTCATTTTTTACCATATCATTAGTAATTCCAGTAAGTTCAGTAATTTTTATTGGGATATCTTTATTAGGTTTGACAAATGCATTAAAAGTTTCTATTATTTGATGATTCTTTACTTTTACTGCACCAATCTCGATGATTTCATTCTTTCTTGAAGATAATCCTGTAGTTTCTAAATCAAAAACAATAAATATTTCGTCAAATTTATTATTTGTTACTCCCCATTTAATGCGTTTATTGTCATTTACTAAATAACCTTCTATTCCATATATTATCTTCATATCATTTTTTTTAGCATGTTCCATTGCATCTGGAAAAGCTTGTAAAACCCCGTGGTCAGTAATAGCTAAAGTCTTATGTCCAAATTCATTTGCTCTTTCAATTATTTGAGATATTTTTGCAACTGAATCCATAGAACTGTATTGAGTATGCAAGTGAAGTTCAACCCTTTTTAATTCGCTATTGTCACTTCTTGATTCTTTTATTTCACTTTGTATACTATCTGCTATAAGTATATTTTCTTTTGCAAATGTATCATATTGTAGTTTTCCTTTTACTTTCACCAATTTTGAATTGTTCAATTTGCTTAATATTGTATCTTTTTTATCTTTCGATACAAATATCTTAATGGTTAATGAACTAGTAAAATCAGTAATATTAAATGATATAATAACTTTGTTATTTCTTATTTCTCTAAAATCAGTGTTAAATATTGTGCCTTCTATTGAAATCGCTTCATCCACTGTACTGTCAATTATTTTTATAACTTCATTATTTATTTTTTTACCAAATATAATATTATTATTAAATTCTTTCTTCTTGCTTATTTCTTTTTTCTTTACTACATTCTTACGAATTTTTTTTTCATGATGTATTTCTTTTGCCATTACTGACTCATTCTCTTGAAATTCAAAACTAAAAATTGCTTCTCTATTATCCCTCTCTTTAATGTAAATCATAAGTTTTTCACAAACACCTGCTTGCATAACTCGCTCGTAATCTTCTTTTAGAATTAATGGAATTATTACTGTGTTTTTAATTATTTTCCAATTGTTTTGAGGTAAAAAAATATTAGGTACTAATGATTTTATATTTTGAATAATAATACTTTTGTTATTATTTATGTATTCAATAAAATTTTCTTCAATATAAATAAATTCAATATCTTTTATCATGGGAATAATATTAATTATTTCTTTCTTAAATGTTTCTTCATTAAATTTTGTATGGTTATTGATATATAAAACCCATTTATTTTTGAGAGAAATTACTTCTACTTTTACTATATCTAGGTTATAAGAATTAATTATTTTTTTTAATGAGTTATTTTTAGTCATCTTATCTCCTTTTTATTTAGCAGTGTATTATGGATAAGCATCCATACATTATACGATAAATTTATTAGGTAAAGAAAATTAGCAAGGTTTATTCCTTAAGAATAAACCTTGTTTGTTTTTTTAATCCTAAGAAATAATTGTAAGATAATTATAATTTTTCTTTTATAAACTTTTATACTTTTATTGAGTTAATAAAAGTTATACTCTCGTCTTCTAATAATTTATTTAATAGCTTACAATATTTAGAACTATTATTAAACTGTAGCGTCAACTCGATATAATTATGTTTATTGTTAAATTTAATCAATGTTGCATTGATTGTATTAAAATAATTGAATAAAGATTCCAAATCAAATTTTTCGGTATATTGAAATTCGAAATAATATTTTTCGTTATAACTATGCAATTTATTTGCTATATGTCCAAATATTTTTAAAGTAGAAAAAACTATAAGAGTAGATATTATACTTAGTTCATAATATCCACTACCAACGGCTAATCCAATACATCCTACAGCCCAAGTGCTGGCTGCGGTGGTTAATCCTTTTACATTAAAGCCTTCTCTTATAATTGTGCCAGCTCCTAAAAATCCAATGCCGCTTATAACTTGTGCTCCTAATCGGGCAGGATCTATTGTAGTGTATGGAGAGTATTGTTCAAACATTATAATACTACATAGCATTACAGTTGTTGAACCAATGCATATTAGTATATGCGTCCTAAAACCTGCTGGTTTATTAGTAAATTCCCGTTCAAAACCTATTAGTCCACTTAAAATTATTGATAATAATAATCTAATAAATATTTCTAAAATTGTTACGGACAAAATATCACCTAAATTTTATTTATTTCTTTTATTACTTCTTCCACTATATGTTCTTCTTTAATGCTTCTAATAATTTCTCCCTTTTTAAATAATACAGCTTTATTTTTACCTCCGGCTATGCCTATATCTGCATCTTTGGCTTCGCCTGGACCATTTACAGCGCATCCCATTACTGCAACTTTAATATTTTTCTTTATGTTTCTACATTCAGTTTCTACTCTATTTGCTATACTTATTAAATCTATTTCAGTTCTACCGCACGTTGGGCAAGATATAAATTGTATTTTTTCTTTTTTAAATAAATCTAAAGATTTTAGTAATTCTTCCCCAACTTTTATTTCATCAATGGGATCAGATGTTAAAGAAACTCTTATAGTATCACCAATTCCATTATATAAAAGAATTCCCATACCAACAGAAGATTTTACAGTGCCAGTACTATATGTACCTGATTCAGTAATTCCTATATGTAATGGATAATTATATTTTTGAGAAAATTGTTTATATGCCTCAATAGACAACAAAACATTAGAGGATTTAATTGATACGACTATATTTTCAAAATTTAGATCATCTAATATTTCTATATGTCTTTTTGCACTTTCAACTAAAGCTTCAGGAGTTATGCCTTTATACTTTTTATAAATACTTTTTTCTAAAGAACCAGAATTAACACCTATTCTAATAGGAATATTTCGTTCTTTCGCTTTCATTACTATTTCTTTAACTCGATTTACTTCGCCAATATTACCCGGATTAATTCTTAGCTTATTAATTCCACTTTCAATTGATTGTAAAGCTAATCTATAGTCAAAGTGAATATCAGCTACAATAGGTATTTTTATACTTTTTTTTATTTCCTTTATTGCTCTAGCAGCTTCCATATTAATAACTGCTACACGGATAATATCACAGCCTGCGTCTTCTAGTTTTTTTATCTGTTCTATAGTATCAGTAATATTTCTGGTATCAGTTTTTGTCATGCTCTGAATTGCTATAGGATTATTATTTCCTATGGAAATATCACCTATTTTTATTTCTTTTGTATTTATTCTTTTATTCAATTTTTATATCACCTTAACCTTAAAATATCATTATACGCTACAAATACCGCAAATACTAGTAGTAAAGAAAAACCAATAAAGTGAATCATTCCCTCTTTTTCGGGTTCTACAGGTGAACCTTTAATCCATTCAACAATAATAAACACAATACGACTACCATCAAGAGCAGGTATAGGTAGTAAATTGAATATTGCTAAATTTATACTTATCACTGCAGCTAAATTAAGAACAGCTGTAGCTCCATACTTTACAGTTTCCCCTACCATAGAAACTACCCCGATGGGACCCATTAAATCGTTGGTTGAAGCATTTCCACTTATCAATTGTACTAAAGATGTAAGAATTAGTTTCGTGTATAATATGGTTTGATTAAAACCATTAGCAAACGATGTTATTATATTTTTTTCTCTTATAGGAGTTATACCTATTCTAAAACGATTTAATTGTTCATCATATTTTGAGGATACGGTTAACGTGATTTCTTTTGTGTCTCTTATTATATCTAATTTATATTCACCTATTGTTTCATCGGATATTTCATTAGAAATATCATTCCAGCTTTTAGTTTCAGCATCATTAATTCTAACTATTTTATCTCCAGCTATGATTCCAGCATTATAAGCAGGATAATCTACCTCTATAGATTCAATAGTAGTGGTTGGTATACCAATAATTAAATAGATGATAGTAATCAATACTATGCAACCAATAATATTCATTATCGATCCAGCTGATAAAATAATTGTTCTGATTATTTTACTCTTACTATTAAAACTACCTTCTACATAATTATTTTCATCTTCTCCGAGCATTTTACAGTAACCACCCAATGGAATAAGTCTCAAAGAATACAATGTTTCATTTCTTTTAAAAGAAAATAACTTTGGTCCCATACCTACAGCAAATTCTTCGACTTTAACTTTAGATAGTTTTGCACTAACAAAATGTCCTAATTCATGAATTATAATTAAAAATCCAAAAATTATAATTGATATCAGTATTGTATTTAAATTCAATTAATCACCCCATAAATAAATAATAAACTGTTATATAGTATACTATAGGCGTAGCAAAAATTATACTATCAAATCTATCTAGTATACCACCATGCCCTGGTAAAATATTTCCAAAATCTTTTATGTTAAAGTTCCTTTTTAAAAGTGAAGCTGTTAAATCTCCAAATTGAGAAATAATACTTGTAAAGAAAGCTAGCACAATATAGTATATTATTTCAAAATTTAATATATTATACTTATTCATTAAATATCCATAAATAACACACATCAGTATACTTCCTATTATTCCACCAATGGCTCCTTCTATAGATTTTTTAGGACTAATCTTAGGAGCTAACTTATGCTTTCCCCAATTGATACCTATAATATAGGCAAAAGTATCTGTAGAGAACGATATAATAAATACCAACGATAGTATAAAGTGACCATTTTTAAATGTATCAAACAATAATATATGTCCTAACAGAAATGGTATGTAAATTAAACCAAATAAAGCGTAAATACCTTGTATGATTTTAGCATCATTATTAATAATCTCATAAACAAAAATAACAATAAACATAAAAATAATTCCAGGAATTATTAACATATAGTTATAATAAAATATACATATTAATACTATGCCTAATAAAATTTCTAAGTAATAGTTGATATTGATATTGTTATCTTTATTAATAGATTTACAATATTCCCATAAGGCTATAGAACTTACCATTAACAAAGAGAAAAATAATAATAATCCTCCTGTATTAATAATCCATATCAGAATTGGTATTCCTATAAAAGCTGTTAAAACTCTTCTAAACATTTGTACCTCCTATGAGTTAATACCACCAAATTTTCTTTTTCTTTGTTGATAATCGTAGATAGCATGATAATATTCTTCTTGAGAAAAATCAGGCCAAAACACGTCACTAAACCATAATTCTGAATAAGCACACTGCCATATTAAAAAATTACTTAATCTCAATTCACCACTTGTTCTTATTATTAAATCTGGCTCATCTTGTCCTGAAGTATATAAATAATTTGAAAATATACTCTCATTTAAGTCTTCAATTTTGTACTTACTATTTATAACATCTTCATAAAAATTTTTAATACCTGTAATTATCTCGTCTCTTCCACCATAATTAATAGCTACATTAAGTATTAAACCTTTATTATTCTTTGTTAAATTAATTGCATTTATTATACTATCTTTTGTTTTTGGTGGTAATAAATTAATATCACCTAATACGTTTATTTTTACTTTATTTCTATTTAATTCATCAATTTCTTTTTTGAAGAATTCAACTAATAAATTCATTAATCCATCTACTTCTTTTTTTGGTCTCTTCCAGTTCTCAGTTGAGAATGCATAAAGAGTTAGTATTTTTACACTTATATCAGAAGATGCTCTAATAATACTCTTTAAAGCCTTGACTCCTGCTCTGTGTCCAAAAATTCTTGGCTTATTTTTTTTTTTAGCCCACCTTCCATTTCCATCCATAATAATTGCTATATGTTTAGGTATATTATCTATATCTATTTTTTCACTAAAACTCATCAGTTACCTCCTAGAAATAAAACACCCCTTAGGGTGTTAATTACATTATAATCTATATTAATTATGCTGTAAACTTCTAAACTTCTAAAATCTCTTGAGTTTTTGCATTTATTATTTCATCAATTTTTTTTACTTCATTATCTGTTAATTTCTGAATCTCATTTTCTGCTGATTTTAACTCATCCTCGGTTATCAGATTTTCTTTTTCAGCCTCCTTAAGATCATGAATTGAGTGTCTTCTTATATTTCTAACTGCAACTTTAGCATCTTCCCCTTGTTTTTTAGATAGTTTTACTAGTTCTTTACGTCTTTCTTCAGTCAGTTGCGGAATTACTAATCTAATCACCTTTCCATCATTTCCGGGATTAAATCCCAAATCAGATTTAAGAATTGCCTTTTCAATGTCAGAAATAGAATTAGCATCCCATGGATGAACCATAATCATCCTAGGCTCAGGAGCAGTAATATTAGCTAACTGATTTAGCGGTGTAGCAGTACCGTAGTATTCTACTACTACTCTATCTAAAATTTTTGGGTTGGCTCTACCAGCACGTAGAGAATTCAACTCCTCTTTTAAGTTACTTATTGCCTTATCCATTTTTCCTTTAGCTTCATTAATAATTTCCTTACGCATTATATTTCCTCCTTTACAATAGTACCAATATTTTCTCCACAAAGTACCTTTACAATATTGTCAGGATTATTTAGACCAAAAACTAATACAGGGATTTTATTATCCATACAAAGTGAAATGGCAGTTGAATCCATTACTTTTAATCCTTTATTTAATACATCTATATAAGTCAATTTGTCGATTTTTTTCGCGTTTTTATTTATATTTGGGTCACTGTCATATACAGCATCAACTTTTTTTGCAGATAGAATAACTTCTGCATCAATTTCGGCAGCTCTAAGTGCTGCTGTAGTGTCAGTTGAGAAAAAAGGATTACCAGTTCCTGAAGCAAATACTACAATTCTTCCCTTTTCTAAATGACGTATAGATCTTCTTCTAATATACGGTTCTGCAATTTCTTTCATTTCTATAGCTGTTTGCACTCTAACATCAATACCTAAATGTTCTAATGCATCTTGAAGTGCTAAAGCATTAATTACTGTTGCAAGCATTCCCATATAATCCGCAGTGGCACGATCTATTCCTTCGCCATCTCTGCCTCTCCATATATTACCACCACCAACAACAATTGCTATTTCAACACCTAAATCCTTTGCTTTTTTTATCTTACTACATATATTTTTAATAATAATTGGATCTATTCCAAAACCTTTATCTCCAGCTAAAGCTTCACCGCTTAGTTTAATAATTACCCTCTTATATTTTGGTACCATATAGCTCCTCCTATTATAATATATAATTCTATATAAATTTAAGAAATCCTTCTTTTTATAAAAAATGAACACAAAATATTTGTGTTCCATTTTTCATTTTTTATTGATTCATTTGTTTTGAAACTTCTTCTAAGAAATTATCGTCTTTCTTTTCAAGGCCTTCGCCCATTTGATATCTTACAAATCTTCTTAGTTTAATATTTTCTCCGATTACAGATATTTTTTCATTAATAATATCTATTATTTTCTTATCTGGATCTTTTACAAAAGATTGTTCTAATAAACAAAACTCTTGATAATATTTTTTTATTCTACCTTCTACCATTTTATCAATAATTTTTTCAGGTTTTCCTTCATTTAAAGCTTGTGTTTTAAGAATTGATTTTTCTTTTTCTAATACTTCTTCAGGTACATCTTCTTTTGATAAATACACAGGGTTGCTTGCCGCGATATGCATAGCAATATCCCTAACAAAAGATCTGAAATCTTCATTTTTTGCGACAAAGTCTGTCTCACAGTTAACTTCTACTAATACACCTATTTTTCCTCCAAGATGTATATATGATTCTACTACACCTTCTGCAGCTATTCTACCTGATTTTTTTGCAGCAGCTGCTAAACCTTTTTCTCTTAGACTTTCTATTGCTTTTTCTAAGTTATCATTAGTTTTTTCTAATGCTTTTTTACAATCTAACATGCCTGCGCCAGTTTTTTGTCGTAATTCTTTAATTAAAGCGGTACTAGCCATAATATTACCTCCTAAATTTATATACATAAAATAAAAGAAGCAAGGGATATAACCCCCCACTTCTCCCTTATCTTACTAGTTATTTTCATTAGTTTTATTATTTGGATTAGGATTACCTAACTCTTTTTTTTGTTCTACGTTATTTTTAGGTTTTTCTTTATTTTTATCTGATGACATTACTAACTGTACACCTTGCTTACCTTCCGTAACAGCATTTGCCATTGCTTCAGTAAGAAGATTTACTGCTCTGATAGCATCATCATTACCAGGAATAACATAATCAATTTCGTCGGGATCACAATTTGTATCTACTATTGCAACTACAGGTATCCCTAATTTTTTAGCTTCCATTATTGCAATTCTTTCTTTTCTAGGATCTACAATAAAAATAGCTCCTGGAAGTTTTTTCATGTTCTTGATTCCACCTAAAAATTTCTCAAGCTTGTCTCTTTCATTTTTAAGTTTTATAACTTCTTTCTTTGGCAAAACGTCGAAAGAACCGTCTTCTCCCATAGCTTCTAACTGATGGAGTCTTTTTATTCTCTTGCTAATAGTACTAAAATTAGTAAGTGTTCCTCCTAGCCACCTGTGATTTACGAAGAAACTTTCACATTTTGTAGCTTGCGTTTTGATAGCCTCTTGAGCTTGTTTTTTTGTTCCTACGAACAATATTTCTTTACCTTCATCAACTATATCTCTAATAAATTCATAAGCTTTATCTATTAGAACTACAGTCTTTTGTAAGTCAATGATGTATATCCCATTTCTTTCTGTAAAGATATAACGAGACATTTTAGGATTCCATCTTCTTGTTTGATGTCCAAAATGCACACCTGCTTCTAATAATTGTTTCATTGATACATAAGACATTTTTCCACCTCCTTGGTTTTTTCCTCCACCTTTTTCACTTACTTTACAAACCCAATAGGGCACCTTGTAAAATATCAAAAGATGTGTGTTTTATGCGCAATAGCTATTTTAACATAAATTAGTATTTATAGCAATAATATTTTATACAATTAAAGAATAATTATAATAAATTTTTAAATTTAATCTTATATGTCTTAAATGTACAATAAGATGTACAAATAATCATGTTTATTTAAAGTATAGAATTTTTATGCGTTTTCTTAAATATTGCTCACGTATAGGCAAAATACGTGAGCACATTAATTATAAAATATATTTTTTTATATCTTTTTTATAATTAAATCTATTGAATATTGTTTTAACATAGTCAACAGATATTATAAATTGATCTTGATCATAATCAGGAGCAAAATAAGATATCTCTTCGACTAATTTCTCAATAACTGTATGAAGTCTTCTAGCACCAATATTCTCTTGTTGTTCGTTTAAATAAGTTGCTATTAATGATATTTCTTTGATGGCTTCATTTTCAAATTTTAAATCTATGCCTTCAGTTTTTAATAATTCCTGATATTGCTTTATTATTGCATTTTCAGGTTTGGTTAAAATGCTTAAAAAGTGTTCTGATGTCAAATTATTTAATTCTACATTTATAGGGAACCGACCTTGAAGTTCGGGAATTAAATCTGATACTTTACTTACATGAAAGGCACCTGCTCCAATAAATAAGATATGATCGGTATTGACAGGTCCATGCTTTGTATTTACAGTACACCCTTCTACGATAGGTAATATATCTCTTTGCACACCTTCTCTGGAAACATCTGGACCACTTTTATTACCATGACCAGCTATTTTATCTATTTCATCTAAAAATATTATACCGTTTTCTTCTGCTTCTTTTACTCCTTCAGATATAACTGAATCCATATCTATTAGATTTTGTGCTTCTTGTTGAATTATAATTTCTCTAGCTTCTTTAACAGGAAGTTTTCTTTTTTTAGTTTTCTTAGGTAATATTCCACCAAATAAATCATTTAGATTCATCGACATATCATCAGTGTTCATTCCTGCTATCATACCAATAGGTGAAGATGAATTATCTTCTATTTCTATTTGTATAATTTCATCTTCCAATTCACCATTTCTAAGTTGCTCTAAAATACTCTTTTGTTCTTCTTTTATCTTAATAAAGTTTTCATGGTTTGTATCTATTTCATCATCATCATCATCATTGTTATTATTATTAAATAACATGTCAAAAGGATTGGAAGTTTTTTTATTTTTCTTTGGTATTGGTTTTAACAGGTCAATTATTTTGTTTTCTGCATTTTCTCTAGCTTTATCTTTTACTTTTACCATATATTTTTCTTTAACATTTCTTATGGATGTAGTTATTAAATCTCTTATCATAGATTCTACATCTCTACCTACATAGCCAACTTCAGTAAATTTAGTTGCTTCAACTTTTACAAAGGGAGCATCAACTAGTTTTGCAAGTCTTCTAGCTATTTCTGTCTTACCAACACCCGTAGGTCCTATTAAAATAATATTTTTCGGAGTTATTTCTTCTTGCATCTTTTTAGATAATTTACTTCTTCTATATCTATTTCTTAAGGCTATTGCTACACTTTTTTTAGCCTCGTCTTGACCTATAATATATCTATTTAATTCATTTACTATCTCTCTTGGAGTTAAATCTTTCATATTTACACCTCTTATAATTCTTCCACTGATATATTTTCATTAGTGTATATACATATTTCAGAAGCTATTTTAAGCGCTTCGTAAGATATTTCTTTTGCAGATAGTTGAGAATGTCTTAATAAAGCTTTCCCAGCGGATAGCGCATAATTACCTCCAGATCCTATTGTTAATATACCATCATCTGGTTCAATTACTTCGCCGTTTCCTGAAATCAAAAGCATATTTTCCTTATCCATAACTATTAGTAAAGCTTCTAATTTCCTTAAAACTTTATCTGATCTCCATTCTTTAGCAAGTTCTACTGCTGCTCTTACAAGATTGCCTGAATATTGTTCTATTTTTCCTTCAAATTTTTCACTTAAAGAAAATGCATCTGCAACTGAACCTGCGAATCCCAAAAGTATTTCATCATTATAAATTTTCTTGATTTTTTTTGCAGAATGCTTCATTACCGTTTTTTCACCAAAAGTTACCTGTCCGTCTCCAGCCATGGCGGATTTTCCATCTTTTTTTACTGCAATTATAGTAGTTGCATGAAACATATTACTTTCACCCCACTTATTTATTGTTATAAGACTAACATATATGGATATATATATCAATATATGTTAGTACAGTATTTTGTAATCTATAATTTTTTGATTATACAACTAAGACTAAGAATTGATATATATTTGTTAAATATATCTTTATTAATAATATCTATACAATATAACATTAGAGATAGAAAATGTATGTTTTTTTGAATCCATGGATAATATTCATCAATATCATCAATAGTACTACTAATTTAATAATTCTATAATAATGTTTTGCAATAAATTTATTATTATTAAATACTAGTCTCATAAGTGTTTCTTCTTTTTTTTAAAAGCTAGTATTAAATACAATTTTATTTATTAGGGATCTAAGTATTCTATCTATATAGTTTTTGTATTATCTCAGTGTACATTGACATTTTTGATCTTCATTATAGTAATATCCACACGGATAAACGTGTGAATAACAACTTACAGAAAATGAATATAATTAAAAGAAGAAAAAAGCTTTGTATTAAATTATTAAATGCAAATATATTAGTATATTTCAATAAAAATAGAATTTTTTAGATATTCTTTCTTGAAAATATTTAGAATAAAATTACCAAAAATAAATCAAAGAAAATTATCTCAACGTCCGAAAATTTCGTTGAGTTCTATTTGTAGTTGCGAAATGTAGCAACCCAATTAATTGACTTTAACAATTTGCCTATGCATGTAAAATAGCACAGGTACTAAAGCAACAACTATTTTATTTTGTTACTACGGTCACTACGTTAATTCATTATTTTTACAATGAGTCATTTAATGAATCAATCTTCTATTGCCATTTTCAAAATCAGATATAAAATTAACAGATATAGTAAGATGATAATTTCCGTTAAATGCTTTGCTTTAAAATATACTTTGAAATATAATGAGTATGGGGGCTAATGACATTGCTTAATTCTACTTTATCATTTTCACTATACAATCTATCCAGGATAATTCTTACAACTCTAACGTTGCCAGTAAATATAATATTTTCATTTTTCACAAGAATTAAACGAATTGTATCGCCTAACTCAACTTTTTGATTCTTATAAATAGATTCTAAGAGTTTTAAATTCACTGGGTAATTAATCAAAGGGGCTTTTCTCTTTTGAATCTGTTCATACATATCCCAAATAAGAGTTTCAGGAGTCATTGATTGACTAGTGTAGAAATCAAATACAGGTTTTTTTATACTTGATCCTTCCCCAACTGATATGCCATATGTATTTGTTGCTTCAGGATCTTCAAGAAAAGTTTGATTTAATGGTTTATCTAGGGGATCACCATTTGAAATAGACCATTGAATATCATATATATCAATTACATTACCCTGTTTGTCTGTTCCTGTTCCTTCAAGAGCAGTTGCTAGGTTGCTGTCATCAAATAGTATGTTTGATATATCTGTGTTGTAGACTATTTTCAATATTAATCCTTTGTTCAAACCTAATGAATAATAAAAATCCAAGTACAAATCTACAGTAATAGGATTACTTATGTTAATAATGATTCTTGGTTTGAATTCACATTTTAAATTTTCACATATAAATTGTATAGCACTTATTGGACTTTCGCATTCTATTTTTCTATAGACGTTTTCAGCTGAGAGTCCTACATCGTTGAAAGTGGCAGTAAATTGACTCTTAACTAAACATGTAGCAATTGCATTTTCAAGGGTTTCACCTTCAAATACTGTATTTATATTTCTATCATCATCTAGTATATTTAGTACATGTTTACATGTGGCAATAAAACTTTTTATACCAGATGAATACTCATCGTAAGGCTCGCATACTATGTATAATTGCCAGTTTAGCTCACCATCCGCAAAAAGTAAATAATCTCCATATACAATTGTTTTTGTATCAATGTATTCAATATTTAAAATGTATTGGGAAGGCAAAGCGCAGTCATCTTCAAATTTTGTGAAATTCCCAATGTCGAGAAATTGTTTAAAAGTCATATCATTACTAAAGAGTATTGGTGTGAATTCTTTAGGTGCATTTATTATGTTTTCAATTATTTGTTCCTTGTTTTCTTTAGGTATACTAATAATCACATTGCACCCTCCTAACCCGTCGTATTCAATGTATCTATATGAGATACTTTATCATCAAAAAATATTTCTTCTATTTGCATGCTAAAAAAGCGTGATATTTTTCTTGCTTCCTGTAGAGAAAATTTTATGTCGCCTGCTTCCTTCTTATAATACGCTGCTTCAGTTTTTAAGCCGAGAACCCTTTTCATTTGAGTTGCTGATACTTTTTTTTCACTTCTCAATAACCTTAGTCGTTCATACAATATTACCACCTCTCTTGTATCGTATTTGGATATTATCATTATAGTATCGAATAGAGATACTGTCAAGGGGTATCCTAAAATATAAATCTTTTTTGGAAACATAATTATTGTTTCCATAATGGATAGTGTAAAATACTATTATTAAGTATGCAAAGGAATGATGCAATGAACTTTTCTTCAAGATTAAAATATTTAAGAAACCAATTTCATATGACACAAGAAGACCTAGCAAATAAACTACAGCAAACAAAAGCAAATATATCTAAATATGAAACTGGAAGAATAGAGCCAAGTATAGAAATAATAAATTACTTAGCTAAAATATTTGAAGTCTCTATCGACTATCTCCTAGGTCAAACCAATGATCCTGCTCGCTACCGAGACATTAATGCTGATCTGGATGCACAACGTAACTTCGATAAAGAATTAAAAGACTTGCTAAAAGATGAAGAAGTAGTTGCATTTTATGATTTCGCAGGGATGGATGATGCTACTAAGAAGGAAATTATCAATTTTATCAAGTTTAAAAAACACGAAGAAAATAATAAAAAAGTATGATTTATTAAATATTTGAATTCGAACCTACGTTCTGTTATAATAAGTATTGCCTAATTAATTCCAAATGAGGTGATATTTTTATGTTCCTACGAATGCTCAAAAAAGCTAATTATTTTCTGAGAGAATATGAGATACTTGACTTCCCTATCTCCATTGAATTAATACAAGAAATATTTAATGACCTAAATTACAGAATTGTAATAATTAAAAATATGAAGCAACATGGAACAATATATGCAGATAACATATTAATAACAGGTATTAATTCTGCATGTTTAAGAGAAAATATGTGTCATGAATGCGGACATATTGTGTCTCATCATTATAATCAGTATTGCGACGATAAAATACAGATAATTAAAAATGAAGCTCAGGCACAAGCTTTTGCAGCATATTTATTAATGCCTGTATTTATATTTGAAGAGACTATTAAATATTGTAATAACGATTATGAAGTGTCTGAAGAGTTTGGTGTAAATGTAGAATTTGTGCAATACCGAAAAACACTAACTGCTGGTCTAGTAAGAATAAATTACTTCAAGAAGACAAGAAATAAATTTAATGAATTTGGCTCAATTCATAGCAATATATTCTAGAATCTCACTGATAATTAAGCTAAAAGAACATCAAGTAAACTCTATAAGGAAGCAATAGAGCAACTACTATAGTATTTAGAAATATGGATATAAAATATTCTTTATATAGTAGTAAAACTATTATTAGGTCTAAATTTTTCTATGTAAATTTATGTGTTTTTATGTAACCTTATAGTCTGATTTACATTTATTTGGTATAATTGGTAAAGAGGTGATTTGTGTGCTCTCAAATATTTATAGTTGTACTATATTTGGTATTGACGGAATTATTGTCGAAGTAGAAGTAGATATTTCTAACGGTCTACCAACTTATGCACTTGTGGGATTACCTGATACTGCAGTTAAGGAGTCAAAAGAAAGGGTCTTTTCTGCAATTAAAAATAATGGTTTTAAATATCCAATGGAAAGAATAACAATAAACTTAGCTCCAGCAAATATTAAAAAAGAAGGGGCTTATTATGATTTGCCATTAGCAATCGGTATTCTTACTGCATCAGAATCCATAAAATCAAAAGTAAATTTAAAAGAATTTATTTTTATTGGAGAATTATCTCTTAAAGGCAAAATTAGGCCAGTAAATGGAATTATCTCTATGGTATTAGCTGCAAGAGATAATGGTTTTAAAAATATTATTGTTCCTATGGAAAATTCAAAGGAAGCCTCTTTAGTAAATGGAATAAAGATACTACCAGCTAATCATATAAACCAAGTTATAGAACATATATGTGGTAAATCAAATTTAGAGGAATATTCGACAAACATTGATGAAATATTATGTCATGATATTAAGTATGATGTAGATTATAGTGAAGTTAAAGGACAAGAAAACGTTAAAAGAGCAATGGAAATTGCCGCTGCTGGTTACCATAATCTCATTATGGTAGGCCCTCCGGGATCAGGAAAGACTATGTTAGCAAGACGTTTTTCAACGATATTACCTAATATGACAGCAGAAGAAAGCTTAGAAGTTACGAAGATCTATAGTATTAGTGGATTGTTAAAAGGAAAACCACTTATTACTGAAAGACCATTTCGAAGTCCCCATCATACCATCTCTAAAGTGTCTCTTGTAGGAGGTGGAAGGATCCCAAAACCGGGAGAAGTATCACTATCTCATTTAGGCGTACTCTTTTTAGACGAAATGCCTGAATTTCAAAAGAGCTCTCTTGAAGTGCTTCGCCAACCTATGGAAGATAGAATTGTAAATATATCAAGAGTAAACGCATCTTTGACCTATCCAGCATCCTTCTTATTGATTTCTTCGATGAATCCATGTCCGTGTGGATACTATTCTGATGAAGATCATAATTGTCAATGTACACCAAGACAAATTAAAAATTACATAAACAAAATATCTGGACCATTATTAGATAGAATTGATATACATATTGAGATAAAGAAAACTAAAATAGATGATCTTCAAAATAAGCAAAAATCTAGATCATCTGAAGAAATAAGAAAAAAGGTAAATATAGCTAGAAATATCCAATTAGAAAGATATAAAAATACTAAAATATATTTTAATTCGCAACTTTCAGCTAGCCAAATAAAAAAACACTGTCAATTGGGAAAAAATGAAGAAGCTCTTATGAAACAAGCTTTTAATAACATGAATCTAAGCGCAAGGGCATATCATAGAATAATAAAACTTGCTAGGACTATTGCTGATATTGAAGAAAAAGAGAAAATAAACGAACTTCACTTAGGAGAAGCCTTACAGTATAGAAATCTTGATAGAAAGTATTGGGAGATATATTAAATGTATGAGAGAGAATTTATATTGTGGTTAAATCTAATAAAAAAAATCTCAGTAAAAAAGTTCTATGAACTATATAATTATTTCGATAGTATTGAAGAAATATATTGTTGTGATATTGGGCACTTAAGAGCATGTGATATTTTAACAAATGATAATATTGAAGATATAATAAATAGCAAAAATAATGATTTGTTAAATAAACATCTAGAATTGCTCCACAAAAGCAAGATATCCTATACAACAATAATTGATGAAGACTACCCCCAGATATTAAAAAACATTCATTTACCACCTCCAGTGTTATACTATCTCGGTATTATTGATAGAGATATATTTAACAACTGTATATCGATTGTTGGTTCAAGAAACGCTTCATATTACGGATTAAAAATGAGTGAAAAAATTGCTTATGAATTAGCATCTTCGAAAATTAATATAGTTAGTGGTTTGGCGAAAGGTATAGATTCAAAAGCTCATATAGGTGCATTAAAAGCTAGTGGCAAGACGATAGCTGTTTTAGGTAATGGTGTTAATATAATATATCCAAAAGAAAATAGATACTTATATAATCAAATTAAGAATTCAGGATTAATTATTTCAGAATTTCCTCCTAATACTGAACCTAAACCTTATAATTTTCCAAGAAGAAATAGGATAATAAGTGGATTGTCATTAGGTACACTAATAATCGAAGCTGCAAAAAAGAGTGGTTCTTTAATAACTGCAAAATATGCTTTAGAACAAGGAAGAGAAGTATATGCCCTACCTGGAAATATAAATAATCAAAATAGCGTAGGTGTAAATTTACTAATAAAAGATGGTGCTAAAGTGGTGACAGAAACAATAGATATAATAGAAGATATATTTCCTATGTTTTCATTTAAAAATTTAGAAAATGCTACAAAAGATAATATTTTCACAGCAGAAGAAAGAGCTATATTAGATTTATTAAGAAATGGATTTAATGATGCAGATAAATTATATGAACAAACTAATATGCCAATAAAGAGAATTAATTATGTATTAAGTATGCTAGAAATTGATCAAAAAATTGTAATGTTTAAGGGTAAATATTATATAAAATAATAATTGCAAATATTGATTCAAACAAGTTGATAAAAATAATTGATTTATAATATACCTTAAAAAAAAATGAATATATGACGATATATTAAGTAACATTATATATTATTGAGGTGAAAATATGAATTTTACAGTTGATATGATTGAAGGTGAATATGGAATCTTAAGTGATAAAAATAAAAAATTATTAAATATTCCTTTAAAAGATTTACCTGAGGATGTTAAAGTGAAGGATATATTAACAATCATTAATGGTGCTTTTGAGTATTATAACAAATAAAATTTAACCAGACTATTAGCTATTATTTCAATACTATTAGTCTGGTTTTGTAATTACCTTGTCATGTCTGATAATAGCTTTCCACCATTTCCTATATTGTCAAAATCATTTTCCTTTATTAGTGTTACAAATGCTTCTTGAGGTATACCTAGTATATCACTAGCTTTTTTTGAAATTTCCATTACTAATTTAGCTTTTGTTTCTTTTGATACTTTTCCTATTTCCATACTTATAACTGGCATTTTATTTTCTCCTTTCATATATATTTTTAATTAAAATCTTAGTTTATTTCATAATTATTTCAAAAGCATTTATTATATGAGTTATTTTTGTATTAATAGTATCAACTAATATATCTATAACATCAAAGCGTACATTATTTTCAAACAAATCATATTTTTTTAAGTAATACAATGCTGCCTGGGATATCTTTTTTTGTTTATAATAGTTTACTGCTTCTCTTGGATAACCATATTGAATACTAGTTCTTGTTTTTACTTCAATAAAAACAATTGTATCTTTTTGTCTAGCAATAATATCAATTTCCCCTAAAGGACATCTGTAATTTATATCCCTGATTTTGTATTTTCTCTTTTTTAAATATACTACTGATAAGTCTTCTCCTTTTTTACCTTTTAAATAATTATTTTTTTTACTCATTAAATGTACCATCCTATAATCAGTTTATAACATGACAAGTATGCATATTTTCAAGCAAAGGTAAAATTCGATTTTATTTTATAATAAAATTTTATAGTGGAATATCTACTTCAGTGTTAATATTATTTAAAAAAGATAATCTATGAATAGGTGTAATACCATATTTTTTAATGGCATCAATGTGTTCTTTTGTACCGTATCCTTTATTAGATAAAAAATTATATTGAGGATATTCCTTATGGTAATTCATCATAATATTATCTCTTGTAACTTTTGCGATAATACTAGCAGCAGCTATAGAATAACATTTTTCATCTCCCTTAACTACAGAGAATTGTTTAGCATCAATATTATCCAAAGTAATGGCATCTATTAATAATAAATCGGGTTTCACTTGTAAGTTTATTACAGCTTCAATCATACTCTTTTTAGTTGCTTGATAGATATTGATCTTATCAATTATGCTTTCTTCTATTATACCTATTCCAACAGAAACAGCTTCTTTTTTGATTTGATCAAATAATATCTCCCTCTTTGATTGAGATAGTTTCTTTGAGTCATTAATATATAAAATACTAGAGTTGGATGGCAATATAACTGAACAACTAACAACAGGTCCTGCTAAAGGACCACGTCCAACTTCATCTATTCCAGCTATATATTCATATCCTCGATTTATGAGTTTAATTTCAAATTCTTTTAATTTTTGGATTCGATCAATTTCATTATTATAATCTTCAAAATTCTTTTCGACTTTTAATGATAATTTTTTTACACCATTTCTTTTATCTAATTTCAAAATATTTGCTAGCTTAGGATAATCTTTTATAGAACATTTTTTTATTTCTTCTTTAATCTGAGAGATTGTTAACTGACTATAATTCATATAATACTCCTATATTTCTTAAATTTTATCATAATTTATTAATAATTAAACAAGAATTTTACTAAAATATATAAATTAAGTTGGTATGTCAAATGAAATTTTGCCTATTTTGGTTTTTCTAACCTCGTCTAATAGCATTTCTGCCGTCCTTGCATAATCAATCAAACCACCTTTTTGTATGAAACCACGCTTTAATGCTATTTTTTCATATATTGCCAAATCTTCTTCACTAGTGTCAATTGAAATATCATATCTTTCTTCTAAATTTTTGGGATAATTAACTCTTAAAAATGATATTAACTTTAGAGTAGCTTCCTCTCTATCGTAAATAGTATCTTTAATTGAACCTATCCATGCCAATTTTATACCAATACTTTGATCTTCGAATTTTGGCCATAGTATTCCAGGAGTATCTAAAAGTAAGATGTTTTTGTTAACTTTTATCAATTGATTTGATCTAGTTACTCCAGGAATATTACCTGTTTTTGCTGAAGCTTTTCCAGCCATTTTATTGATTAAAGTTGATTTGCCAACATTAGGAATACCCAATATCATACATTTAATTTGTCTATTAATTCTACCTCTTTTTTTATCTTTTTCAATTATAGGTTTCATCTTATGTTCAATTCTATTTATTAAGTCTTTGATTCCATTTCCATTGATTGAATTTGCAAAAATATAATCTTGATTGTTTTCTTTATAATGTTTTCCCCACTGTTCATTTACGCGTGGATCTGACAAATCACACTTATTTAATAAAATAATCTTTTGTTTATTCTTTATAATAGAATCTATTTGCGGATTTTTACTACTTATTGGTACTCTAGCATCTAGTAATTCAATAACAATATCTATGATTTTTAGATCCTCTTGTATTTTTCGCTTTGTTTTTGCCATATGCCCTGGATACCATTGTATGTTCATTAATTTTACACCTACTTAATTTATCTTTATGTTTTTAATGGATATAAGCTTTAAGTATAGATATTACATTTTAAAACTTAATATGACTTAAAATATTTTAATGTATAACTCCCATATTATTAAAAGGATAAATTCTAAAAACTACTTTTCCTACTATATCTTCTTCTTTTACAAAACCCACATCATTAAATCTACTGTCTTTACTATGGTTTCTATTATCTCCCATTACAAAATAAGTGCCTGTTGGGACTACTACTTGTTCAAATTCAGAATATTCTTCGTTATTTATATATGGTTCATCTAAAGCATCTCCGTTTAGGTATACAATAGAATCTTCTATTTCTATTGAATCTCCGGCTTTTCCAATTACTCTCTTTACAAACTCAGTATTCTTATCATAGTTTAGAATTACGATATCTCCAAATTCAGGTTCATGAAAAAAATACTGGATTTTTGCAACTACTAAACGATCATTGTCATTAAGTGTAGGATACATGGAATTACCATCAACTAATACAAATTCAAATAGAAAAAATTTTATAATAAGTGCTAATATAATTGCAATACCAGCGGATACTATCCATTCTCTCAATTCATTTTTAGATTTTCCTTCTGCTTTCATTTTCCCACATCCTTATTAAAAATAATAATGTTCATTCTTTTAATAATAGTATTATCAAAAGTAAATCAACAAAGTAAAAATTATTTTAAAAAAAGGACTGAATCTCAGTCCTTACATTTTTTCCTTAACTTTAGCAGCTTTTCCAACTCTACCTCTTAAATAATAAAGTTTTGACCTTCTTACCTTACCTTTTCTTACAACTTCAATTTTATCAATTCTTGGTGAATGTAATGGAAAAGTTCTTTCAACTCCAACACCATAAGATATCTTTCTTACAGTAAAAGTTTCTCTTACTCCACCATTTTGTTTTTTTAATACAACACCTTCAAAAATCTGTATTCTTTCTCTTTTTCCTTCGACTACTTTAACATGAACTTTTACAGTATCACCAACATTAAATTGTTTGATATCTTTTTTTAATTGTTCTTTTTCTATTTCATGTATAATATTCATTGACTTACCTCCTCTCTTTTTTGGACGTTCTTATCTTTTCGTGATAGAGGACCGCCTGAGATAACAGATAAGATTATAACATATGTTTTATTTATTTACAATCTTTTATCTTAAATTTGGTATATTTTGTTACTTGAATATTTTTTTAGAAATCCAAATGCCAGTATCTTAAATTTATTTTTTTATTTTTTTTCTACGATTCTTTTTCTTGATATCGATCTATCTTATAATTCAAATGTTCAATGGTATTTTTAATAGTTTTGAGTTTTTCAACTAACTACATTCTTTGTTCAATAAAGAGTTTTTTCTAGCATTCGTTGTGCAAGCACCTTGTTGAAATAGTGACACACATTCAATCGATATTTCAATCATCAACCCTGCTTCTCTCGTACACTTGAAAAATTCAAGCCAGCGGCAGTACTCGTCATTATAATCCCTAATCCTAGATTTAGTCCTTTTGACTGGCTGAATCAACCCTATTCTCTACTAAATATATATATGATTAAGTAAAGCATATATATTCTTCTTCAATATGCGTATTTAACCGTGTAAGATTAAATATCCATACCTATAAATGTTATACTTAACTTTATCTTTTAAAAAAACCACAAATTTATTTGACTAACCATATATACAGTTAAACTTAATGACTGATTTCCTCATTTATCCTTTCAATTTCTTCAAGATTAAGTCCCGTAAGATCCGCTATCATGTCATTGGATAATCCTTTTTTAATCGCA
>JBMNCR010000027.1:55747-62523 GCA_049366695.1 Eubacteriaceae bacterium
ATCCGCACTGATTTTTCCAAGCATTTCTTTTGCCATTTTTATTTTCTCACTCCTTTCTACTATTTGGTTTATTATTTCTTCACTACCTTCTTCTCCTACTTTTTTTTAAAATGTCAACCACAATTCAGCATTTTCCATATGGTCAAAATCCTCTTTTTCTTTAATAGACCATGTAGTATTTTATATGGTGCTGATTCATCACATAATATTAATTTCTGGTAACAAAATCCAGCAGGTATTTTATGATATCTTAATAATGCTGCTAATAAGTGTGACTTAGCATAACAAATACCTTCTTTATGTATTAATACTTCCGATGCTTTTGACGTTACTTTTTTGCCCATTACATCTATTGTATGATTTATATTGTCTCTAACATATTCAAATATAGATTTGATTAAATCTATTTCTTTTAAATTATCTTTATTAAGTTCTTCTGCTAAATCTTGAATACACTTATTATCATAATCAATGATTGAAGGGATTTTTAAATAATCATCTATTTTGTTAGAATATAATCTTAAATTCATTTACTACTAGCCCCTTTCATTAATATTATTTCTTCTTTATTTTCCTACTTTAATTGGTTTTATTGGGTACGATAACTTATTTATATATTAATTGGATAGCGTTTCTTGGGTCTTTTCTTTTATAATCACGTACAAAGCCTCGTGTAAAACACTACAATACAAATACAAAAAATAAAAATTGCACTAGAAAAAACAAATATACCTAAGGCTTTATTATTTTTATACGTTAATATTCCATTTAAAAATATTACAACTCCTAAAATAGGAATAGATATTGAGTTAATAATGTTAATATCGATTATACCAAACAACCCAATAACAGACATTGCTAGCACAATACATGATAAGAATAATGTACTTACAAAGATTATTTTTTGATGTCTCGATAATTTATTATACTCTTCTTTAAATTTCCTCATAAATATCTCCTTTCAATTTATTAATAATCTGTATCCTAAGGTTTAACATGTGTCCAATATTCAAATGTATTAATCTTACTTAATATCGTCATATATTGTTTAACAAAATAGATGTATTATTAATACGGTTATTTGCATTAATTTCAAAACTGAATTCATTATTATACATAGTTTTTTTACTATATAATACTATCAGAATTTCCAATATCATAATTTAATATCTTCTGTTCGGCAATTAAATGAACAATCATTAAAAGTTAGTTTTCATTACTATATATAAAAAATTTACAACTTAAATATTTATAATTATTAGTTATTTGATTATCTTCTCTTTTATCAATTCTTCCATATCTTTTTTCTAATGTTGTTTTTTTATATAGTTTTATTATCAAAGGATTCTACTCACTATACTTTATATCTCGATCAGAATCTAATGTATTCATATCTAGGATTTATTAATTAAAAATTATTATATTTTGATTTTTCTACGTCATAACAATAGCAGTTTTTCTTAAATAATCAGTTTTTGTATATCCTCAAATATTAAAACTATTATTATTAAATTGTAACCACACGTATACGAGTAGTCAGCTTTTTATTTGTTTATGATTCTTCCTTCCATGGTCACTGTAATCATATCACCAGGTTGTTTGCCTATTCTAGCCCGGTTGTCCCTTCTAATTCCTATAATATGACAGGGAGTTTTTATTTTTACCACGCTACCTTCGTAGGATTCTCCATCAAAAGTAGCTGATACGAGGACTCTACTCTTCCAAATTCTGCTTTTACATCAAGAGGAATTCCCACGTAGGCTCCTTCAATATCCGGAACTTTTTTATTACAGCTTCAAATTAATTAACTTTGTTTATGATAAGATTACAAATATATTCGCACTTTACTTAGTGCTCTTAAGGATATATTCAGTAATTACATCATCTACTTTTCCGTTCTCAAATATACTATTTTTATATTTACTTTTCTTAAGATAACCTCTATTAATAAGCTCATTAATCAACTCACTATATTCAATAGATGTTTTTCCAATCAATAGTTCATCTAGTGACTTTCCTGATGTATAGTAATTATATATCTTTATAAAACCTTTTAAATAAAGATAATCTTTTGTAAAACCTCCCCCACGTAATACTCTAGCAGTTAAATTGAATGCTTTATCTTTGTCAAAATCATGTTCTTCAATAAAATATTCGAAGATCTCTCTAAAACTATAACCTTTAACCATCCTATTAACAGCCAAAACACGATATGCTAAATCTTTAAGCCTATTAATATGCATAGAGCCTGTTAAAAATTCTGCAAGAACAGCTAACCCTTCTTGAGTTTCTACATTGTTAGGTGTTCCCAGTGATAAAAATTTAAGAGGTTGATAACTTGCATTCATAGTTGTCAACATGTGGATACCTAATTCATGTTGTGAAAGTAGCTTAATATCATTCTCATTAAAATTAGCTTTATCGTTAATAATAAGTGTTTTTTTAGCTGAATTAACCATAATCCGCGCAGCCATATTTTTACCAAATATTATTTTACCACCCATATTCCATTTTTTAAGTTCATCAGTAAACATCTGATAAATGTCTTCTTTTCCCAAATATTTATTATCCTCATTATCTTTACCATATGATTGAATAATAAAATTTGCATTCATCACATCAACCTTATCAGGTTTTCCATATAATCTAAGAGAATTATATAGAAAATTTTCTGTTCCCCTTGATGCTAACATATCAATTGTCACTGAATATTCTCTTATAATTTCTTTATATAGTAATTGTATAGATACATCAAGCATATTAGTAATAGGTAGTTGGTATAAACTCTTTTTTAATTCATAAGGATCTATCTTTAGCGGTGAATAATTAAATTTTGGTTCTTTTCTGAAACGAGAGTCAAAAAACATTTTCTTACTGTTTTCTAAATTTTTAGGATTTACATAGAATAATGTTTCAAAATTTTTTAACAACGAGTATAGTTTATTATCTACAGATATTAGAACTGGATCATCAATATTTGATAATAGTTTAGATTTATTGCTAACTTTATAGTTTGTTTCATTGTTATTAAAATACAAGGATGTTGATACTATTGCTTTTTTTAGCCCCTCAGAAATTATATCTACAACACTTGGGAATATATCTCCAGTATTCTCATCACAATATATTTTCTTTACTTCCAGTGGAAGTACTAGTACATTACTAAACATCTCACTAATATATCTAACTAAATAACCTCTTCCATAAAAAACTTCGTTTTCTGCAACTCGGTTCTCAATATTTTTAAACTTTATTTTACTTAGTTCCTTAATAAATCTATTTACATATTTAGAATATCTCTTCTTATTAACTTTTTCTGTACCTAAGTTAAAAACTGGATATTCAAAATGGATATTTCCTCTTTTAAAATTGTAAGAGTGAATATCGTAAATAATACCCGCTCCAAATTTTTGCTCAATCTTGTTTACCAATACCTTTAAAACGGTATAAAAGGATCTGTACCGTTTTATGATTTGCTCTTTTTCTATACTACTTAACTTTTCTTTCCAAACTGACTTTCCCCAAGCAATATCATATATTGCTTCATCTTCTTCTCTATTTAGATCATACTCATATCTTGAATCATTAGCTATAATACGTATAGGTAATGATTCTATAAACTCACCTGTTAAAGGATCCTCTTCATACCATCTTTCTTTTTTATCCAAGATACACTTATCAATTAACTGTTCACTCATTTCGCTTCCATTATGAATAGCAACGCAAACGAAGGGAACATACTTTTCAATAACAATAGTAAAACCACCATCTTCAATCGTTGCTGTAAATAATTCCTCACTGTTAATTTTATTAACAATATCATTAATTGATAGTTTATACATTATTTACCTCGTTTTTATATATTTCTCGATCCCTTATCTTATGACTCTTTTCTTTAAATAAATTTTCTTTATCTTCTACTACCTCTTCAACAAAGTCTATTACATTTTTTTGAAGTTTAACCTTGTTAAACTTATTGATATTTACAATTCCTCCAGGGCTTTGAACATTAACCTCTAACAATTTATTATTAATCACATCAATTCCAGCAAAATAAATTCCATCATCTTTCAATTTCTTGGCTATCTTATTTGAAATATTTCGTTCTTGTTGAGATAAAGTATATTTTTCTGCTGAACCACCTGCATGTATATTAGATCTTATATCATCTGATGAAGGAACCCTTTTATATGCCCCAATAACTTTACCATTTAGAATCAACACTCTTATGTCCCCATTTTCTGCTCCCTCAATGTATTCTTGTAACATGACATATTTTTTACCTTTATCCGTATTAATATAAAAATCCAGCAATGAATTAAGATTTTGAGTTGCTGCTTTTTCAATTATTATTACACCACTTCCGCCGTATCCATCTACAGGTTTAAGTATCATTTTTGATTGTTCGCTTTCAGAGACAATTCTTTTTAAATAGTCAATATTTTTAGATACATATGTTTTAGGTATATATATATTTTCTGGGTCATGAAATGTTGATGTATACAATTTGTTATTTGCTTTTCTAAGTCCATTAATACTATTGACTATAAAAACATCGTCATCAATAGAATCAAGAAAATTAAGTAATAGATTATCTAATGGTGGATTCTTTCTCAAAAATACAACATCAAATCCTTTTAGTGGTAACATTTCTTCTTTAAATTCAACCTTTTTGTAAAATGTTGTCATGTTGTCAGGTATTGTATCAGTTTTAATAATCATTCTTATAAAACCATAAGTTTCATTATTCCTTATAGTAAGGTTATGTGTATATAATATACCAACACTATGTTTTCTTTTACAGGCCTCTTGTATAATTCGTAATGTCGTTTCTGTTTCAGGTACTATCGTATCCCAACTATTAATAATAAAACAAATATTCATAATCTTCTCCTAACTTTTCATATATACATCAACTGATGTATTTATTTTCTAATATAAATAATATATATAAATCAAAAACCTAACAATTCTATCTAATACTGATATGATACACCTAAATTTTACACCAAACTACTTCACAATGCACGGAAATTATAAAAAAAAGCTGGTGATAAAACACTGATGATGGGACTTTTTATATCGACTAATGTTTTGTATTCTATAGATTGATCCCACATCTATATCCAGTGATTATACCCATAATTATTACGTATTATTTTTACTAATCAAATACACCATATATAAACTTCTTTCTGTATGATATTTCTCTTTTAAATATTCTACTGCACTACTCTATTCATAATTTTGTATTCTTAGTACTATTCCATCTTTAACAGGATTATTATGTATATACCTAATAGCACCATATAAATAATTATCACTAATAATATTTTCGCTTTTATATCTCTGTTAAAATATTAAACCTACTTGCTTTTCTTTACGACTATTTGCCATTGCATAATTTATGCTAATTTATTTGGCATATTACTTTCCTAAAACCTATTTTATACCATGTATTTATTAAATAAAAGTATGCTTTAAAATTTATTTATTCTATCCTTGCTAACACTTTTATTTTAATTTGAGATATATATTTTATCAATACAAAATGTTCTGCCCCTACCGATCTTATAGTAAATTTAAGAAAACTGCCCAATTAATTTTAGACAGTTCTTCAAGTTCTATATTTTACCATCAGATACTAAACATAATATCTTGAATACCAAATGTTATTATTTATTTCTATTGTTCAAAACTTTATATAATAATCTGAAAATGTTTTAGCATCTTTATCAGATAAACTAACATAACTTCCTACTTCAAATAGAACATCTTATATTTTTTTTGTAATTCTTTCCCTTTTTCAGTTAAATGTACATATACTTTTCGTTTATCTTTAGTATCTCTAAATCTTTTTACAACATCGTTATTTTCAAGCTTTTTATTAATGGAGTGATTGTACCACTATCAAGATATAGATAGTTTTCCAATTCTTTCACTGTTAAATCTTCATATTCCCATAAAACCGTCATCGTTATATATTGAGTATACGTTAAACCAACTTTGTCCAAATGCGGTCTATATTGTTTAACTATTTCTTTAGAACATGCATAAAGGAGAAATCATAGCTTATTTTTAGTTGTAATTGTTTGTATTTCACGATTTAATTCCTATTATTCTAATTTTTACAATAATATTACACAATTAAAGTATTGCGCAATTCACTACAATAAAACGATCGTGTCAAATTACTTTCGGAAAAAAATAAAAATACTTTTCTTTGATTATAAATTAAGCATTTCTTTAAATAAATTTACTTCTCTTAAATTATTTTTATTGAGTTCTTCATCTAAATCTTGGATATACTTATTATCATAATCAATGATTAAAAGATTTTTAAATAATCATCGATATTGTTAGAATACAATTTTAAATTCATTTTCGACACTACAGGCTGGCATCATATAGGAACTGATAAAACTTATGATAGATGAAAAAATTTTTAATGATACAAAAAAATAAAGTACGCACTTTTTCAGAGATGAAGAAAATATGAAATACCCAAATAACAAAGGTTTCCAAACTTTTTGTGTCACGTAACTGTCAGTCAAAGACAGCATTTTATCATGTGCAAATCTGGAAATCAATCAATTAACCTAAACTTATACTTATTAATGATAAAAATACTTTTTGATGTATATCTTAAATTTTGAAACAAAGAAGTTATCTAAATTGCTTTGCAAAACAATTTATCCTTTACTTGATTCAGGGTCATATAAAATCAGGACCACCCGTCAAACGGGTGGTTTCCTCTACGGCTATAAGCCTTTGTT
>JBMNCR010000028.1:0-17736 GCA_049366695.1 Eubacteriaceae bacterium
CAAGACCGGCATAGGCCAATCTATCTTTGAGCTTTCTGGCGTCCGAGTTTCCCGATCAAATTGTGGTCTGTGTCAAATTTTTGAGGTAAGGAAAAGTACCCACAAGTTGTTGACACAAACTAATTTAAAAAATATTTGTATTAAAACAATTATTATGGTATTTTTATTTAAGCAACAATTATTGTAACATGTTTTAAATCAATAAATATTTGAGATAAAAATTATGCAAATTGATGTTGAAAATTATAAAAAAATAATAAAGAAATTAGATAAAAATTATTCCCACTTAACCCCAGTACAAAAAAAAATATCTAATTATATAATATACAATATAAATGAAGCTTCATTTTTAAATGCTGATGAATTATCCTCAAAACTTAATACAACCCCTTCAAGCGTCGTAAGATTTTGTAAAAGAATTGGATATACTGGATATCCAGAATTGCAAAAGGAATTAAGAAAATTTGTACTTGCCAAATTAAACTCTTATAACCCAGCAATAAAAGCAAAAAAAGTCTCCACACAAAACTCAGGAACAATTACAAGCTCATCCTTACTTATTGAGATAGATAATATTAAAGAACTTATGAAACCAAAGTCTAAAATAGAAAAAAAGATTGATTATTTTTCAAATGAAATAATTAATAGCAAAAGAACATATATTGTTGCCAATAGGGCTTCTTTTGGAATAGCACATACCCTTTGGTACTATTGTAAAAAAACAATTAGAGATATTTATTTATTGAATGATTTTGACGGAGCAGTTTTTGATTATTTAAAAGAAATAGATAAACACTGTTTACTTATAAGTATTAGTTTCCCTGATTATTCAAGAATTACAATAGATTTTTGTGAGTATGCAAAAAAAAAGGGGGCAAAAATTATTTCTATCACTGATAAACAAGATTCACCTTTGTGTAAATTTTCTGCATGTTGCATCAATACACCTGTTAGTACCCTTGGATATCATACTTCAAGAGTTGCAGCAGCAGCTTTAATAAATGCAATAATAAACAAGTTATTCGTTTTAAAAAGAGAGATTACAATAAAAAATTTAGAAGAGGATAATATTATTAAAGAAAAATTTTATTAGTTGTATAATGAAACATAATGCTATAAAAATTTATTTAATTAGTAACTATTATTGGAGGCCTATTTAATATGAAAGCATTATCATTTAACCAAGTAAATTCGTCAAAAATTGTAAATATACCAAAACCAGAAGTTAAAAATGATGAAGTTTTGATAAAAGTTAAAGCAGCTGGAATATGCTATAGTGATATAAGCGCATATAAAGGAGAACATGCATTTAGAAAACCACCCGTTATTTCTGGTCATGAATTTTCTGGTATTATAGTAGAAAAGGGTATATCTATTAAAAAATTAAATATAGGTGACCGCGTTATTGTTGAACCTCATATAGGATGTGGTTCATGTTTTTTTTGCAAACATGGGCAATACCATCAATGTCTTAAAAAAAGATTCATAGGTACAAAAGAGTGGCCAGGTGCTTTTTCAGAATATGTGATTGCGAAGGAGGCAATGTGTTATATTATGCCAACAAAAATGTCTTTCGAAGAAGCTGCAATTATTGAACCTTATTGTGTAGGATTGCATGCAGTCAGAAGGGCAGAAACAAAAATTGGGGATTCCATAGCTATTCTAGGTTGTGGCACAATCGGAATAACTACATTAATGGGTGTAAATCTAACTGGATTTCATAATATTTTAATAACTGATATTTCTGAGAAAAAAAGAAAATTTGCACTACAGTCAGGTGCAGATCTTTCAGTCGATCCAAAAAAAGAAAATTTGGAGAGAATTTCAAATTTATATACAAACAATTTAGGTTTCGATATTGTATTTGTTGCTGCACCATCCAATGAAGTACTCAAACAGGCATTTAGAATTTGCAGGCGTCAGGGGAAAATAATAATGATTTCTTCATTTCCTAGTGAAGTATGTTTTGATGCAAGTGAGCTAAGAATTAGAGAAAGGTTTTTAATAGGAACATCAATGTATACTTCAGATGACTATTGTCTTGCTATTGATCAATGGTTAAAAAAATCATTAAATTTAAAAAGTCTAATAACTCAAAAGATTCAATTAGAACAAACTCCAGAAATAATTGAGAAACTTGCTAATCATATATTGCCTGATGATATTAAAACAATAATATTTTTTGATTAGCATATAATATTGTGAATCATTTGAAAATAGTACAAATAATAAAGATAACTGAATATAATAATCTTAAAAGAAATATTAATTTAATGAAAGGGAAACAATTTTTATGGTAAATGAATTAACAATTATATCAGAGTTAGAAAAAAAGACAAATGATGTTAGAAAATTGATTTTAGAAATGATTAATAAAGCTCATTCAGGTCATCCAGGTGGATCTTTCTCAGCAGCTGAAATAGTGACCACTTTATATTTTCATTTAATGAATATAGATCCTAATAATCCTCATTGGAGTGATCGGGATAGGTTCATATTATCAAAAGGACATGCTTGTCCAGTACTATATGCTAATTTAGCCCTAAGAGGTTACTTTTCAGTTGCAGAAACTGCTAATTTGCGTTGTCTTGGTAGCAAGTGCCAAGGACATCCTGATATGAATAAATTAGCTGGCTTAGATGCATCAACTGGCGCTTTAGGAGAAGGCTTGTCAGTTGGGGTTGGAATGGCATTAGTAGGCAAACTTGATCAAAAGAATTATATAATATATGTGATGGTTGGTGACGGTGAAGTGCAAGAAGGACAGATATGGGAAGCAGCCATGTCTGCTTCAAAATACAAATTAGATAATTTAATTACCTTTTTGGATTATAATAAAATTCAAGTTGATGGTTTTGTTGAAGACGTTATGCCAATTGAACCTTTAAAAGATAAGTGGCTCTCTTTCGGCTGGGATGTTCAAGAAATTGATGGCCATAGTATAAAACAAATTATTTTAGCAGTTAAAAAAGCCAAAGAATTTAAAGGTAAACCACATATTATAATTTCTAATACCACTAAAGGGAAAGGTGTTTCTTTTATGGAAAATACACCAAAATGGCATAGTGGAGCATTTACAAAAGAAGAGTACTATGAGGCAATAAGAGAGTTGGAGGGAAAAATATAATGGAAAAACTTTATCAGACCAGAGACGCTTACGGAGAGACATTGGTAGAACTTGGGAAAAAATATCCAGATTTAGTTGTGTTAGATGCTGATATAGCAAAATCGACTAAAACAAAATATTTCGCAGAAGCATTTCCAGACAGATTTTTTCAAATGGGAATTGCTGAACAAAATGAATTAGGTGTTGCTTCAGGGATGGCATTGAGTAATAAATTAGTATTTGTTAGTACATATGCTGTTTTCGCAACAATGAAAGCATTAGAACAGATTAGAACTTATATTTGCTATACAGATGCTAATGTTAAGATAGTAGCTACCCATGGTGGATTAACTCCAGGAAACGATGGAGCTACTCATCAAGGAACAGAAGATTTAGGAATTATGAGAACTATTCCTAATATAAAGATTGTTGTTCCAGCTGATGCTAATTCAACAAGGGCATTGATCAGAGAGATTGCTAAGTTGAGAGGACCTTTCTATGTAAGACTTGCCCGAGATCCATTGCCTAAAGTTTATGAAGAAAATGAAGGATTTGAAATAGGAAAAGCAAAAGAGCTTATTAAGGGAAAAGATGCGACAATTATTGCAATAGGGGACATGGTTAGTTGGGGGCTAAAAGCATCAAAGGAATTACAAGAAGAAGACAATATTCAAATTGGTGTTATAGATATGCATACTTTAAAACCATTAGACAAAGAAAAGATAGTTGAAGCAGCGAAAAATACTGGGGCTATCGTATCTTTAGAGGATCATAATATTTTTAACGGTTTAGGAAGTGCTGTTGCAGAGATTATAGCAGAAGAATATTATGTTCCCTTTAAAAGAATTGGGATTCCAGATTGTTTTGGGGAATCCGGGAAATATGAATTACTATTAGAAAAATATGGCATGGGATTAAAGGATATAAAAAATGCTGTCAGAGAAGTTATAACAAAAAATAAAATTTAATTTTTTATTTAGATATTAAAGTTTTTATGGTTTCTAAATATATTATAAGATTGTATTGATATTTTTCAATGAGGCATATAGAGACAAAAAAATTGACATTATTTAAAAGATTAAGGAGTATGAATATATGAGATTAGAAAATAAGGTAGCCATTATTACTGGGGCAGGCTCAGAAAAAGGAATAGGTCATGCAACGGCTCAATTATTTATTAAAGAAGGTGCAAAAGTATTAATTCAAGATATAAATAAAGATGGTTTAAAGAAAGTTGAGGAAGAAATTAAAAAGACAAGTAGAAATGTTATATCTTATTGCGGTAATATTTGTAATTACGGTGATATGGAAAAAATGGTAGAAATTACCAAAAGTTATTTTGGAAGGATTGATATTTTAGTACATGCAGCTGCAGTAACTCAATCTAGAAATATATTCAATATTACAAATGATGAATGGCAAAGAATAATTAATATAGACCTCACTGGTGCTTTCTTTGCAATAAAAGCGGTTATCAAAGAAATGCAAAAAAATAAATATGGCAAAATTGTTACAATATCATCACTTTCAGGAAAACAAGGAGGTGGAATCTTTGGAGGTGTTCATTATAGTGCTGCAAAGGCTGGTATTGAAGGTTTAACCAAAACTGTTGCAAGAAATAGTGCTCCTTTTGGAATTTATGCTAATGCGATATGTCCTGGCATGATAAAAACAGATATAAGTAGAGGTCAAACTTCAGATGAAGAGAGGGAAGAGAGAAGAAAAAAAGCCATGAAAGACATACCCTTAGGTAGATTAGGTAATCCAGAAGAAGTTGCTAATGCAATTCTATTTCTTGCGAGTGATGAGAGTTCTTATATTACAGGCGAAGTTATTGATATAAATGGTGGAATGCATATAGATTAATTGATACTTTATAATAAGTAGGCGTATTATAATGAAAGAAGAGAATAAAATAATAGTTGCAACCTGCCAATTTCCTGTAAGCAAAAATATTCTAAATAATTCATCTTATATTCAAAAACAATTAAATGAAGCAGCTAGTCAGAATGCTGAAATTGTTCATTTTCCGGAATGTGCCCTGTCAGGATACATAGGACGTGATTTTAAAAACATTCATGAAGTTAATTGGGATTTAATAAAGCAAGAAAAAGAAAATATATGTAATCTGGTTAAAAAGAGAAAAATATATCTTATATTAGGAAGTAGCTTTTTAGACAGAAACAAAGATACAAAAGCGTATAATTGTTTATATTTAATTGGTAAGAATGGTAAAGTGAGAGAAATATATAGCAAACGTTTTAGTATAGAATATGATTTAGATTATTATAGTTTAGGGGATAATTTTGTTACATTCGAAATAAACGGGGTGAGATGCGGACTTCTTATTTGTTATGAAATAAGATTTCCTGAGTTATACAGAGAATACAAAAGAAAAGATGTAAAAGTTATTTTCCATTCTTTCTATAATGCCAATAAAGGAAAAAAAGATATTTTATCAGATATCATCCCAGCGACTATAAAGGCTAGAGCAGCTTCTAATTATTTATGGATAAGTGCAAGTAATGCAAGTCGGTATTATCAAAGTTGGGGGAGTATGCTTGTAAGACCTGATGGTTCTGTATATAATTGTATTAATAGACATAAATCTGGAATTATGGTTAATGAAATTAACTTAGAATGTCAATATTATGATTCTGCAAGAACATTTCGATCAAAGGTAATGGACAGATACTTGATTGATTGTTAAAAATAATGGAATTAATTCTATTTATATTTTTTAGCTTTAGGATTAATATAGGAGTATTAAATATGAATGTTGGTTTTATTGGTTTAGGAAAAATGGGCAGATTAATGGCCAAGAATTTTATAAATTCTAATCATACTTTATTTGCTTATGATATCAACGTCGAAGCTATTAAAAATATTTGCTTTTTAGGTGCAATATCAAGTAGTAATCCAAAAGATTTGTTGATCAAAAGCGATATTATAATGCTTTCCTTGCCGAATTCGAAATCCATTAAAGATGTGATATTAGGCAGTAATGGTATTTTGGAAGCAAAAGATGATTTAATAGGTAAGGCAATAATAAATTTTAGTACCAATAGCATTAAATCATCAAAATATTTTGATAAATTATTAAAAGAAAACCGTTCTTATTGGATAGAAGCTCCTGTAAGTGGAGGAATTGTTGGAGCTGATCAGGGGAATCTCACTGTAATGATAGCTGGTGATCGAAAACAATATTTAAAATATAAGTCATTGCTTGAGGTTATAGGGAAAAGAATTGAATATACAGGAGACACCGGGACTGCTTTAGCAATTAAATTTATAAATCAGTTATTATTTTTTAATAACTTGACAACAATAGTTGAAGCTATGAATCTAACAAATGCTTTAGGAGTAAATCTTGATTCGATGTTTAAAATAATCTTAGATGGTTCTGGGGAAAGTTATGCTCTAAAAAAACTTTATAAAAAGCATATAGGCAAAAATAATCATAATGTTACTGCTGTCCCATTTGATTTGTTAATAAAAGATATGGACCTAATATTAGATATAGCCAAGGATAATAAATTACCAATTCCATTTAGTAGCTTATCCCAGAGTTTTTTTCGAAATATCTACAATTTAGGTCACGGAAATGTGGATATTATAAATTATATTAGTAATCTTATTAAATAGTATTTTTTTTGTGATACTTTTCATTTGAGTGAAGTTTTTTATAATTCTATCAAAAAAAGAAGAGGAGGTGGTGAGTATTATATAGTATATGCTAATATATGCTCTATTTTTGAGTATTATTTGTGATTTTCAAAAATAAATAGATTAAGAAAGAAGGAGTTAAATAAAATGTTAAAAAGAGTAATAGGAATATTATTTTTAATAGTAATATTAGTCGGAGTAACTGTTTTAAGCGGATTTTCAGCTGAGACTTATCCAGAAAAACCTATAAAAATGATTATTGGTTTTAGTGCAGGAGGTCCCACTGATGTTCCTGCAAGGATTGTTGCAGAAAGTTGGGAAAAAGAAATAGGCACAAATTTTGTTATTACTAACAAGACTGGTGCAGGTGGCCAATTAGCGTGGGATGAATTAGTAAATGCTGAGCCTGATGGCTACACAATAGGAGTAACTAATGTTCCTGGAATGATAATTGTATCATTAAGGCCGGAAGCTAATTTTGGTGCATCTGATTTTGACTATATTGGGTGTAATATAGTTGATTCAGCAGGTATTATGGTGAAAGCTGATAGTGAATATGAAACAATTGAGCAGCTTTTAGATTATATGGAAGCCAATCCTGGCAAAGTAATTGTAGGATTAAATGCTCCTGGAACCGATGATCAATTGGCACAGGTTATGTTTGAAGAGGTTTGGGGTAGAGCAATTCAATCGATTGTTCCTTTTCCAGAAGGCGAAGCAGATGCAGCAATTGCATTATTAGGAGGACATATAGATGCTATGTTTGGCAATGTTTCTACTGCTGATAACCATCCTGGAGAAATAAGGGTCCTTACAGTAATGAATAAAGAAAGATTACCCAATTATCCTGATGTTCCTACAGTAGGTGAAATTTTAGGTAAAGATGTTGTTGAATTCTCAGCTAGAGGATTTGCTGCTCCCAAAGGCATTCCGGAAGATAGACTTAATATTTTAAGAGAGAGTTTCAAAAAAGCTGTAGAGAACCCAGAAACAATTGATAAATTAGAAAAAGCAGGGTTTTTGACCATTTACTGGGGTGCTGAAGAATTTGGTGGCAATGTTCTTATGCTTGACGAAACTGTTAGAAGATTTAGAGAAGATCTTGGATTATAATTATAATCCAATAGTTTAGTTGTTTGGCAATTGCTTAAATTAAAGTAAAATAATTTCTAAAATGTGTTCCTTACCATTAAATTATTATTGATGGTAAGGAACACAAAAAAGAATGTATTCTAATTAAAATACAGTTACCTTTTATAAGTATAAAATGGTTTTTAACATTTATGATAAAAATATAAAACAAAATAATATATGTAATAAAGAAAAAGTTTATTAATATTAAGAAGAAAGTAGTGATAATTATGAGAGGATTAATAACAAGAAAAGATATTTTAGCTAGTTTTGTTATTATTATTGGATGTGCAATCTATTACAGTAATACGATAAGTTTACCTGATAGATCTGCAAGATTTCCGAAATTTGCAATAGTAATCACTTTTTTGTTAACAACCCTTTATATAATAAGTTCATCTATAGAATATTATAAAAAACAAAACAAATATAATAAAAATGATGGTTATAATAACTTTTTTAAAAACTCAAAACAGATGATTTCTGAAACTGATAAAATTAGCAATAGAAAGCAATTTGGTTTTATAGTGTTATTATTTTTAGAAATATTTTTATTTGTTATTATGGTGAAACCTATAGGGTTTTACTTGTCTTCAATTATTTTCATACTAATTTTTTCTCTTACTTTAAAGAAAGATAAAAAAATAAATTTATTTAAATATGTATTTCTAATAATTTTTGTAACACTTGTGTATTATGTTTTCAAAAATTTATTTTCAATTGATTTTCCATAATTAATTATAATTAATATTGATTTTAATCTAATCAAATAAAACAACACAATGGAATAAATAATTATGCTGAAAATATAATTTTACTTTAAAAAATCCGAGTAATGATAAATAGGAGGAAAATATGGTTATAGGGTTGCTTTCAGTATTAAATATTGAAGTGATAATGTTTATTATATTAGGCACAACGTTAGGAGTTATAATAGGAGCTTTGCCAGGATTGAGTGCAACCATGGGTGTTGCTTTGTTAATTCCGTTAACGTTTAAATTAGATGGACTGGTTGGTCTGTCAATGTTGGGAGGAATATATTGTGGTGCTACATATGGGGGTTCAATTTCTGCAATATTAGTTGGTATACCTGGTACCCCAGCTGCTATTGCTACAACCTTTGATGGTTACCCGATGACTAAAAAAGGTCAAGCAAAAGAGGCATTAGCTTATTCAGTTATTTCTTCATTTACAGGTGGAATATTTAGCACAATATTGTTATTAATCTTTGCTCCAAATCTAGCGAGAATATCTCTTCTTTTTGGTCCACCCGAAATGTTGCTACTAGCTTTATTAGGTTTAACAATAATTTCTTCTTTAGCAGGGAAAAATGTTATTAAAGGATTAATGGCGGGTGGAATTGGATTGATACTATGTACAACTGGTATTGATCCTATTTTAGGTAGATTACGCTTTACTTTTAATAATCCGAACTTATATAGTGGATTTAATATGATTGTGGTTCTTATCGGTATTTTTTGCATACCAGCAGTGCTTACTAATTTTGAAGATTCTTATAAATCCAAGGGTTTTAGTTTAAAAGTTGCCGAGGAACTAAAAGGCTTTATCTGGATACCGTTTTCTAAAATAATAAAAACCCTTTATTTATCAATCCGGTGTTCTTTAATTGGGACTATTATTGGTGCGATTCCTGGAACTGGTTCTGACATTGCTGCATTTATTGGTTATAACGAAGCTAAAAGAACATCAAAAACCCCTGAGAAATTTGGAACAGGGGTTTTTGAGGGCATTGTTGGCCCGGAAAGTGCAAATAATGGTGTTACTGGTGGTTCACTTATCCCATTGCTTACATTAGGTATTCCAGGAAATGCAGTTTCCGCAGTTTTATTGGGTGGTTTACTAATACAAGGATTAGTTCCTGGGTTTAGTCTTTTTAGTGAAACCCCAAGGATTAGTTACGGTTTTATTTTTTCATTATTTATTGCAAATACTGTTTTTCTAATACTAGGTCTTACTGTTGTAAAATATTTAATAAAAGCAGTTGAGTTGCAATTAGATGTAACTTTACCGGTAATTGTTTTGCTTTCAATGGTAGGTGCTTATGCTATCCAAAGCAATCCTTATGATCTTATTGTAGTATCCGTCTTTGGATTATTAGCTTACCTAGTTAAGAAAACAATAAATTTTCCAATGGCACCTTTAATTATTGCGTTAATATTAGGACCTATTGCAGAAAGAAACCTGGGAAGGACATTAGTTATGGCTAATGCTAGAGGGTATAATCTAATTACATATATACTATCCAGACCCATTTGTATTATTCTTATAGTTGTTATTGCTCTACTTTTATATGGCAGTTTTAAAATTATGAAACAGACTAGAAAAGCTGAAGAAGATGCAATTGCAAACAATAGTATAATGGATGAAGAAGAATAATTAAAAATCAAAAGGATGTTTTAAGATGAAAACAAAGATCAGTAAAGATGAAATTGTTAAATTGTATGAGAAGATGAATCTTATCCGGTTGTTAGAATTAAAAGTCATTGAATTGGCTAAAAAAAATAAAATATATGGAAATTTACACATGTATATTGGACAAGAAGCTGTTGCAGTAGGCTCTATCAATGCTCTCGATCCCGGTGATGTTATAACTAGTGGTCACAGAGGAATTGCTCATTCCTTAGCTAAAGGCGGAGACCCTAAGAAAGTTATAGCTGAATTAATGGGAAAAGAGACGGGATACTGCCACGGCAAAGCAGGTAAAATGCATTTAGCAATACCAGAAATTGGTATGATGGGAGCCCATGGTATTGTAGGATCAGGAATACCATTAGCAACAGGAATGGCTTTACATTTTAAAATGAATAATAGCAATAATATTGCAGTTAGTTTTTTTGGGGACGGAGCTGTTAACCACGGATATTTTCATGAAGCAATAAACCTAGCATCTTCTTGGAAGTTACCCATTCTTTTTATATGTGAAAATAATTTTTATGCAATTTCAACTAATATAAGCTCTGCAATGTCTAGTAAGAATCTAATCTCTAGAGCTAGTTCATATGACATTCCCGCTATTTCAATTAATGGTATGGATGTAATTGAGGTGTATGAGAAAACATTAGATTGTGTGAAAAGTGTTAGAAACGGGAACGGACCTTGTTTTATAGAAGCTAAAACATATAGATTCAGAGGACATCATGAGAAAGACAATTTGATGTATGTTAATAAAAAAGAAATTGAGGAATGGAAAGAGAAATGCCCTATTAAAAGAATAGAGTCATTATTGACAAGCCAATATAAATTTGAAAAAAAAGATTTTGATTTAATAAATAAAAGTATTGAGATCACTATTGAAGAAGCAGTTAATTTTGGTTTAAATAGTTCTTTCCCCGAGGAATATGAACTATTTAATTTTTTATTCAGCTGATTAGGAGTAGAACATGAAAAAGATTACATTTAGAGAAGCTTTACGCGAAGCATTAGGCGAAGAGATGAAAAAGAATAATTCAGTATTTGTAATGGGAGAGGATGTTGGTTTGTATGGTGGTGTTTTTAAGGTAACCCAAGGTTTAATTGATACTTTTGGTGAGGATAGGGTTAGAAACACACCAATTTCAGAATCAGCAATTGTTGGACTTGCCACTGGTGCAGCTATGATGGGTAGTAGACCAGTTGCAGAAATAATGTATATAGATTTTTGTACCATGGCTATGGATCCTATTGTAAATCAAGCTGCTAAAGTTATTTATGAAACAAATGGTAAAATAAAAGTACCTTTAGTTATTAGGACACAAGGAGGGATTGCAAATTCAAATGGTTCTACTCAATCTCAAAGTCTGGAAGCCTGGTTTTGTCATACTCCTGGCTTGAAAGTAGTAATGCCTTCTAATCCTTATGATGCCAAAGGATTATTAAAAACTGCAATTATTGATGATAATCCGGTCATGTTTATTGAACATAAATCTTTATATGGAATAATAGGAGAAATACCAGAGAAAGAATATTATATTAATTTTGGGGAAGCAAATATAGTAAAAGAAGGAAAAGATGCAACAATTATTGCAACTTCTAGAAGTGTACATTCTGCCATTAAAGCTGCTAAGTTATTAGAAGAAGAAGAAATACAAGTTGAGATAATTGACCCTAGAACATTGGTACCTTTAGATATTGAAACAATTATTAAGTCAGCTAAGAAGACTAATCGTGTATTAATTGTTCATGAAGGACATCTATCTTTTGGTGTTGGAGCAGAAATTAGTTCACAAATCTATGAGAATGTATTTGATTTTTTAGATGCACCAATAAAAAGGCTTGGTGGAGCCGATGTTCCTATTCCGTTTTCACCTAAATTAGAAAAATTATCTATTCCTAATGCTGAAAATATCGTAAAGGCTATAAAAGAATTGATGTATTTTTAATGTTATATTGCAATGTTTTTTTGTAAATGTTGATTTTTAGATAATCAAGAAAGGATTAAGACTAAATTATTATGTCAATAATAAATATAAAAATACCAGATATAGAGGATGAATTAGAGGGTGCAACAATTATTAGATGGTTTTTTAAAGAAGGAGATTTTATTAAAGAAGAAGAGGATTTAGTAGAGATTGAACTAAACAAAATTACAACTATAGTAAAAGCTCCTGCATCTGGGATTTTAAAAAAAATATTCACTAAAGAAGGAGATGTTATTACAAAGGAAGAAAATATTGGACAAATAATTATTGGCGAAGCAAATAAAACCTTAAATAGGTTAACCAAAGGAGAATCAATCGATTTAAAAGAAAAAGAAAATTCTAATGATAGAATAAAAGCATCGCCAATTGTAAAAAAAATTGCAAAAGAAGAAAAAATAGATTTAAGTAAAATAAAAGGTAGTGGGCCATGTAAAAGAATTGTGTTGAAAGATCTTCAATCAATAAATGACATATATTCTTCTAATATAACCATAGAAAATTATGAAGAAACTAAATACCAAGGTATACAAAAAAAAGTTGGAGATAGGTTATTATTTAGTAAAACACATATACCTCATTATTATCTGACAATCTCTATTAACATGAAAAAATCTTTAGATGTAATGAAAAATCTCAATAAATATTATGAACAAAAAATTACAATTAATGATTGGATTGTTTTTACAACAAGTAGAATAATTCAAAAATATAAATATATTAATTATTCTGTTGTTGATGATAGAATTTTACAATATAAAAACATTAATATTGGGATCGCAATGTCGTTAGATAATAATTTATTTGTGCCAGTAATAAAAAAGGTAAATTTAAAAAACATAACACAAATTGCAGAAGAATCAAAAACATTGATGAAACAATTAAAAAATGACACTCTTCAACAAGAATCTCTGCAAAATGGCACATTCACAGTATCTAATTTAGGAATGTACAATATTGAAGAATTCAAAGCAATTATTAATCCACATGAAACTGCTATTCTTGCTATAGGAACAATAATAAAAAAACCCTGGGTAGTTTATGAGGAAAATATTGAAAAGATTGATATATTGCCAATTATGAAGATATCACTATCTGTAGATCATAGAATGATTAATGGTGCACAGGCAGCAATATTTTTGAACTCCCTAAAAAATACATTAGAGAATCCTGAACAAATATTATTATTAGAGAATGAAAATGCAAAACAAAGCTAAAAACATTTGTAGTTAAAAAGATTAACGAATTTCATTTAGGCATGGATAATGTTAAGCTTGTAAAGAAGGAGGCAAAAAGTGATAAAAGGAATTACAGAAAATCAAAGAAAAGAATTAAACACTATTTTCAAAAATTCGAAAAAAGCATTTAATATTATTAAGAAATATGACCAAAAAAAAGTAGATAGATTGATACAGGCAATTGGATGGGCTGTAGGAAACAAAAAAACTTTTGAAGAATTATCACAAATGGGAATAGAAGAAAGTAAATTAGGTGATTTTAAAAGCAGAATAAATAAACGTTTTAAAATTCGGGGTGTTCTTAGAGATGCTTTACGTCAGAAAAGTGTTGGTATAATTGAAAGTGTACCTGAGAGAGGAATTACAAAGTATGCCAAACCTGCAGGTTTAATTGCTTCAATTGTTCCCACCACTAATCCAGTCCTTACACCTGCAGGAACTGCGATATATGCTATTAAAGCTAGAGATGTAGTGATATTTTCCCCACATCCACGTTCAAAAAATACAACTTTTAAAGCAGTACAAATCATGAGAGAAGCTCTAGAGAAAGAAGGTGCGCCGGCAGATATACTTCAATGCTTGAAAAATATTAGTATTCCTATAACAAAAGAACTTATGTCTGAAGCTGATCTTGTTTTTGCAACTGGTGGGTCTAAGATGGTTAAATCTGCATACAGCTCAGGGACACCAGCTTATGGTGTAGGGCCTGGCAATTCTACAATGGTTATTGATGAAACAGCAATAATTGAAGAAGCGGCTCATAATACAATGCTAAGTAAAACATCAGATTTCGGTTCAGGATGTTCGGCAGATGGTAATCTTATTATTCATGAAAGCATTTACAAAGAAATATTAAATCAGTTAGTAGATGAAGGAGGGTATCTTACTAGTAAAGAAGAAAAAAATAGTTTGCGAAAAGTAATGTGGAATAAAGATGGTCATAGATTACCAGATACGGTAGCTATACCTCCTCAAAAACTAGCTGAGATTGCTGGATTTAGAATTCCAGAAGATAGAAAATTTATTATAGTAAGAGGAGATGGAATTGGAAAAGACTATTTCTTTTCTTATGAAAAGTTAACAACATTGCTTGCAGTTTATAAATATAAAACATTTGAAGAAGCTATTGAAAATGTTAAAGCGATATTTGATATACAGGGAAAAGGTCATTCTTGTGGAATATATTCATTTAATGAAGATCATATACACCAACTTGCTCTAGAAGCTCCAGTAAGTAGAATAATGGTTCGACAGCCCCAATCAAAAGCTAATGCAGGATCATTCAATAATGGCATGCCCATGACTTCAAGTCTAGGCTGTGGAACTTGGGGAGGGAATATAACCAATGAAAATATTAACCTCAAACATTACTTAAATATAACTTGGGTGTCAAAACCTTTAGTTTTAGAAGACAGACCTTCTGATAAAGTTCTTTTTGGTGATTTTTATGATTCAAAACTTGAAGAATGAGTATCTTTATGAAAATTTTGCTTAGTTGAACTAAGAATAATAAAAGATTTGTGTAAACGAATTACATTATATAAAAAAGGAGAAAGAAAAAACTTATATGTCTATTTTTACAAAATGGAAATACTATACACCTAGGAAAAAAGTTTTTGGAATAGATACTATTGATAACTTGGGTTCACATATAAGAGAAGAGAATATAAACGGCAAAGCAATTATTCTCAGCGATGCTGGAGTAATTGAAGCAGGAATAACAGGAAGAGCAGTTGATGCCCTCAAAAAAGCTAATTATAAAGTAAAAGTGTTCAAGTTACCATGTATAGAGCCTACTACATATTCTTGTGACAAAGCTATTGAATTTGCCAGAAATAATAACGGTGCTTTTGTTGTTGGATTGGGAGGAGGTAGCTCTATTGATACCGCAAAAGTTGTAGCTCAATTGTTAAGAATTGACGGTAAAACATATGATCATTTAAAGAACAGAACATTTTTAAAAAAAGGTGCTCCAATTATTGCAATCCCAACCACATCAGGTACTGGTAGTGAGATGACACAAATTGCTGTTATTTCTTATGCTGATAGTAAAGAAAAATCTAGTTTTTCAACTCCTTTTATTATTCCAGATATCGCAATAATAGATCCTTCTCTAACTTTAAGCATGCCTCCAGGAATAACTAGTATATCAGCAGCTGATGCTCTTTCACATGCAATAGAATCGATGATGTCAAGAAACGAGAATATGTATAATGATACTCTTGCATTTAAAGCTATAGAGCTAATTGGGGAGTCCGCTCCAAAAGCAGTATACGATGGAACAAATTTAGAAGCTAGAACAAAAATGGCATATGGCGCAATGTTTGCTGGTATGGCTTTTAATAGAATTGGCGTTGTTGAGGGTCACGCTTTTGCTAGGGCATTGGGTTCTATATATCATCAACCACATGGTCTTTGTTGTGGTTTATCCTTACCTTATGTTATGGAATATCATTTTAGTCATTGTAAAGAAAAGTGGGCAAAAATTTCACAATTATTTGGTTATTCAATTCCGAATATGAATATACACAATGCCGCTATAGAGGGAATCAAAGCTATTACAGATTTATTAATAGAAATTGGTAATCCATTAACATGGAGATCATTTGGTGAACAAAAGGACATACCTAAATTAGTAGATTATTTACTAGAAAATCCACAGACCAGTTCAATTTGGAAAAATAATTCTAAAAGAATATTAAATAAGGAGACTGCAACAGAACTGATTACTAGGATTTATAAAAGAGAGCTAGGTAAGGGTGTTTTTTAGTATTGACCTAAAAGAGTATATTTGCTATTATTTTAAATTCATTTAGGAGAAATAATATTGTATTTTCCCAATAGAATCAATATTTGTGAAGTTGGTCCTAGAGATGGGCTACAAAACGAAGGTGTAATATTAAAGGCTACAAAAAAAGCAGAATTGATTAATATGTGTATTGATGCCGGTTATAAGGAAATTGAAATAGGTTCTTTTGTACACCCAAAAGCAGTGCCCGCCCTTGCAGATACTGAGGAAGTTTTTAGACTTATCAATTATAAGAAAAATGTTGATTTAAGGGCGCTGGTCACGAACAAAAAGGGTGTAGAAAGAGCAATCATTGCAGGTGTACACAAAATTAAACTGACAGTATCGGCGAGTAATTCTCACAATATCAGTAATTTTAATAAAGACACTGAAGAAACTTTACAGGATTTTAAAGAATGTTATGAATTAGCAAAAGTAAATGATTTATTTGTTTCAGGTGCTATATCTACTTCATTTGGTTGTCCATTTGAGGGTAAAATAGGAATAGAAAAAATTGAGAAAATTGTTATTCGATTGATTGAAATAGGCATATTAGAAATATCTTTATCAGATACAACTGGGATGGCTAATCCAAAGGAAGTTTATAGTAAGTGTAAATATTTTAAAGAAAAATATACAGAAGTGAAATGGAATTTACACTTTCATAATACAAGAGATATGGGAATGGTGAATATATTAGCGGCAATGAAAGCTGGTATGGAGAATTTTGATTCCGCTTTTTCAGGGCTAGGTGGATGCCCATTTGCGCCTGCAGCTTCTGGGAATGTGTGTTCAGAAGATTTGATTCATATGTGCGAGGAAATAGGAATAGAAACAGGCGTAGATTTAGATAAAGCTATAGATATTGCTAAAAGAATAGAGAAGTTAGTAGGTCATAAAACAGACAGTTATATTCTTAAAGCAGGGAAGATTAAAGACTTAGTAATAGAAAAACCTAATAAACAAAATTGAATTTGTAAAAAAATTTATATCCATACATTCTAATGAGCATAAAGCCGGTATGTTCTTTAACTAAGTATTTGACTGGCATCAAGACAACTGTGTAAATTTATCCATTATCATTATTTTTTCCTTCTTTTAAACCCTATAGTATCTATTATGTAATATTCTGGTTACTGCTTTTTTCTAGGACATGGTTAACATCTTCTTAGCATTACCTCTTTAGAAAAGACCCCATTCTTCCAATTTATAGAAGAAATTATCTTATATGAAAATAATTTCGAATACTTTTTTCAGAGGTAATTCTTAGTAGTCTTCTCCAACGCAAGATGAGCCTGAAATGTGTCTGTGAATGTCAACAAATTTGACCGAACAGGTGTGATTAATTTGTGATAATGTCACCTTATTAATTATCTTGATAAAATGTCACTA
>JBMNCR010000029.1:0-48088 GCA_049366695.1 Eubacteriaceae bacterium
CACAATGAAGCTAAAGATAATAAAAATTTCTTATGCAGCTTTTAAATATCATTTATGTGAGAGGCAAGAAGGATGAAGCGAGAAGGAAGAATTAAGTAAGCCTATTAAGCTTTACAACCTGAATAAGTCAAAGAATTGCCTTATTGTTAGTCTTGTAATAAAGTGATATTAGTAAAAAGAGATTCCGTGGCAATGGCGGAGGGGCTACACCTGTTCCCATACCGAACACAGAAGTTAAGTCCTCCTGCGCTGATGGTACTTGGGTGGAGACGCCCTGGGAGAGTAAGTCGCCGCGGGATTTCTTTTTTTTGTATGATTTTTTATTTTTGGTATTAAATATAATAGAAAACAATAATGGATATTTATTTAAAAGTTTTTGTATAAACAATTATCTAGTATGATAAAATATACTTGTGTGTTATGGAATTAATAGGAAAATATATTTTATTAAAGCTAATATTACTTTTTAAAAGTGTAAATATATATTTAATATTAAAATACTTTAGAACGGATTGATTGAATGATTGAAGGTAATATAAAAGGTATTAAAAAAACTGTTCTTATAGAATTAGAGTCATTATTAGATTATAAAATTGAGAGTGATAAAATTTTAGATGAAAATTCTGTAAATGTTTTATTAGATATAACAGATAAGATAAATAAAGAAATTTTGATAATTATTGATAATAACAATAAAATTATTCATATAAGTGTGGGAGATAGTAATACCGCAACTTTTCCTGAAATAAAGAAAAGGATAAAAAAAAGAGGATTATCAGAACTAGTAAGTTTTCATACTCATCCCAATGGTAATCCTAGTTTATCTACAGTCGATATTTCATCATTAAAGAGTTTAAAATTCAATTTATTAGGTGCAATAGCAAGAAATAAAAATAGTGGTAAACCGTTGTTTAATATTGGGACGTTATTTATAAATAATGATTTTATTGATACCCGTGAATATGGACCTTTGACATTGAATCAATTGAATAAATTTAGTTTGAAAGAATTCAATAAAGAAGTAGATAAATATCTAAGAACAAATTTCATTGAAGATATTGGTGATGAAGAACTCGCAATTCTTATAGGTGTTAATAGTAAGAAGGAAAAGTTACTAAATATTGAAGATTCAATGAGTGAATTACAAGAACTTACCATTACTGCAGGAGCTGTTCCTGTTGAAGGGATTATTCAAAATAGAGAAAATGTAGATGCAACATTTTATGTAGGAAAAGGCAAACTTGAAGAATTAAAATTAATAATTCAAAATAAAAGTTGTAACTTAGTAATATGTAATGATGAGTTAAATTCTTTACAAATAAAAGTAATGGAAACATATCTTGGTGTAAAAGTAATTGATAGAACATCACTAATACTTGAAATATTTGCAAGGCATGCAAGAACAAGCGAAGGTAAATTGCAAGTTGAATTAGCGCAATTAAAATATAGATTGCCTAGATTATTGGGTTTAGGTAAAGTGTTGTCACGTACTGGTGGAGGTATTGGTACTAGAGGACCAGGAGAGAAAAAACTAGAAGTAGATAGAAGATTAATATATAAGCAAATAAATATTTTAGAGAATAAAATAATAAATTTGAAAAATATAAGAGCGCAACAAAAGACACGAAGGGTAAAGAATCAAATACCAATTGTTTCTTTAGTAGGTTATACAAATGCAGGGAAAAGTACTTTGTTTAATTTATTAACTGATAGTTCTGTATTATCACAGAATAAATTATTTGCAACTCTTGATTCTACAACAAGAAAATTTAGGAATATTAATAGAGATTTGTTACTATCAGATACTGTAGGATTTATTGATAAACTACCACATGATTTAATAAAAGCATTTCAATCTACATTAGAAGATGTAGATGATTCAAATCTATTATTACACATAATTGATTCTTCAAATATAAATTTTTTACAACAAATAAAGATAGTAAATAATGTTCTTGATACAATTGACTGTGGAAATAAAAAATGTATATATGTTTTTAATAAAGCAGATAAAAAATGTGAAGATTTTGATTTAAAATATTCAACCATAAGAGGCTCAAAGATTATAATATCTGCAAAGTATGAGACAGGTATAAGTGAACTTGTTGAACAGATAAAGGATAAAATATTTGCAGATACAATTGTAAAAGAAGTAAAAGTACCCTACGATAATATTAAAACAATATCTCAATTCTATGATATAGGTATTGTAGATAAAGAAACCTATGAAGAGGATTATATTAGATTAGAAATTTCATATACAAAAGATATGGAGTATATAATTAATAAGAATTTAAAAGGTGATTAATATGGATTATTTAACGATTAGACATCATATTTTAGAAGAATTTATTGTAAAAAAATCTAAATTCATCATTAACTGTTATTGCGTTAATGATGAAAAAAGTGCAATTGATTATCTAAAAGATATTCAAAAATTGCATTATAAAGCTACACATAATACATATGCGTATATTATAGGGGAAAAAAAAGGCATACAAAAATTTAGTGATGATGGAGAACCTTCAGGGACTGCTGGTAAACCTATATTTGAAGTGATTTCGCAAAATGATTTAACTAATATATTAATTATAGTTACAAGATATTTTGGTGGTATTAAATTAGGAGCAGGAGGATTAGTGAGAGCCTATAGTAATAGTGCTAAACTCGGAATAAATAGCTGTGAAATAATAAAAATGCAATATAGTGCGTTATACAAAATTACTTCTGATTATAATTTGTTTGGAAAATTACAAGATTACTTAAATAATAATAAGAATATAATACTACATGAGATTATATATGAAGATCAAGTATATATATATATATACTTATCAATAATTAATAAGAAAAAAATAATTGATGATTTAATTGAAATATCCAATGATTCAATTAAATATAATCTATTAAAGGAAGAATATATTCCTATTGCTATTTAATTTTACTAAAAAATATTTCTTTTATTCCTATTAATAAAAGGAAAAAAGAAAATACTTTTTTTAGTATTATCGAAGATAAATTGACTGCTATAATTGATCCAATAATTGCACCGATTATTCCAAATGGGATAATTATTTTAGCCAATTTTATTTCTACATTATGGTTTTTGATATGAATAGTTAAAGAAGCAATTGCTATAGGTAAAAAACATATTAAATTTGTACTCTGGGCTATTTTTTGTTCAGTAGATAATATCATCGTCAACATAGGTATCAAAACTGTCCCTCCACCGATACCCATACCTGCAAGTATACCGGAAAGTATTCCAATAAAGATTATCATTTAAAACATCATCCTTATAGCAGAAACTATCATAATTGATCCAAAAATAATTCTTATCAATTTATTTGATAATCTACAAAGTATTTTTGCTCCTATTATCCCGCCAATAATCGAACCAATTGAAATGTGTATTATAAGATTAATGTCATAATAACCATTCTTAATGAATATAATAGAACTTATAATACATAAAGGTAAGATTATTAAAATTGTGGTGGCGTGTGCTTTTCTATTTTCATAAAGCATTATATGAGTTAGACAAAGAACAGATATTATTCCGCCTCCAGAACCTAAAATTCCATTTGTTAATCCAATTATTAATCCAATAAATATTAGAAGAAATTTGTTTTTTATTTGCATTTTATTTCACCATTTATTCTTATCTTATCTAAAAAGTAATAATCTATTCTATACATTAATAAATTGATGGATATATGTATATATGTTAAAATGTTTATGTTTATAATATTTAAGGAGGAAATAGATTATGTCGGGACATTCTAAATGGTCAACTATTAAACATAAAAAAGGAAAACAAGATGCAATAAGAGGTAAAATATTTACTAAATTGGCCAAAGCGATTGCTGTAGCTGCCAAAGAAGGTGGTCAAGATCCGGATTTAAATTCAAGGTTAAAAGATGCTATAATAAAAGCAAAATCAAATAATATGCCAAATGATAATATTGATAGAGCAATAAAAAAAGGTTCTGGAGAATTATCTGGTTCAAATTTTGAAGAAATAATATATGAAGGTTATGGTCCAAATGGTGTTGCAGTCATTATTAATGCTTTAACAGACAATAAAAATAGAACAGCAAGTGATGTAAGGCATGCTTTTGACAAAAATGGGGGAAATTTAGGCACAACAGGTTGTGTCTCATTTATGTTCGAAAAAAAAGGTCAAATAATGATAGAAAATAGTAACTCCATTGATGAAGATGAATTAATGATGTTAGCATTAGAGGCGGGTGCTGAAGATTTTAATACAGAAGAAGAAGGGTATGAAATTATTACTTTACAAGAAGACTTTCAAAATGTCTGTAGTGCACTGGAAAAAGAAAGTATTGAATTTGCATCTGCAGAAATAACTATGATACCTACAACACTTACAAAGCTCTCACAAGAAGATGAAAAAAAGATGCAAAAGATGATAGATATGTTTGACGATAATGATGATATACAGGAGGTTTATCATAATTGGGATATGGAAGAAGAGTAGGGAAAAGGTAGTAATAAATATAAGAAAGGGGTAAGGTAATGGAAAAAATTAAAAATTTATTAAGTTTTGATACCTTTATTACGCCAGTGATAATAAAAGCAATTTACTATATTGGAGTTGTATTAGTTGTGATAATGGGGTTATTCCAAATAGTAACTAGTTTTAGTTATTATGGTGGCATTGGGGTGTTTATATCTGGATTATTAACAATTGTTTTAGGACCATTTTTAGTAAAAATTTATTGTGAACTTTTAATTATTATTTTCAAAATACATAAAGAGCTTACTGAGATAAATACAAAGCTATCTAATAATGATGAAGAAGCTATAAGCTAGTTTATTAGCAATATTAACTTAAATAATGTATTAATATGATCTACTAACTTTTATCTATCCAATTATAATAGAATAATCTCTTGAATATACAACTTGGTTTATAAATTTTTATCCTTTAGGGCATCCTAAAGGTTTTTTTAAAATTTGGCTTAATAAAGGAATTTGAATCTCAAAGCCCTATTTTCTATTAGTACTTTTCCGATGCGATTCTTAATAAAATTCATAAAGATAGTATTTAAACATTAAATCTATAATTTATTATTTAAATGAATAAAAAATATTTTAATTGTCAACAATTATAAAAAAGTGATTTATATGGATATAAAACTAAGAAGAATATTAGTAATTATAGTTGTATTAAATATATTTGATTGTTTTTCAACTCTTTATGGATGTATAAATAATTACATTACTGAACTTAATCCAATTAATAATGCCTTAATAGATAAAAATATATATTTATTTTTACTTTTTAAATTTATCACGACATTATTTATTATACTAGCTTTTGGAATAAAGAACGAAGAAGTGTATTTATTAAAGTTAAGGGGTGGTAAATTCCTATGTATTGTGCTTGGAATAATATTTGTTTTGCATTTAAAATGGATATTTACTACATTAATAATTAATTATATATGAATCAATTAAAAGTTTAAAGAATTTATAGTAATGTTGATAGTGTTTTGTCATGAGATAAATCATTAAGATAAGTATATAAAAATCCGGAGGTAGGATACTAATGAAGATTATTAATAAAATAAAAGATATTAATAGTAATCGTTTAATTTTTATAGGTATATTTTTAATCGTTTGTTTTGGATTGTTACTAGGCTATCTGAGTGCAGACTTGTATAGTAATTTAAATGATCCTATTAAAAATGTAACAAACGGTGATGTAATACAATTAAGTGAGAATTCACTATCTGAGCAACAATTAGCAGAGGATGCATTAATTATTTATAATCGAATATATACAAAGTGTGATGAAATAGTCACTGAAGAAGAAATTACTGACGAAAGATATACTGGAAAAACAAAAACAGAGTTAGAAAAAATTTTTATTTCTTGGAATATTGTTGAATTTTCTAGTGATAAACTATCTTTAGAAAAGAGAATAAATAGTTACTCTCCAGATTATTATAAAATTGGAATATATATAAATAGCAATGGTGAAAATGTTGTAGCTGTTTATTCTTATGATGTAGATGGCAAAGAAATATTAAATAAAGTAACAAATACACCTGTTTCGCTACTTTACGATTCAGAAATCCAAAGATTACAAGAAGGAATTTATACAAAAGATCAAGAAGAGTTATATGAATTATTAGAAAATTATGATGAGTAATAGGATGGAAAGTAGTCGGTTACTTAAAAAAATTGTGAAAACGAATATACGTTTGTATTTTAACCCCTTTTTTATTATAATATTATTTATAAGAAGGGGGCTATTTACTTGTACGAGTACATAAAAGGCAAAATATCTGATATATATGAAGAAAAAGTAGTAATTGAATGTTTTGGTATTGGGTATTTGATTAATATAACTATGAATACTTTAACAAAGATAGACAAAAGTAATGAAGAAATAAAATTATATATTCATGAACACATTCGTGAAGATGAAATGTCTTTTTACGGATTTTATGATAAGAATGAAAGGGAAATATTTAGGAACTTGATTAGTATTTCTGGTATAGGACCAAAGGTAGGACTTGGTATACTATCGAAATTTCAGGTAAATGAATTGTTGAAATATATTTCGACAGGAGATGAAAAAGCGCTGTCATCAGTACCTGGTATTGGTAAGAAAACTGCTAATCGTATTATTTTAGAATTAAAAGATAAATTTAAGAATAAATTTTTTATTGATGAAAAAAAATCCGATTTAGGTCAAAAAGACCAGTTCAATAATGTACGTAGTGAAGTAGTAGAGGCTTTGATGTCTTTGGGATATAGTTATAACGAAGCCATGCAATTAATTGACAAGGTATATAATCCAGAAATGAATGTAGAGGAACTGTTAAAACATGCATTGTCAAGGGCAGCAATTAATTAATAGTAAGGAAGTGTTACTTTGGAAAAAAGGATTATTACCACTGATCTTATAGAAAATGATACAGAAGATGAAAAAAGTTTAAGACCTAAATCTTTGAAAGAATACATAGGACAAGAGCAAGTGAAAGAAAAAATGAGTATTTTTATTCAAGCTGCAAAACAAAGAAAAGAATCTTTAGATCACGTATTATTATACGGCCCCCCTGGGCTAGGTAAAACTACATTAGCAGGAATAATTGCTAAAGAAATGTGTGTAAATATAAAGATAACCTCAGGTCCAGCAGTGGAAAAAGCAGGAGATTTAGCTGCAATTTTATCAAGTTTAAACGAAGGCGATGTCTTATTTATTGACGAAATACATAGACTTAATAGAAATGTGGAAGAAGTTCTTTACCCTGCAATGGAGGATTATGCCTTAGATATCATTGTTGGAAAAGGACCCGGGGCTAGGTCAATACGATTAGATTTGCCAAGATTTACAATGATAGGGGCTACAACTCGTGCAGGCTTGTTAACATCGCCATTAAGGGACCGTTTTGGAGTTATAAGTAGACTGCAGATTTATACTCATAACGAATTGCAAGATATAATCACAAGATCAGCTAGTATATTTGGTACTACAATAGAAAAAAATGCAGCATTGGAATTAGCAAAACGTTCAAGAGGTACTCCAAGGATTGCAAATAGATTATTGAAGAGAGTTAGAGATTTTGCTGAAGTTAGAAATGAAGGGATTATCGATTTTGATACTACTTTAGATGCATTGCAATTGTTAGATGTCGATGATATAGGGCTGGATGAAATTGATAGAAAATTACTACTTAGTATTATACATAAATTTGATGGTGGACCAGTGGGCTTAGATACTTTGTCTGCTTCTATAGATGAAGAAAAAAATACAATAGAAGATGTTTATGAACCATATCTTTTGCAAATGGGTTTTATACAGAGAACTCCGAGGGGACGAATTGTTACCAAAAAAGCATATAAACATTTAAACATTAAGTTAGAGGATGATAACATAAAATTTATTTAATTTAAACAAACATTTAAATTATAATTATTATTAATGTTCGGAAAAATCATATAAATTACTAATATTATGAAAAAAAGTATTGTTATTTTCATAATTCTATGGTAACATACTATTAATTAATAATAAGTAAATGAAAATTGACGATGATGTTATTCAGATATCTGGATAATGTCATTTTTTAATTTAAAGTAACTATTTTGTTAATAACAATGGCGTTATTCAATATCAAATTTGAATAACGCCATTTTTTATAAAAAAGAAAGGATGAGTAATATGAGACAAATAGCTATTTATGGTAAAGGTGGAATTGGTAAATCAACTACAACACAAAATTTAACTGCAGCTTTAGGTGAAATGGGTAAAAAAATTATGATAGTTGGATGTGATCCAAAAGCAGATTCAACTAGATTAATACTTCATGGGTTAGCTCAAAAAACTGTACTTGAAACCTTGAGAGAAGAGGGAGAGGATATTGAATTAGATGATGTATTAAAAGATGGATTTAAAGGGATTAAATGTGTAGAATCTGGTGGTCCTGAACCAGGAGTAGGTTGTGCAGGAAGAGGAATTATCACATCTATAAATCTACTAGAACAATTGGGAGCATATACTTCGGATTTGGATTATGTGTTTTATGATGTATTAGGTGATGTAGTTTGTGGAGGATTTGCAATGCCTATTAGAGAAGGAAAAGCAGAAGAAATTTATATTGTAGCAAGTGGAGAAATGATGGCAATGTATGCTGCAAACAATATTAGTAAAGGGGTACAAAAATACGCCAATACAGGTGGTACAAAACTTGGAGGTATTATTTGCAATAGTAGAAAAGTAGACAATGAATTAGAAATGTTGCAAGTTTTTGCAAAAGAACTGGGAACTCAATTAATACACTTTGTACCAAGGGACAATGTAGTACAAAGAGCAGAAATAAATAAGAAAACTGTTATTGATTACGATCCAAAAGATCCACAAGCTAACGAATATAGAACATTAGCCAATAATATTCAAGATAATGATATGTTTGTAGTACCTAAACCAATGACCCAAGATAGATTAGAAGAAATATTAATGGAATTTGGATTTATGGGATAATCGCAGAAAAGTGTAAAATACACTTTTCCACAATTATTTGTAGGCTGCAACCTACAAATATATTTTATCAAATAAATAATTTAGAATCAATGGAATATAAAGTATTCAGATTAGTAGTAGAAGTATTTGAATTAACGTAGTATTTCTATAATCATAAAAATAGATAAATTTAATTATAAATTTCGATATACAAGATTAGAAAGGAGTTTTTTTATGAAAATGATAAGAGCTATTGTTAGGCCTGAAAAGGTTTCGATTGTATTAGACGAATTATTAGATGCTGGGTTTCCAGCAGTTACTAAGATGGACGTTGTTGGTAGAGGTAAACAACGTGGTATAAAAGTTGGTAATGTGTATTATGATGAGATACAAAAAGAGATGATTATGTTAGTTGTTGAAGATGAAGATAAAGAAGATGTTATAAAAATAATAAGTAAAAATGCAAAAACCGGAGAAGGTACATACGGAGATGGGAAAATTTTTGTAAATACAGTTGAAGATGTTTATACAATAAGTAGTGGTGCAAATGAACTGTAAAGGAGTTTTATAAATGAAAGAAATAATAGCGGTAATAAGAATGAATAAAATGAATGAAACAAAAAATGCCTTATCAGAGGCTGGCTTCCCATCTATGTTATGTAAGAAAGTCAACGGGCGTGGAAAAAAAATGTTTAATGCCGATATACTTGAAGAATTGATAGAAGGCAAAGATGTCGGGTCTCCACAAGTATTAGAGACTATAACTGAAAAAGGAAGACTGATTGCTAAAAGATTTTTAACTATTGTTTCAATAGATGAAAATGTAAAAAAAATAGTAGATATTATTATGGAAGTGAACCAAACAGGTAATATGGGAGATGGAAAAATATTTATTTGTCCTGTAGATGAAGTAATTCGTGTTAGAACAGGTGAAATAGGAGCAGATGCATTATAGGCAGGAAGGAGAGATATTAAATGGATGATGTAAATAGAGTAGTCGATAAAATAACTGACAAATATCCGGCAAAAGTTATGAAAAATAGAAAAGATCATATTTTAATAAAGGGTAATGAAGGGAAAGAAGAAATATCTGCAAATACCAGGACAGTTCCAGGAATCATTACCAATAGAGGATGTGCATATGCTGGATGTAAAGGTGTAGTAATAGGTCCTATTATTGATATGGTTCACATTACTCATGGTCCTGTAGGTTGTGCTTATTATACCTGGGGGACAAGGAGAAATAAAGGAAAAACAAGAGAAGGTGGAAAGAACTTTCTAGCATATTCTTTTACCACAGATATGCAAGAGAGTGATATTGTTTTTGGTGGAGATAAAAAATTAATGCAAGCAATAAAAGAAGCAGTTGAAATATTTAATCCTAAGGCTATATCCATCGCTGCCACATGTCCTGTTGGTTTAATTGGAGATGATATCCACGCAGTAGCTAAAGCTGCGCAAGATGAGTTTGGCGTTCCTGTATTGGCATTTAGTTGTGAAGGATATAAAGGAGTTAGTCAATCGGCAGGACATCATATTGCTAATAATAAATTGATGCAAGATGTTGTAGGAAAAATTGATATACCTGAAGAAGAAAAGAAACAACATACCATAAATATTTTAGGAGAATATAATATTGGTGGTGACGAATGGGAAATAAAAAGGGTTCTAAATAAAGTAGGTTACACTGTTAATACTACAATGACAGGAAATTCAGAGTATGAGGATATTGCAAAAGCTCATAATGCTGATTTAAACTTGATTCAGTGTCATAGATCAATAAATTATATTGCAGAAATGATTGAGATTAAATACGGTTTGCCATGGATGAAAGTAAACTTTATTGGTATTGAAAACATAAGTAATACACTAAGAAATATGGCAAAGTACTTTGATGAAGAGGAATTGACAAAGAGAACTGAAGAAGTTATTGCGGAAGAAACTGAATCAATTAAAGATGAAATAAAACACTTTAAAAGTATGTGTGAAGGAAAAACTGCAATGTTGTATGTTGGAGGATCAAGAGCTCATCATTACCAAGGATTATTGAAAGAGATAGGTATGGATACTATATTAGCAGGTTATGAGTTTGGACATCGTGATGATTATGAAGGAAGGGATGTTATACCATACATAAAATTAGATGCAGACACAAGAAATATTGAAGAAATTTCTGTTGAAAAAGATGAGAGAAAGTTTAAATTAAGAATGCCAGCAGAAAAATTAGAAGAATTGAAAAAAGAAATTCCTTTAAATAACTATCCTGGAATGATTACCGAGATGAAAGATAACACCATTGTCATTGATGATTTAAATCATTTTGAAACAGAAATGGTTGTAAAAGCTCTAAAACCAGCATTCTTTGGTTCAGGTATTAAGGATAAGTATATTATACAAAAAATGGGAGTTTACTCAAAACAAATGCATTCTTACGATTATGCAGGACCCTATGCAGGCTATAGAGGGGCAGTAAATTTTGCAAAAGACACTGCAGCTGGTATTCATACACCTGCATGGAGCTATACTATTCCACCTTGGAAAAAAGAACCCATACTAAAAGGTAAAATTCAGATAGAGGGAGTTGAGGAAGTATGTTAGATAATACACCAAAAGAAATTAAAGAAAGAAAATCATTAGTTGTAAATCCAGCTAAGACATGTCAGCCTATTGGAGCTATGTATGCTGCATTAGGAATACATGGGTGTCTTCCCCATAGCCACGGCTCTCAAGGATGTTGTGCTTTCCATAGAATGCACCTAACAAGACATTATCGTGATCCAATTGTAGCATCTACAAGTTCATTTACTGAAGGAGCTTGTGTATTTGGAGGAAAATCAAATCTAAAAAAAGGGATTGAAACAGTATTTAAAGTATATGATCCAGATGTTATCGCAGTAAGTACCACGTGTTTATCAGAAACAATTGGTGATGATTTGAATGATATCATATTATCAACAAAAATCCCTGAAGGGAAAACAGTAATTTATGCTAATACGCCAAGCTATCAAGGTTCTCATGTAACAGGTTTTTCTAATATGACCAAAGCTATGGTTACTCATTTAGCAAACGAAAATAAAATAATAGAGAATGGTAAGTTGTCGATCATTCCTGGTTATGTAGAACCCAGCGATATGTCAGAAATAAAAAGAATTCTTAAACTATTAAATATACCATTTATCATGTTTCCAGATACTAGCGGGGTTGTAAATACTCCTAATACAGGAAAATATGAAATGTATCCAGATGGTGGAGTTACAATAGAAGAATTAAAAGATCTTGGAAATTGCGAAGCTACTGTAGCAATGGGTAAATTTGCTTCTGAGGCTGCTGCTTACGAGTTAGAAAAAAAATGTGATGTGGAAGCAAATATTATAAAAGTTCCTATCGGTATAAAAGCAACGGATGAAATGATTATGAAATTTTTAGAAATAACAGGTAAGGAAGTTCCAAAGGAGCTTGAATATGAAAGAGGACAATTAGTTGATTTAATGGTGGATATACATAATCATTATCATGGAAAAAAAATAGCAATATTTGGTGATCCGGATATAGTGATAGCAATGACGGAATTTGCAATTAGCTTAGGTTTAATTCCAAAATATGTTTTAACAGGAACACCTGGAGCAGCTTTTGAAAAAGAAGTAGTCGAGATACTTGAATTAGCTGGAATAGAAGATTATAAAGTAAAAGGTGCGGGAGATTTAATGGAACTACATCAATGGATAAAAAATGGTCCTGTAGATATGATTATTGGTAATACTTATGGTAAGTATATTGCCAGAGCTGAAAATATCCCTTTAGTTAGGTTAGGCTTTCCAATACTTGATAGGGTAGGACATGGATTTTTTACAACCGTAGGTTACAAAGGTGCTATGAGAATCATCGAAAAAATAAGTACAGCTTTCCTAGATAAATATGATAGAGAATGTGCAGAAGAAGATTTTGAATTAGTAATGTAGTATTAAATTTAGAAGTAAATAATTTTAGCGAAGATGCATTTTCATTTTACGCGAATTATTTACTTCTTTTTTATTTTGAAAGTATTAAATGAGGTAAAAAAAGTCATATGTGATTTTAAATTAATAAGGAGGTCTTTGAATGAAATCAGTTGAAGCATTTACACTTGAAGAGAGAAAAAATCATATTGTTGTAAACAAAAAAAATAAAGATCAAGGAATCAAATGCGATCAGCACAGTATTTCTGGTGCAGTAAGTCAAAGAGCTTGTGTATATTGTGGAGCTAGGGTGGTATTAAACCCAATTACTGATGCCGTTCATATAGTTCACGGACCAATAGGTTGCTCTAGTTATACATGGGATATAAGAGGAAGCCTTAGCAGTGAATCAGAAATGTTTCGTAATAGTTTTTCGACTGATCTTCAAGAAAAAGATATTATTTTTGGAGGAGAAAAAAAATTATCCGCCGCTATTGATGAAATAATGGAACAAACCTCTCCCAAGGCAATCTTTGTATATTCTACATGCGTTGTTGGTGTTATCGGAGATGATTTAGAAGCAGTATGTAATCAAGCACAAGAAAAATATAATATACGTGTTATTCCAGTTCAATCATCGGGTTTTGCAGGTAGTAAAAAAGACGGATATAAAGCTGCATGTAATGCGATTATTGATTTAATGGAAGATGATTCATACAAAGTAGAAATTAAAGATAAAAGAGCTTTTAATTATTTAGGAGATTTCAATCTAGCAGGTGAAATATGGATTTTAAATAATTATTTCAAAGAGATTGGTATAAAGCTTATTACAGGAGTGACCGGAGATGCTACTATAGAAAAACTGAAACATGCTCAGAATGCTTCTTTTAATATTGTACAATGTGCTGGTTCCAGTATTTATCTTGCTGAAATGATGAAAGATAAATTTAATATACCTTACGAAAGGGTAAGTTTCTTTGGTTTAGAAGATATTTCAAATTCTTTAAGAATGATAGCTAGACTAACTGGTGACGAAGATGTACAAAAAAAAGCTGAGGTATTTATAGAATATAAACTAGAAAAAATTAGAGAAATGATACATTGTTATAAAGAAAGATGTAAAGGAAAAAAAGTGGCAATATACGTTGGAGGTGGATTTAAAGCCATTTCATTAATAAAACAGTTTAATGAATTGGGTATGAAAACTGTAATGGTTGGAACTCAAACTGGAAGAAAAGAAGAATATGTCAAAATTAAAGAATTGTCAGATGAAGGTACTGTAATTTTAGATGATACTAATCCAACAGAACTAGAAAAATTTATGAAAGAAAAAAGTGCAGATTTACTAGTAGGAGGAGTAAAAGAAAGACCCTTAGCTTATAAATTGGGGGTTGCTTTTATAGACCACAATCATGAAAGAAAACATCCTCTTGCAGGGTACGAAGGAGCAGTCAATTTTGCAAAAGAAGTAGATTTAACTGTAAATAGTCCAGTGTGGAAATTTGTGAAGAGAGGGTGATTGTATGAGTAATAAAAATTATGTGAATTTAGATGTTAATCCATGTAAAATGTGTATGCCTATGGGAGGAGCACTAGTATTTAAAGGTATCGAAAATAGTATGGTATTGATGCATGGATCTCAAGGCTGTAGTACTTATATAAGAAGACATATCGCAACTCATTACAATGAACCAATAGATATTGCTTCTACATCTCTTAGTGAAAACGGGACAGTGTATGGAGGAAGTAAGAATTTAAAACATGGGATTAAAAATATTATAAAACTATATAATCCTAAAAATATTGGAGTATTAACTACTTGTTTAGCAGAAACCATTGGTGAAGATATTAAAAGAATTATAGATGAGTTTAAGGAAAAACAAAATATTGATGATGTAGATATTATTCCCGTATCTACTCCAGGCTACGGAGCTTCTCATTTTGAAGGGTATTTTCATACTATTAAAAATATAGTTAAACATTATAATGCAGAAAAAGCTAGTTCTAATGATAGCATAAATGTAATAGTACCTGCTATTACTTCTGCTGATATTCGTGAGATTAAAAGAATACTTGAGTTATTTGAAATGTCGTATACCTTGATTCCAGATATATCAGATACCTTAGATGCACCGTATAAAGAAAAATACAGCAAGATTCCTGATGGGGGAACTAAAGTTGATGATATTAAAAAAATGTCTGGTGCCAAAGCTACAATAGAATTGTCTTTATTGATAGATGATAATTATAGTCCAGGTAAATATTTAGAAGAAGTACATGAAGTTCCTTTGTATTCTTGTCCTATACCGATAGGTATTACAAACGTTGATATTTTTATTGAAGTTTTAAGTAAAATTACAGGTCAAGATATTCCTCAGGAACTAAAAAAAGAGCGTGGTAGGATGTTAGATGCAATGATAGATTCTCACAAATACAATGGATTAGGTAAAGCTGCCATATATGGAGATCCAGAAATTGTATATGCTGTTACCTCTTTATGCAGTGAAAATGGGATTAATCCTTCAATAATAGCAACAGGTTCAAAAGCTAAGAAGATACAAAATCTATTAGATATAAAAACATCAATTATTATACCAGATACAGATTTTGAAACTATTCATAAATATGTAAAGCTTGAAAAACCAAATTTATTAATTGGTAATTCTGATGGTAAATTTATTAAAGAAAAGGAAGGAATCAATTTAATCAGAATTGGATTTCCGATACATGACAATATTGGGGCTCAAAGAAAACTGTACGTTGGATACAATGGTAGCATGAGATTCTTAGATGATATTACTAATACTTTACTTGATTTGAAACACGATGGATATCGACAAAATATGTATGATAAATTTTACCTAAATAACGGGGGTGACAAATATGCAAAATTGTAGAGGATGTAGCAGTGAAAACAGTACTAGACCATATTTAAAACCAGGATTATCTGCAGAAGTTATTGATAAAACAATAAAACATCCTTGTTATAATAAAAATGCACATAATAATGCAAGGATTCATTTGCCAGTAGCGCCAAAGTGTAATATTCAATGTAAGTTTTGTAATAGAAAATACGATTGTCAAAATGAAAGTAGGCCTGGAGTCACAAGTAATCTTTTAACACCTCAAACTGCTTTAGAGAGATTTAATTACTATGATGAAAAAGTTGAGAACTTGACTGTTATGGGAATTGCTGGTCCAGGAGATGCGCTTGCAAACTTTGATAAAACAAGAGAAACTATTAAACTGATAAGGGAATCACATCCAGATGTAGCTATATGTTTATCTACAAATGGTTTATTGCTTCCTGAGTATGCACAAGAGTTAAAAGATTTAGGTGTTACTCATTTAACTGTAACTATTAATGCAGTAGACTCATCTATAGGAGAGAAAATATATGATTTTATTGAATATGAAGGGAAAATAATTCGGGGAAAAAAAGCAGCAGAAATATTATTGAGAAATCAATTAAAAGGTATAGAGATGTTTAAAGATTCTGATGTAATGTGTAAAGTAAATATTGTTGCTATTAAGGGTGTTAATGATTTTTATATTAGAGATGTTGTTAATAAAGTAAAATCTTTAGGGGTAACATTGACTAATATTATGTCGCTAATACCTGTAAAAGGAACTGAATTTGAAAATCATGAACCTTTAAGTAAAGAAGAATTAACAAAATTGCGAAAAGATTGTGATAAATTAGTAACTCAAATGTTTCATTGTAAACAATGTAGAGCAGATGCAGTAGGGAAATTAAATAATGATTTATCTCAAGATGTGACTGCATAAAAATAAAATAGAATGGAGAATTTCATATGGATAAACCAAAGCATCATATATTTGTATGTGGGAGTGCAAGATTAGTAGGAGAAAATAAAGGATTTTGTTTGCAAAAAGGAGCTGTTGATATAATTCAAATGTTCAATGAAGAAATACAAGATCGTGGTTTAGATAGTGAAGTAATGGTTACAAGTACGGGATGTATGGGATTATGCTCTATGGGCCCGGTTGTTATGATTTACCCTGAGCAAATATGGTATGGAAAAGTTACCGAAGATGATGTTGAAGAAATCATGGATTGTTTAGAAGAAAGTGAAGTTTTAGATAGATTAGTTATCTAAATATATATTAGATTTTAAATAATATACCCATAAATATTAAATTCTATTTTAAGTAAAAGGGGGAGTTGCTAATTTGAATTTTTAAGAAATAACTATTCCGGTAATATATTATTATTTAGAAAGGTGGGGTTTTTATGAAATTAAATATAGTGGATACTACCCTTCGGGACGGTGAACAGACGCCTGGGGTAGCTTTTAATAGTAATTCAAAAATTGAGATAGCCACAGCTTTGAGTGAATTAGGCGTAGAAATTATTGAAGTTGGTATTCCTGCAATGGGTGAAGATGAAATTGATGCTATTAGAAAAATAAAAAAGTTAAACTTAAGATCTCATTTATTAACTTGGAATAGAATGAAAAAAGAAGATATTGATGCATCTATTGAATCTGAAGTGTATGATGTACATATATCTGTTCCTTCTTCAAAAATTCAAATAGAAAAAAAACTAAAAATTGCACCTTCTAAAGTTTTAATAAAACTAAGTGATACAGTAGAGTATGCAATTAAAAAAGGATGTAGTGTATCTGTAGGAGCTGAAGATGCTTCGAGAGCTGATGAAGTATTTTTGACAAAATTATTTTCAGTGGCTATAGAATCTGGAGCTTCGCGTATTAGATATGCTGATACCCTAGGTAAATTAAATCCTTTTGATACAGTTACGATTATTAAAAATCTAAAAGAAGAATTAAAGATAGATATAGATTTTCATGGACACAATGATTTTGGTATGGCCACTGCAAATGCTTTAGCAGCATATAAAAGTGGAGCTAGCTATATTAGTTGCAGTATAAATGGATTAGGAGAAAGAGCTGGTAATACTCCCCTTGAAGAAATTGTTATGGCACTTCTATATATGGAAAATTGTAAGAGTGAAATTGATATTACTAAACTGGTGGCAACATCAAAATTAGTAGAGATGCATTCAGGAAGAAATGTTTATATCGGCAAGCCTATTGTAGGAGAAGAAGTTTTTTCGCACGAATCAGGAATACATATAGATGGTCTACTAAAAGATAAAAACACCTATGAATACTTAAGTCCAGAATTACTAGGAAGAACAAATAAATTTGTATTGGGAAAGCATTCAGGCAAATCAGCAGTGATACATATATATAAAAAAATGGGTCAAATAATTAATGATATTGAGGCAAATAATATTGTTTATAATTTAAGGAAACACTATAGTTGAAAATATAAATAGTTGCTATTATATTAATACAGGAACCTTTATGAGATTTCTTGTACTTTATATGAGTAAAAATGAATATGCTCATTACTATAAAGTATTTAATTATATTAAAAATTGAAATGATCGTTAATATCTAATATATTATTTTATAAAATATTAAAACGTACAATGAAATAAAAATTTACTAATATAAAAAACAAAACATGTAGCAAAAGACTAATAATTACTTGCCAAAAAGCAGATAATGAAAATGTAGTAACATCAAATAAGTTCTGTGAAATATAGAATTGTTTATAATCAGTTACTATCATAATTAGTATGTTTGTATAAAGAGTAATTAATTAGGAGGGAATAATGATGTCAAAAATAATAATGGGAATTCAAGTCGAAAATCGAAAAGATACTATCACACAAGTGCAAAACTTATTAACGGATTTTGGATGTTATATTAAAACAAGATTAGGTTTACATGAGGCATCGGATAATAGGGAAGTGTGTAGTGACAAAGGTTTAATAATTTTGGAATTTATCAATGATTCTCAAAAGGAAGCTGCTAGATTAGAAGAATCTCTAAAAAACACTCAATATGTAGCAGTAAAAATTATGGAATTTTAAAACTTTTGCATTGAAATTAAGCAAAGCATTACGCATGTTAATAAATATTAGAAAATATTATTAATATTGTAGAGAGCGAATTTAAAAGTAATTCATGTACTCAGTTCGAGAAAATATAGTTTAGGTGTTATAGAAATTTATAAATAATAGAAATTTTTATAATTAGCTTTACATTTTTATGTGAAGCTAATTTTTTTTTAATAATAAAAAATGTCATAATAACACCATATTTTTGTTGTAGAATGAATGTTGTATTAGATATCTGTGATAGTTGATTAAAGTAATGATGCATATATGAATTTGCCTCAAAAAGTATTGCATATATAAATAAATAACAAGTAAAATATAGTGGATGAATAATTTAAGAATATTAGTATTACTTTTTTAAATTATAAGGTATATAAAGATATCTATTAGTATTTTACTTCAGAATTTATATTTAATCATTCTATGCAAAGAAATTCTTTATTAGATTGAAAGGAGTTATTTAAATGAAGAATAGAAAATGGATTCAGGGATTCTTTTTTATACTTATTTTAATGATTGTTGTTAATCATATTCTAGTAGAAGCAGGTAAAGGAATTGCATATTTTTCATCTTTTTCTTTACATGCAATATGTCCGTTTGGAGGAGTTGTTACATTATATCAATTTTTTACGACAGGTACTTTTGTGCAAAAAATACATGAGTCATCTGTAATCTTAATGTTTTTAGTTTTTTTGATGTCAGTGTTATTTGGATCAGTATTTTGTGGTTGGATATGTCCTTTTGGTACTTTTCAAGAGTGGAGTAGTAAAATAGGAAAAAAAATATTTAAAAGAAAATATAATAATTTTATATCAAAAAAATTAGATTATTATCTAAGGTTTATTCGATATATTGTATTAGTGTGGATAATATATAATACAGCAATGACTGCTAAATTAGTGTTCATTAATATTGATCCATATTACGCATTATTTCATTTTTGGACCGGAGAAGTTGCTGTTTCTGCTTTGTTTATACTAGGAATAGTTCTATTAAGCAGTATATTTATAGAAAGACCTTGGTGTAAATATTTATGTCCCTATGGCGCAATACTTGGTTTAAGTAATAAAATTAGTATATTTAAAATAGTAAGAAATAAATCAAAATGTATTTCTTGTATGTCATGTGATAAAAACTGTCCTATGAATATTATTGTATCAAAGCAAGAAATTATAAATAATCACCAGTGTATTAGATGTATGGAATGTACATCTGAAGCTAATTGTCCAATTGAAAATACAGTTGAGTTATCAAGTAGAAAAAACAATACAATATTAGATGAAAAAAGTACTGGTGGGAGGGTATGACATGAAAATAAAATCTCCAATTTTAGGTATTATTATTTTTATTATTATTTTTGGAGGTATTGCAGGAGCAGATATGTTGGGAATATGGAAAACTAAATCTTCTAAACTACCAATTAAATTTGATAGTGGAGAATATATAGGTGAATATAATCCAGCAGATATCAGAGGATCGTATAGTTTCGATGATATATATAATGCTTTTCAGATTTCTCCGCAAGTATTAGCTACTGCATTTGAATTAGACATAGAAAATCCCGAGGAATTCCTATGTAAAGATTTAGAGCAAATATATAGTTCTATGAATGAGTCAAACATAGAAATAGGAACTTCATCTATTAGATATTTTGTGGCATTATATAAAGGCTTGCCCTTTGAATTTGAAAAAGAAATGTATTTGCCACAAAAAGCAGTAGAAATATTAATAAAGAATAAAACCCTTGAAAAACAACAAGAAATATATTTACAAGACCATGTTATTGATAGTACACAATTATTAAAAGCAAAAGAGGCTCCTGCAGAAGAAGAGAAGCACGAAGAAGAAAAAGAATTCAAAGTAAATGGTAATACTACTTTTAAAGAACTTATTAGTTGGGGAGTTTCACAACAAGAAATTGAAGATATTATAGTTGAGGAAATTTCAGACGATACAATAACTGTTAAAGAGTTTTGTAATAATAAAGGAATCAAATATTCTAATGTAAAAATACAATTACAATATTTAGTTGATGAAAAAAATAAATAATATTTCATTATAACTAAATAATTAAAATTTATTTATATATACTTTAATGGTTACTGCCGCCTTTGCTCTTGTAAAGGGGGTATTTTAGTTTGCAAATAGTGTGAAGAAATATCTTAACTAGACGAAAAAATTTTAATTTATGTAAATGACAATTTAATGTTGATTTATCTAAAAAGAATACAGATTGAAGGAATAAATATAGTGGCTATCAAGAGTTTATATTTATTAGTAGATAAATTTAATAATTTTTTAATAAATAATTAATTAATCTTTAGTATTTTAAGAATATATTATTATAGATAACTAGATTAATAGTATTGGGAGATAGAAATTATGAATCAATATAATAAAAATAAAAAGGTAGGATGTATTTTAATACATGGTTTTGGAGGAGATTCAAAAGAAGTATCGCCTTTAACTGACTACTTAAATGAAAGAGGATATACAACGATATGTGCTTCTTTGAAGGGACACACAGGTAAAAGAAGTGATTTGAAAAAGTATACTTATCAAGATTGGATCAATTCTGCACATGAATGTTATAAAAAAATAAATTCAGAATGTGATTATATATTTATCTTTGGGTTTTCTATGGGAGGACTCATCGCACTGCAACTTGCTAATAAATTTGCAGTTGACGCTATCGTAACATTAAATACACCTATATTCTTTTGGAATTTTAAAAATGTATATTCTTATTTAGTTGATGATATAAAGAATAAAAAATTAACAAATACTCGTAGATATGTACGATCATGTACAAATTTTCCTATTAGATCATTAATAAATTTTAGATTATTGTTATCTTATTCAAAGAAAATTCTAAGTAATGTTAATTGTTCTTTATTCATAGTACAATCATTAAACGATGATGCTGTAAAAGAAAAAAGTGGGGATTATATTTATAATAATGTTTCATCTCAAGTTAAGAATTTAAAATTTTACGAAGATTCAGGACATCTCATATTATGGAGCAATGAATGTAATAAAGTATTGAGAGATATAGATTTGTTTATAAATGATATAATCTAATAGACTATAGTAATCCCATGAAAAAAACAACACAATACTTGGTTGCAAAATAGAATTAGTCTTATTAATAATATAACTATATATTTTATAAATTATTTTACTTTGATTAAAGTTTGTAAAAATATCTGCAAAAACCTATGTGAAATATATAATAATTTAAAAGAAAGTTTTTCAAAATATTTCTATTCATTACGTTATTGTTTTAAGAAAATAACATTATATAGCTATTTTTTAATAAGCGTTTTTCGATTTACTTGCTTAATTGGTAAATATCTAAATACAATATAATTAGACAATTATAAACAAGTGTTTTAAAATATAAAAAGTGATCGTATATAATAAATATATTAAATTATAAATAACATATGATTATTGTGTAATACTGTTAAATTTAAGTTTATTTATCATTTGAATTATATTAATAATCATATTTACATATGCGTCTATTCTGTAGAAAAAATTGCCATTTATTTTAATTTTGTTATAATGTGTATATAATATATCTCAAATTGTTTTTAATAATAATCTTAAAGGAGTCAGAACATGAATAATAATAACAATGAAAATCGGGGTATATGTAATACTGATACTGTGGTAATGAAGTCTAAAATTAGTACATATTTATTATTAACTTTTTTATTTATAGTTACTTCTTTTTTATCACTGTTGTTTATTTATCATATTTTATGTGATAAAAGTTCGTTTTTGTCATTAAAATTTTTAACAAATGAGGTGGTTATTAGTCTTATAATTCTATTAATTATATATTTTTTGTTAGATACATTAAGATTTTATTATATATTAAAAACATTAGGTATTTTTGTTAGCTTTACATATATGATTAAATTAGCATTTATAAATATTTTCGTATCAAATATTACTCCTTTTGCGACTGGAGGAGGATTTGCACAAGTTTTTCTACTGAATAAAAAAGGAGTATCTTTAGGTGATGCTACTGCTGCATCTACAATAAGGACAGTACTACCTGTTATATTTTTTGTTATTTCAACACCGATAGTTCTAATTAATTATACAAATTTTTTTCAGTTATTTCAAAAAGATAATATATATACGTATATATTGGGAATAGTGATGGGATATAGTATAATAGCATATTTGTTTTATAAACTAATAAATGATACTAGAATAATTAAAGTATTTATTTTTAGGGTTTTATTATTACTAGAAAAGAAGAGAATATTATCCACTATACGAACTATAAAAATAAGAAGAAAATTGCTAAGAGAAATTGATTGCTTTTCAAGTAGTTTTTATAGATTTTTTAATGGAAATAAGATAGATATTATTATTTCGATTCTATTTACGATATTATTTTTATTATCACTTTTTATATTTCCGGTTATTCTCATTATTGGTTTAGGTTATAATATTTCACCCTTTTCTATTATTGCTTTACAAATTGTGATTACTTTTATAACGTATTTTGCTCCCACTCCAGGAGCTACAGGTATTGCAGAGGGAGGATTTTCATTAATATTTTCTAGTATAATTGACAAAAGTGATTTACTTTCTCTAACCTTTACATGGAGATTTTTTTCTATATATATAGGAGTATTCATTGGTTTAATTATTTTTTATTTTGAAATAATTAGAATTAATTTTAACAAAAAAAGATAAATTAGTATGGTGATTATTATGAAAAGAAAAAATAAATTAAAAGTATTTCTTTATATTGATATTGCAATTTTATTAATTCTTATTTTTTATAAAGGTTATTTATTTGTATTTGAAAGAGATTTTAATTCTGTTAATATTAATAGTATAACTAAAATTCAAGATGATTCTGAAGACAAAAATGAAATTTCTTTTGTTGTTTTAGGAAATATAAAGAACTCAATTGATGTATTTGATAATAAAATTATTAAAATGATAAATAATGATGAAGATATTGATTTTGTTATTTCTTTAGGGGATGCTGTTCTAGATGGAGAAGAGGATAAATACAGAATATTAAATAAAAGTATAAATAAGATTAATGTACCAACAATTATAGGTATTGGAGAAAAAGAAGTATCAGAAGGTGGTGCTATAAGATATTATAAGCATTTTGGACCATTGTATTTTTCTTTTGCTGTAAATGATGCTTATTATGTATTTCTAGATACAACTGGTAAGACATCATATACTTGGCAGAAGCACTGGCTTGAAAAGGAATTAGAAAATTCATCTGGATATAAGCATAGGTTCATTTTTCTCAATAAGCCACCCTTTATTATTGAATCAAAATCTAGTATTGATCTAAATAAAGAGTATATTAAAGATAAAGAATTTAGGGATTATTTAAGAGGTATATTTAGCAAATTTAACGTAGATGCTGTATTTTGTTCAGGATTAGAAATATTTGATGAGCGGAAAATAGATGGGATACCATATTATATAACAGGATGTGCAGGTGGAGGATTAATGATAAATGATAGTAATAGCTTTTATCATTATCTTAAAGTTGATATAAATGAAGATGGAGTAGAATACAATGTAATTAAGGATGATACGCCATTAAATTCTGCAATATTTAGAGCTATTGAAAATATTTGGATTTATATACATTCTATTTTTTACATAAACTTATTGAATTTATTTTTTATTATCGTATTATTAACTATAATAGGAGTTTTGATATATTTAAAAGCTTCGATTGAAGTAGATTATTATCAGGATTTTGATAGAGAAAATGATATTTTTACTAAGAAAGAAAAATTAAACATAGCAATGTTTACTAACAATTATCTTCCATTTATTGGAGGAGTTCCTTTGTCAATTAACAGATTGACAAAAGGATTGAAAAAAAATGGTCATAATGTATCTATTTTTGCTCCTGAGTATCCTGAGGCAAATGATGATAAGGATAGCGATGTTATTCGTTGTAAATTACTTTTATATTATAAAGCTAAGGTTTTTTTCTTTCCTATAATAAACATTTTTTCATCAAAGATTGAGAAAGAATTTATCAAAGGAAATTATGATGTTATTCATGTACACCATCCTTTTTGGATGGGAAAAAAAGGTCTTAAATTAGGGGAGAAATATAATCTGCCTGTTGTTTTAACTTATCATACAAGATTGGAAATGTATGCTCACTATATACCATTTTTACAAATGATATTTAAAAACATAATATCTCACAGAATAATAAAGAGATTTTCACAAAAGTGCAAAGCTGTATTTGCACCAACAAATACAGCGAAAGAGTATTTGTCAAATATAGGAGTTAGCAGACATACTGCAGTTTTGCCTACAGGTATAGATTTTGAAAATTACACTTGTGTTGATGAAGAAATAATAAGTGATATAAGAAGAATATACGTAAAAGATAATGAATTGCTTTTATGCTCGGTTTCCAGATTAGCTAAGGAGAAAAACATATTCTTTCTACTTGAAGGTATTAAAAGTATTAAGGAAAATAGTGATATTCCATTTAAATGTATTATTATTGGAGATGGGCCAGAAAAGGAAAATCTACTAAAGGTAGTCGAAGACTATGGATTAGAAGATACTATAGTATTAGTTGGTTCTGTAAGTCCCGATAATATAAGTAAATATTATATGGCAGCAGATATTTTTGTTTATAGTTCCAAATCAGAAACTCAGGGTATGGTCTTACTAGAAGCGATGGCTGGAAAGTGTCCTGTAGTAGCAATTTCATCTAGTGGGATTAATGATGTAATAAAGAACGATTATAATGGATATAAAACTAAACCAAACATTGAACTCTGGTGCGCAAAGGTTATATCGTTGATGAGTAATGATGAGCGTTTAAAGACTATGTCAAATAATGCATATGACTTTGCAATGCGTTTTTCTTTAGAAGCTATGGCTGATAGAGCTACTAGGATGTACTATAGAGTAATTCAAGAGAATTATACATATAGAGCAAAAAATAATATAGAAATTACAGAAGAGGAATGATTAGATTGAAATTATTTAAGAAGATATATGAAGTTATTATTAGTAAAATATCTATTTTCTATATTGAGTTTGTTTACAAGACAAGTAAGATAAAAAAAGTTGGGAATCTAGAGCTTCTTAAGAGTAATTATGATGAAAAATTTATTCTATGTATTTGGCATGGTGAAAACTATTGTTACTACCCATTTTTAAAGGGAAAAAAGATACATGTAATTACTACAATGGATAGGAGAGGAGATTATATTTCTAATATAAGTCGTCATTTTGGCTATTTTCCTATGAGGGTTCCAGATGAATCTGTAGGAGGAAATCACCTTTTTAAGATTAGAAGTAGTATAAATGGAAAAGACAAAGGAAACTTGGCATTAACTATGGATGGGCCTTTAGGGCCATATCATGTACCAAAAGATTTTATTTTTACCACGGCGCGATTTACAAACCGCAGGTTACTACCTCTTACTATTGAGATCAAAAGAAAAATAAATTTTGAAAAGAGATGGGATAAATATACTATTCCTTTGCCATTTAATTCAATAAAAATACAAGTTCATGAGCCTATAGAGGTAGATAAGAAGAAATTAAAGGAAAACGTTGATGAGTTAAAAAAAGAATTAAGAAGTGTTATGGAAATATAGAAAAATATAGAATTATATAAAAAGTGCTAAAATACATACTAAAATATTGACAGTATAATATTTGTTTATACTGTCAATATTCTTTTATTTTAGTGATATTATTTTAGAAAGTTCTATAATGGAATTCTTTCTTTTTGAATCTAGTAAATTAAAATATTCTTTTAATTTACTTTGCCATTGTTTTTCATTCTCAAAGCAGTCTATATCCTTGGTGTTTATGGGTATATCTTTTATTAGTAATGATAAGTAGGTATCTTCAAAAGAATAAAAAATATCAAAATATTCGTGTTCACAGATACATGAACCTTCAAGAATATCGATCAAGTCAATAATACTGTGAATTTCATTTTGAATAATTGCAATTTTATCTGAGACGTATCTGCATTCTCTTATCTCATTTGCAATACTTCTAAATAATTCATCGTCTAGAATAGGTCCATCATTAAATAAATAAGGTTCGTATATATCATCTTCCTTAAAAGTGACAAATATTGATTCTAATTGAGTATTGTTAAGATTATTTTTTAATACATTTGATATTTTTTTAAAAGAAGTAGATATATATTCTTGCATAAATTTATTTGTAATATTGCAATTGTTATAGATTTGATTTAGAGCATCATCTAATTTAATAATCAGAGTTTTTTTTGAAAAACTTGATAGCTTTTGCTTAAGAAATTTTCTTTCCCATGGCTCAATATTAAGTTCAAAAACGTCTTTTTCTAGTAAAATACATCCTAACGCGTTAGTAAAAACTAGATCAAAGATATTTATAAGTAAATCTGGATAGTTATTATTGAATCCAAGTAATATTTTATGAATATAACTTTCTTTAAAGTTAATACAAAATTTATTTTCCCAAAATAAATTTTGAAGAAAGCTATAAATATACTCTATCCCAACTAAATCAATCTTATCATTGCTTAAAGGATAGTCGATAGATGCTGGAGTATCATGTGCAAAAAAATCAAGATCATAGTTTTCAAAAAAAAACGAAATTCCTTTTTCAATTGTATCATTATAAGCGATATTATTTGTTGCAATGGAGTTTTTTTGTATTAAATAATATAGTTTTTTTGATTTATCTATCTGTTTTATTATAATCAGTTTACCTTTTTTATACAGATTTTCTAAAGATTCTTGTTTAATATTATCTATGCAAATATCTAGGTTATTTAGATTTTTTAAATATATACTGATAGTATAGGAAATAGATTGCAATATATTTTGAGCTGTTTCTGTTCTAATTGAAGTACTATCTCCACTAGTATAACGCTTAATTTGTTTTGATAGAAGGTCTAGACTTTGTAATTGAATATTTTCTAATTCATATTCGTTCAGTATTTTATGGTTAAAAGCTTCTTGCAATATTGACTGAAAGTAGTAATTATTATTAAGATTTTCTTCTTTAATAAATTGTTGCTTTTTTAAATTACCCATCATAATCCTCCGCATCTAAATAATTATAGTAATTCTCTGATACATCAGCATATTTCTTAATTCCAAATCGAATATTTTGAGCTAAAGTTTCTAACTCTCGATTTTGAAGTAATTCTGTGGATCCGCCACATGTTGTATCAAAATAATCTTTCATTAATGAAAGTAATTCATCATCACTTATCTCGTCAAGTGTTTCGTTTTTAAAATAATAGAAAATTTCAATTAATTCATTTAATGTAGAAGAATAATTAAATTGAGAAATAAAAGGGGAGTCGCAAAATTCAAATATCAATTTTTCAATTATCTTATTTCCGAATTCTACACGACCATTATTTTTCAAGGAGTGAGAATGAGTTTTAACAAGTTCTAGTGCATCTTCTTGGGAAAGCGTTAAGCCATAACGTGAGGTTAATTCATTGCAACAAATTAGTTTATTAATTGAAGATTTTTCAATTATAAAAGAAGGAATTAATGTAAATTTATTATTCATTTAATCATCCTTTCGATTATTTATAAAAAACTATTGACAAAACACAGTAATATATGATATAGTATAATTGGATATATTTATTAATATACAATTATACCAAATTAAATTTTACCATTGATAAAGTCTAAAGTCAATGGTGTTTTTTTAATTCAGTCTCGGCGATCTGATAAACAGATACTTATGACTGGATTTTTCTCGCTCTAAAGTTCTACAAATCTTTATGTCCATTGGTTTAAGACAATGCCTATATAAGATTTTGCTATACAAAATACAGTAGTGTTATTTTTTAATTATAGAATTTTAAGCAATAAAAATACTATTGTTGCTTTTCTATGATTAATTTAGTATTATAATTAAATATAAATTGACGCAAATTAGGTGATATTGTGAAAACAAAGGATTTTAATTTTTATTTACCAGAAAAATTAATAGCACAAAAACCTTGTGAAAAGAGAGATTTTTCTAAATTGATGGTAATAAATAAACAATCAGGAGAAATTAGACATAAACATTTTTACGATATAATTGATTATTTAAATAAAGGAGATACTTTGGTGTTAAATAATACTAGAGTTATTCCCGCAAGGTTATTTGGTAAAAAAAGTGAAACTGGTGCAATCATAGAAATATTGTTGCTAAAGAGAGTAGAAGATGATGTGTGGGAAATATTGGTAAAACCTGGAAAGAAAGCTAAAATTGGTGTTGAAATAGAATTTGGTGATAATTTAAAGGGAATAATAAGATTAGTTAAAGATGATGGTAATAGGTATATTGAATTTATATATACTGGTATATTTGAAGAAATATTAGACGAATTAGGTATGATGCCTTTACCACCATATATTACAGAAAAATTAGATGATAAAGAGAGATACCAAACGGTTTATTCTAAAATCGAAGGATCCGCTGCTGCACCAACTGCAGGTTTGCATTTTACAGATGAATTATTAGATAAGATGAAGAATAAAGGTATAAATATAACTTATATTACTTTGCATGTGGGATTAGGGACTTTTAGACCAGTAAAAGTAGACGATATTGCAAATCATAAAATGCATAAAGAGTATTTTGATATAAGTAAAGAAACTGCTGATACTATCAATGAAACAAAAAAAAATGGTAATAAAGTTATTGCTGTAGGTACTACATCAGTACGCACTTTAGAAAGCGTTGTATCTGAAGAAGGTTTTATACAAGAATCATCTGGATGGACGGATATATTTATTTATCCTGGATATAAATTTAAAGTAATTGATAAACTGATAACTAATTTTCATTTGCCTAAATCTACATTAATTATGTTAGTAGCCGCATTTTCAGACAGAGAATTAATAATGAAAGGATATGAAATAGCTGTAAAAGAAGAATATAGGTTTTTTAGCTTTGGAGATTCCATGTTAATAACCAATTAATAAAGATTATTTATATTGTTTAGTTTTTTGTTTAATAGCATTATAAATAAGAAGTATTATAATGAACTATGGAGGAAAATATGGCAGTAAAATATGAATTGATAAAAAAATGTAAACAATCTGGGGCTAGATTGGGAAAGCTTCATACTCCTAATGGGGTAATTGAAACACCGATTTTTATGCCTGTTGGAACGCAGGCAACAGTAAAGTCTATGACTCCTGATGAATTAAAAGATATAGGCTCTCAAATTATTTTGTCTAATACCTATCATTTGTATATGAGGCCAGGACATGAGTTAATTAAAAGGGCTGGAGGATTGCATAAATTTATGAATTGGGATAAACCCATTCTTACTGATAGTGGTGGATTTCAGGTATTTAGTTTAAGTGATTTAAGGAATATAAAAGAAGAAGGAGTAACTTTTAAGTCTCATTTAGATGGGTCAAAACATTTTATTTCTCCTGAGATGGCTATAGAGATTCAAAATGCTTTGGGATCTGATATAATAATGGCTTTTGATGAATGTACTCCATATCCTGCATCATATGAATATACTTTAAGTTCTCTAGAGAGAACCATAAGATGGGCAAAGAGATGTAAAGAAGCTCATAAAAATACTGAAAATCAAGCTTTATTTGGCATTATTCAAGGTGGAGTATATAAAGATCTTAGAGAAAAAAGTGTAAAAGAAATGATAGAAATTGATTTTCCAGGTTATTCTATAGGTGGCTTAAGTGTAGGAGAACCAAAAGACATCATGTATGAAGTATTAGATTATACTGCGCCAATTTTACCACAAAATAAAGCTAGGTATTTAATGGGTGTTGGAAGTCCCGATGCATTATTAGAAGGAGTTGTGAGGGGAATCGATATGTTTGATTGCGTCTTGCAAACTAGGATAGCTCGTAACGGAACGGCAATGACAAGTAAAGGTAGAATTGTTGTTAGAAATGCTGTATATCAAGAGGATTTTACACCTTTAGATCATAACTGCAGTTGTTATGTGTGTAAAAATTATACCCGAGCATATATAAGACATTTAGTTAAAGCAAATGAAATTTTAGGAGCTAGATTAATTACATATCATAATTTATACTTTACTTTAAATTTAATGAAAAATGTTAGAAAAGCAATTAAAGAAGACAGATTATTAGATTTTAAAACTGAATTTTTTAATAATTATGGATATTAGTATACTATTAATGTATAATTATAGCAGCGTTACTTAGAAAGGAGAATAAAAACATGAGTACAACTGATTTATATACTTTTGCTCCTATGATTTTGGTATTTGTACTTTTTTACTTTTTTTTGATTAGACCACAAAGTAAACAGCAAAAAAAGATACAAAGTATGAGAAATGAATTAAAAAAAGGTGATAAGATTTTAACTATAGGTGGTTTTTATGGTAAAATAAATTCTTTTAAAGATGATATTTTAACTGTAGAGTTAAAACCCGATAACGTAAAAGTTCAAATTACAAAATCTGCTGTGGCTGAAGTGCTTAATAAAGAAGAAACAGATAATAGTAAAATTGAAGCGAACAAAGATAAAGAAGAATAAATTTAAGGACAAAGTATAATAGTGCTTTGTCTTTTTTTTTGTTAATTTTTGTGAAGAAAGCGTAATGAAGTGAAAGAATCTAAGTTTTTAACTACAGGACATTTAAACCAAGCTTGAATGCGCACGATTTTAAAATTTAACTTAACGCGTCCTAGATGCTATTATAATTATATTGATTTTAATTGATAATAAGTTAAATTAATTCATAAATTTATTTATTAGGATAATAATAATACTTGATATATTAATAATTATTATATGAACTTTCAGGAGTAAATTTATGAATTTAAGTCGTGATATTCAACTGAATATTGATGAAATAAAAAAACAACTAGCCATTGATAAAAGTTTCGATATAATAGGTAGACAAATTTGCATCGGAAGCAAAAGTGCTTATTTAGTATTTGTTGATGGATTTGCAAAAGACGAAATCATGCTTTGGATTATTAATATTTTACAAGATGTAAAAGATAAACATATTAAGAAAGATACAATTAACAAACTTTTAACTAATCATATCCCATACATTGAGGTTGAAACTTTCAATAAAATAGAAGATGCTCAGTTATCGGTTCTTTCTGGTGCAATAGTACTTGTAATTGATGGTGAAGACAATGGTATAATAATTGATGCTAGAGAATATCCGATTAGAAGTCCACAAGAACCTGATTTAGAAAAAGTAACTAGAGGTGCAAGAGATGGATTAGTAGAGACTATCGTTTTTAATACATCTCTAATTAGGAGAAGAATTCGAGATCCAAATTTAGTATTTCAAATTAATAATGTTGGAAAAAGATCAAAAACTGACGTAGTTATTGGATATATTGATGACATTGTAGATCAGGGACTATTGGAAAAAGTAAAGAAAAAAATTGATGATGTAAATGTAGACGCTTTGGTTATGGCCGAAAAGACATTAGTTGAATTATTAATTGATTCAAAATGGTATAACCCTTTACCACAAGTAAAATTTACAGAGCGACCTGATGTAGTGGCAGCACATTTAATGGAAGGACATATAGCTATTATTGTAGATACTTCTCCAAGTGTTATGTTATTACCTGTAACATTATTTCATTTTACCCAACATGCTGAAGATTATTATCAAAATATGACTGTTGGAACTTTTTTAAGGTGGATGCGTTTTTTAGGCATGATATTGTCTTTGCTGTTAGTTCCTACATGGTTATTATTGGTATATAATAAGAATTTACTCCCAGATTTTCTACAATTTATAGGACCAAAGGAATTGGGTGTTATTCCTATATTTATTCAGTTTCTTTTATTAGAATTTGGGCTTGCTATTTTGCGACTAGCTTCTATTCATACTCCTAGTGCTCTGTCCACGTCTTTAGGAATAATTGGAGCTTTACTACTTGGTGAATTCGCCGAAAAAGTTGGTTGGATTATCCCTGAAACAGTACTATATATGGTAATTTCTGCTATCGGAACATTTGCTAACCCTAGTATTGAATTTGGTATGGCAATTACAATATTTAGAATATTTCTATTAATTAGCACTGGATTATTTAATACATTTGGATTTATTATTGCATTAATGATTATTAGTTTCATTGTATTTACTACTAAATCTTTTGATCATAAAAAATACACTTGGCCTTTGTTTCCCTTTGACTGGTCAGCTCTTAGCAGCATATTATTTAGAAAACCAATACCTGATATTAAAACAAAGATAAAAAAGAAATAAATTTTAACAATAAAACATTAATACAGAAAAAGCTTATACATTTACTTTTTTCGTAAAACGTATTTTTTGAGTAATGTCTGAATACTAATTAGTAAAGATGTTAGGAGGGGATAACATGAAAGATTCGGCCCAAATACAAAATGAAAAAGTTGTTAATTTGTATATTAAAGGCATATTGTATAGTTTTGGATTGGCATTTATATTAATACTGATACTTACGACTATATTCTTTTTCGTTGATTTAAATACTAATATAATAAATCCGTTGGAATTTGTAATATTATTACTAAGTATCGTTTATGCAAGTATCTATATTTCAAAAAGAATGAGTAATAAGGGATGGCTTCATGGAATTATTGTAGGAGTTGTTTACTTCGCAATTATTCTCATAATTAACCTAGTTGTTGCTCCAATAGACTTTAGTATTCTTAATATATTACCTAAGGCAATATTTTTTATTTGTACTGGATTTTTAGGAGGTTGTATTGGAATAAATATCAAATAATTGCCCTTTAAACGGGGTAGTTATTATGATATAATTATTTCGTTAATAAGGTGAGGAGTGAAAAAATGAAACATATAGTAAAAATTAATAAAGGTAATTTAAATGATTTAGAAAAAAAAGGTTGCGGAGAATGCCAAACATCATGTCAATCAGCGTGTAAAACTTCATGTACTGTTGGTAATCAAAAGTGCGAAAATAAATAGAGAATAGCCTATAGCAGTAAATGAACTTATTTACTGCTGTTTACGTGTTTAGGGGGAAATACAGTTTTGATTCATAAATATTACTTAAATAATATGTTTGTTTTATTAGATGTAAATAGTGGGAATGTTTATAGCATAGATGAAATTACTTACGACATTTTAGACTATTATCCAAATAAAAGTAAAAAAGAAACTATTGATATTTTAAAGACTAAATATGATTTATCAGAATTAAGTGAAGCTATAAATGAAATGAACATTTTGATGCAAAATAATGAGTTATTTTCAAAAAGCATTGAGATTAAAGATGGTTTTATTAATAATTCTAGCATTAAGGCAATGTGTTTACATGTATCACATGATTGCAATATTAGTTGTAATTATTGTTTTGCTTCACAGGGAAATTTTCATGGAGAAACTCTTTTAATGAGTGAAGAAGTTGGGAAAAAAGCTATTGATTTCCTTATTGCCAATTCAAAGCATAGAAAGAATCTTGAGGTGGATTTTTTTGGAGGAGAACCATTATTAAATTTTAATGTAGTTAAAGCAGTTGTTTCATATGCAAAGGAAAAGGGCAAAATACATAATAAAAATTTTAGATTTACAATTACTACAAATGCAGTATTATTAAATGATAATAACATGGATTATTTAAATGACAATATGCACAATATTGTGCTAAGTATTGACGGAAGAAAAGAAGTGAATGACAGAATGAGACATACGGTAAATAATTCTGGAACTTACGATATTATTATTAAGAATATTAAAGAAATGGTCGAAAAAAGGGGAGAAAAAGATTATTACGTAAGAGGGACATATACAAAATATAATCTTGATTTTTCTAATGATGTACTACATTTATCTGATTGTGGTTTTAAGAATATTTCCGTAGAACCTGTTGTGGCTAGTCCAGATTTTGATTATGCTTTAAGTGAAGAAGACTTAAATATGTTATTTAAAGAGTATGAAGAATTAGCAAAAGAATACATAAATAGAAAAGAGCATAATAATTCTGATTTTGATTTTTTTCATTTTAATATAGATTTAGATTCTGGGCCATGCCTTTACAAGCGTGTATCTGGATGTGGAGCTGGCAACGATTATATAGCAATAACCCCAAAAGGAGAAATATATCCTTGTCATCAATTTGTAGGGAATGATAAATTTAAACTAGGAGATTTAGAGCAAGGAATTGTAAATACTAAAATGAAAGAAATGTTTTATGAAGCAAATTTATCAGATAAACCACAATGTAATGATTGCTGGGCAAAATTTTATTGTGGCGGGGGTTGTTTAGCGAATGCATATAATTTTAATTCAAATTTAATGATACCTGATAAAATTGGTTGTGAATTAGAGAAAAAAAGACTTGAATGTGCAATAATGATTCAGGTATCTACAAGTTAATATATACGATTTGACTGTATTTTAAGCAAATTATATAATTGTTTTATTGTTTACTAAGGAGGAAAATAAAATGAAAAGTAAAAATATACTGATTTTTTTTACTATATTAGTATTGATTTTTGCATCTGCCTTCGTTATGTTTCAAGGCGTATCTTTTGGTCATTATGAATTTTTGCCAGTAGAGGATGCTATTAATTATGGTTTGGATTTGACAGGAGGAGTATACGTAGTACTAGAAGCTAAAGACACTACGGATGACCCTTTAACTGATGAAAAAATAGAAAGAGCTATAGCCACTATTAGAGAAAGGATTGATAGTTTAGGAGTATCTGAACCTACTATTGCAAAACAAGGTGAAAAACGCATAAGAGTATCAATACCTAATATTCAAAATCAACAAGAAGCTTTAGATTTAATTGGAAAAACAGCACAGCTTGAATTTGTAGATCCAAACGGAGAAGTTGTATTAACTGGAGAACACATTGAAGAGTCTAATGCTGTATACCAAAATGATAGTAATGGCATGCAAGAAGCTGTAGTTACATTGAAGTTTAATGATGAAGGAACTGAAGCTTTTGCAAGGGCTACTGAAGAGTTTTTAAATCAAGTGATTGAAATTAAACTTGATGGAGAAGCTATTTCATCACCAGTTGTTAATTCAGTGATAACCGGAGGTGAAGCTTATATTGAAGGGATGGCTGATCTAGAAGAAGCAGGAAATATTGCTATGCTTATAAGAGCAGGTGCTTTGCCCGTTGAGTTAGAACCAGTAGAAGTAAGAACTATTGGACCTACATTAGGTCAAAATTCACTAGAAAAAAGTATACAAGCTGCTGGAATAGGAATTTTATTGATTTTATTATTTATGCTTTTATATTATAGAGTGCCAGGTTTTATCGCGGATATAGCTTTAATAGCATATATTTTATTAACTCTTTTAGTTATAACTGGTATTGGAGTGACATTAACTTTGCCTGGAATAGCAGGTATGATACTATCAATTGGTATGGCAGTGGATGCGAATGTTATTATTTTTGAAAGAATTAAAGAAGAATTAAAACTTGGAAAATCTTTGTTAGCTTCGGTAGATGCAGGTTTTTCTAAAGCTTTTTCCACGATTTTTGATTCTAATTTAACTACATTTATTGCAGGAATGGTATTATTCATTTTTGGTTCAGGTTCAGTAAAGGGATTTGCTATTACGCTTATGATCGGTATTGCTTTGAGTATGTTTACTGCCCTCTTTATAACAAAACGATTATTAAAATCATTTATTAAATGCCAATTAATAAAAAGTACTAAATTATATGGGGCATAGGGGGAGAGATAAAGATGAAAAATTTAAATGTAACGGGTAAAAAGAATATATTCTTTATAATATCATTAATATTAATATTTATTAGTGTAGGGGCATTATTGTATAAAGGATTAAACTTTGGAATAGATTTTATTGGTGGAACAATAATTCAAATAGAATTAAATGAAAAATTTGAAACCTCAGATATTAGTGAGATAATTGATACCTACGATAAAAGTGCAGATATAACTTATTCAGGTGATGAAAAGACACAAGTTATTATTAATACTAAAGTAGATTTAAGTGAAGATCAGAGAAAAGAAGTATTTCAAATTTTTAAAGATAAATACGACCTAGAAGATGAAGATTTATTATCTATAGAAAAAGTAAGCCCTTCCATCGGGAGTGAATTAAAAAGACAATCTTTAATCGCTGCAGTTATTGCGGTAGTCTGTATGTTGATTTATATTACATTTAGATTTGAATTTACATTTGGGATAGCATCAATAATTGCATTGGTACATGACTTGCTTATTGTTTTGGGAGTGTATGCAATATTTCAGATTCAAGTAAATACTCCGTTTATAGCTGCTATATTAACTATTTTAGGTTATTCAATCAATGATACAATAGTCGTGTTTGATAGAATTCGAGAAAACAGAAAAAAAGATAAAAAACTTGATTTTGCTGAATTAGTAAATCGTAGTATATCACAAACGATAACACGTTCAATTAATACTTCATTAACTACATTATTAGCATTATCAGCTTTATATGTTTTGGGAGTACAATCAATTAAAGATTTTGCATTTCCAATGATTATAGGTTTTGTAAGTGGAGCTTATTCATCAATATTTGTTGCTAGTTCATTTTGGTTTTGGGTAAATGAAAAGAAACTCAAAAGTACTAAGAGTTAGAATGGTTAGAAATTAATATATAATGAAGTGACATCCTTATATGTATTTGAGGATCTTATAAATCTTAAGAAATCAAACTATTGAAAATTTGTTTATTAATTATAATAAAGATAATGTTACATAATGTAATATTATCTTTATTATGATAAAATATTATTAATATTTTAAACTAAAGAAAGTTATGTTATTTACTTATTAGTATTAATTTAAGTAACTTAGGGGGAAATTTCATGCAAGTAGGAGTTATATTTTCATTAATATTTTCTATTGTTATTACAGTTTTTGCTATACAAAATGCTCAACCAGTATCTATTAATTTTTTTCTTTTTAATGGGCAAGCATCATTAGCATTAGTAATTTTGATATCCACTACAGTGGGAGCACTTATTATTGGATTATTAAATTTATATAGTAGAGTAAAAACAAAAATAAGAATAAAAGAGTTAAATAATAAAATAGCTACTATTAAGGCAGATAATGACAGATTATTAGAGGAATTGGAAACCTTTAAGCCTAAAGTCCAACCACTTTTCGATAAAGATAAAGAGAAAGTGGAGAGTAATGAAGATGATAAGTTAAAATAATATTTAATATTAGAGAATAAATATTTAAATTGTTTGTTTTTTAAAATACAGAGAAAATATCATCTTAAATATTGAAATAAAAGAGTTATAAAGTTCAGTGAAATGTAATATTTCAAGTTGTTGAAAAAGAAAACTTCACTTTACAAGTTTTCTTTTTTAAATTATGAATAATTTATTTTTCATGAGATAGATGTGTGATGTGGAGAATAATTAGATAAAATATTATTAGGTAAACTTACCTAATATTTATATTTGAGAAGGTGATGTATATTCATAAGTGGATTATAAGGAATAGAAAAGTTGATTATAAAAAGATGTCTCAACAAACTGGGATAAGTGAAGAGATTTGTATGATTCTAGTAGGTAGAAATATTACTTCTAAAGAAGATATTAATATGTTTTTAAATCCTAATTTAGATAAGTTGTACGATCCTATAAAAATGAAAGATATAATAACAGCTACAGATATACTTATAGATAAGATAAAAAATAATAAAAAAATAAGGATTATAAGTGATTATGATGTGGATGGAATTATAAGTTGTTATGTCTTATTAGACGGACTAGATGAATTAAGTGCAAATGTAGATTATGTAATTCCTGATAGAATAAAAGATGGTTATGGAATTAATGATAGAATAGTAAAGGAAGCATTTAATGACGGTGTTGATACAATCATTACTTGTGATAATGGAATAGCAGCAGTTTCACAGGTGGAGCTAGCTAAAAAATTAGGATTAACAGTAATAATTACTGATCATCATGAAGTACCTTTTACTATAGAAAATGAGAATAAATTATATTGTATACCAAATGCAGATGCAATAATTGATCCTAAGCAAAAGGACTGTAATTACCCTTTTAAAGAATTGTGTGGAGCTGGAGTAGTATTTAAACTTATCCAGTATTTGTTTGAAAGGATGAATATATCAAGTGAATGTTGTTATGAATATTTACAATACATATCTATTGCTACTGTATGTGATATAGTTGAACTAAATGGTGAAAATAGAATTATAGTTAAAAATGGTATTAAATCCTTAAATAATACTAAAAATTATGGATTAAAAGAATTAATAAGAGTTAATAGTATAAAAGATAAAGAAATCACATCTTATACATTAGGATTTATTTTGGGACCATGTTTAAATGCAGCAGGTAGACTTGATAGTGCTAATAAAGCCATGGAATTGCTTCGTGCACAAACTAAGGAAGTTGCAACTGTTCATGCACAAGAATTATATGAATTAAACATGAAAAGAAGGGCTATGACTGAAGAAGGATTTGACAAAATTCTTGATAAAATAGAAAATTCTCATTTAAAAGATGATAAAGTAAAAATAATATATGATGATGAAGTACATGAAAGTGTAGTTGGAATAATTGCAGGTAGAATTAAAGATAAGTATAATGTACCAGTGATCGTACTTACAAAATCAAAAAGTGGTATAAAAGGATCTGGACGTTCAATTGAGATATATAATTTATATGAGGAGTTGTCGTTTTGCAAGGATTTACTCGATAAATTTGGAGGGCATTCAATGGCAGCTGGTTTATCTATTCAGGAAAATAATATCATGCTTTTAAGAGATAGATTAAATGAAAAATTTAATATCTCCGAGGAAGAATTAATACCTAAAATAATAATAGATGTTAGGTTACCTATTCACTTAGTCAATAAAGAGTTTGTAAGAGAAATAAACTTATTGGAACCTTTTGGTAAAGGGAATAGTAAACCAATTTTTGGAGATAAGAACGTTGGCATAGTAATGGCTAGGATTTTTGGAGCTAAAAAAAATGTATTATCTTTAAAGTTAGTATCTTCTAATGGAGATATAGTTAATGGGATATTTTTTGGGGATATTAATTATTTTAATAAGCAGATTATTAAACAATTTGGGGATGAAGAGTTAGAAAAAATTTATTTAGGTAAGACAAATAAGATTAAAATAGATATAGCTTATTTTCCGAGAATAAATTTCTATAAAGGAAATGAAAACTTGCAAATTCAAATAAATTATATTAAATAAATAATATTTATTAATAGTTTTCTATAAAACCTAATTTTAAAATACAGGGGGTAATTATATGGATTTAAAAAGTACTATTAGAGAAGTGCCTGATTTTCCAAAAGAAGGAATTAGTTTTAAGGATATAACTACTTTATTGAAAGATGCTGAAGCATTAAAACAGACTATCGATGAGCTTTCAAATATGGCAAAGGATATGAAGGTTGATATAGTTGTGGGTCCAGAGGCTAGGGGGTTTATTTTAGGTACTGCTATTGCATACAAATTAGGAGCTGGTTTTGTGCCGATTAGAAAACCTGGCAAATTACCATATAAAACCATAAAACAAAATTATTTTTTAGAATATGGAGAAGATAGCCTTGAGATACATAAAGATGCCATTGAACCAGGACAAAATGTACTAATTATTGATGATTTATTAGCAACGGGTGGGACATTAAACTCAACTGCTAAACTAATAGAAAATTTAAAAGGAAATGTAGTGGGGATTTTTACATTGATAGAATTAACGGAATTAGATGGAATTAGCAAATTAGAAGCATATAATGTAAAATCACTTATTAAGTATCCATATTAAAGGCAAAAATCTCTAAACTTGAGACTTTTGAAAAGTAGAAATTCAAGGCATACCTGAAAAGAAGTAGAGGAATGTATCTTACCCATAAGCAGCACTTGAGTGAAGACAGCTATGCAGAAATACGAATTTTTTCAATTGTCTAAGCTGACTTTGTCAGCTTTTTATACGTTATAAATATAAGAGTATGCTATAATTATGCTCAAGACTAAAACATAATCTTAAGAATTGCAGGTTGGTGCAATATGTTAACTGAATTATTAAAAAGGATAAAAAAATATAATAAAGATGCCGATTTAAAAATAATTGAAAAAGCTTATAATTTGGCATTAGATGCTCATTCAGGTCAAAAAAGAATATCTGGTGATGATTTTATAGTACATCCCCTTGAAGTTGCTTTTATATTAGCAGATTTACAATTGGATATATCTACAATTACTGCATCTATTCTACATGATGTCATTGAAGATACAGAGTATTCTTTTGATGATATAAAAAATAATTTTTCTTTGGAAATTGCAGATTTAGTTGATGGTGTAACAAAGATAAGTAGGCTGGAATTTAACTCAAAAGAAGAACAACAAGCAGAAAACTTAAGAAAAATGATCATTGCTATGGCAAAAGATATCAGAGTTGTTTTAATAAAATTAGCAGATAGATTGCATAATATGAGAACACTAAAATACATGCCTGAAAACAAACAAAATGAAAAGGCAAAAGAAACCTTGGATATATATGCTCCCATTGCGCACAGACTAGGTATATCAAAGATAAAATGGGAATTAGAAGATATATCGTTGAGATATTTAGACGCTGAGGGGTACTATGATCTAGTAAATAAAGTATCTAGTAAACGACAAGAAAGAGAAGAGTATATAGAAAAAGTAATAAATGAGTTAACTAGTCGTTTAGAAAAATCTGAAATTGAAGCTGATATTCACGGTAGACCTAAACATTTCTACAGTATTTATAGAAAGATGTATTTACAGAATAAAAGCTTTGAACAAATTTATGATTTAATAGCTGTAAGAGTAATAGTAAATAATATTAAAGATTGTTATGGAGTTTTAGGAGTTGCTCACACTATGTGGAAGCCTATTCCTGGAAGATTTAAAGATTATATTGCTATGCCTAAGCCTAATATGTATCAATCGTTACATACCACTGTAATTGGTCCAAAGGGTGATCCCTTTGAAATACAAATAAGAACATGGGATATGCATAAAACTGCAGAATTTGGTATTGCTGCTCATTGGAAATATAAAGAAGGGGAAGAAGATAGCGATAACATTGAAAAGAATTTAATCTGGTTAAAGCAAATCTTGGAGTGGCAAAGAGAATTAGACGATGCCAATGAATTCATGGAAACCCTTAAAGTAGATTTATTTACTGACGAGGTATTTGTATTTACTCCTAAAGGTGATGTTGTTGAGTTGCCTAAAGGTTCTTGTCCTTTAGATTTTGCATATAGAATACACAGTGATGTAGGTAATAAGTGTATAGGAGCTAAGATTAACAGTAAAATTGTACCTTTGACTTATACTTTGCAAAATGGTGATATTGTTGAAGTTCTTACCTCAGCTAATTCAAATGGACCAAGTAGAGATTGGTTAAAAGTAGTGAAAAGTTCTCATTCAAGAAATAAAATAAAGCAATACTTTAAAAAAGAAAAAAGAGAAGAAAATATTCATAAAGGCAAAGAGCTTATTGAAAAAGAAGTCAGAAGACAAGGACTTCATAATTCTAATATTTTAAAACATCAATATTTGGAATATGTAGCGTCAAAAGCAAATTTGAATACTTTAGACGATTTATACGCAGCAATAGGTTTTGGTGGGATCAAGCCCAATTACGTTTTGCAAAAGATAAAAAATAAGTATAAAAATGAATTGAATATAGAAAATGAGCAAGAAATTTTAAAAATAAATGATGGAAAAGAAGTTAAGGATTATAATAAACTTGAAAAAGCAGTTAAAGTTTCTGGATTTAAAAATATGGCAGTACGTTTTGCAAAATGTTGCAATCCTGTACCAGGAGATAAGATCGTTGGATATATTACAAGAGGTAGAGGGGTTTCGGTGCATAGAGCAGACTGTACCAATATAATGAATACAGATGATACTGGAAGGCTTATAGATGTAGAATGGGTAAAATATACTAATGCTAATTTTAAGACCGAGATAAATATTAAGGCAAAGGATCAAAAGGGATTACTAACAAAAGTTACAAATACACTGTCTGATCAGAACATTTCGATAAGCTCATTAAATGTTAAGACTGATAATCAAGGATTTGCATATTTTAATATTGGTATTGAAATTAAAACAATTAAAGAATTAAATCATTTAATAAAGAAATTAAACAAAATATCAGAAGTTATATCCATATATAGAACATAGGTGATTATAATTAGAGCAGTCATTCAAAGAGTCAATACATGTAAAGTAATAATTAATGAAAATGAATATAGTTGTATAAAAAATGGTATTCTTATATTTTTGGGAATTAGAAATGAGGATAGCACAGATGATATAGATTATCTATCAAAAAAAATACTAAATCTAAGGATATTTGAAGATAATAATAAGAAAATGAATAAGTCTATCCTTGATATAAGCGGTCAAATTATGATAGTTTCACAATTTACTCTATATGGTGATTGTAAAAAAGGAAGACGCCCAAGTTATATGAGAGCTGCAAATCCTAATTATGCTAAGAAACTATATGACGCATTTGTAGAAAAAATTAAGAAAAGTGATTTAGTAATAAAAACAGGTGTTTTTCGAGCAGATATGAAAGTGGTACTTGAAAATGATGGGCCGATTACTATATTAATTGATAGTGAAAAAAAATTATGATATGGAGAGAAATTTATGTTAGTAAAAAATTTCAACAATAATAGCTATGGTACAAATACATATATAATTGCTTGTGAAAAAAGCGGTTTAGCTGCAGTGATTGATCCTACTGGTGATATAAATGAGATAATATATTATATAAAAAATAATAATTTAGAGGTTAAATATATAGTGCTAACCCATGGTCACTTTGATCATATTGGATTAGTTTTAGATTTAAAAGAATACTCTAAATCACTTATTTGTATACATGAAAAGGATAATAACATGCTACAAGATTCATATTTGAATTTATCTGTGCGATTTAATAATCCAATACAAATACATAGCGATATTGAATTAGTTGATGATCAAGAATTATTATTAGGCAAATTAAAGCTCAAAGTTATTCATACTCCTGGTCATACTCCAGGTAGTATTTGTATTTTAACTGAAGACTATTTATTTAGTGGAGATACAATATTTAAAGGGACTGTTGGAAGAACGGATTTACCTGGAGGAAATTATGATGAAATAATTAATTCAATAAAAATAATATCAGGATTAGATAAAAATTTAATTGTATATCCAGGACATGGAGAAACTACGACCTTAGAGGCCGAATTTATAAATAATCCTTATTTCAAATTGTAAGGAGCTATTATTGAATTCTTTAAGTATTATTACAGTGGGTCATAATTACTTTCTTGAATGTAGAAAAATAATAATGCAATATTATCCAAACTACCAGATATATGTAAATAAGGATATATCTACGTTAATAAAATTTATTATATCAGTTGATACTGAGGATATATCAATACAATATTATAATAAAGAGGTATTAATAAGAACATATATAAAGAGAAAAAATTTATCTAGAGAAATTAAAAAAGATATTATAAAACATTTATATAAATCTTTGAGTGATTTACTAGGAAAGAAACTTCCATGGGGTATATTGACAGGGATTAGACCAGTAAAGATACCACATAAATTACTGTTAGAAGGATTAAGTGACGAACAAATAAAATCTACATTACAAAACAATTATTATATAAGTGAAGAAAAATCTAATATGATTTTAAAACTTGCTAAAAAAGAAATTCAAACTGTATATCCTTATAAAAAAAATATTGCAATTCTGTATATATCGATTCCATTTTGTCCTAGTAGATGTAATTATTGCTCTTTTATTTCTAGTACTGTTAAAGATGAATATATACTTCAATGGTATATAGAGTCATTGGGTAAAGAAATAGATATTATACTAAACTATTTATTGCATAATAAAATTAAAATAAGCACTTTATATATTGGTGGTGGAACCCCTTCCATTCTAAATGAAAGGTTATTGTATAAATTATTTATTAAATTAAGTAATTATATAGCGTTAGATAAATTAGATGAAATAACTTTTGAAGGCGGAAGACCGGATACAATTAGCGAAGAAAAATTAAAAATATTAAAAAATTTTCATGTAAATCGTATATCTATTAATCCACAAACGTTAAATGATACTACACTCAAAAACATAGGTAGAAGACATACTGCAAAGGATTATTACAGAGCAATGGATATTGCACGCAAATTAGGATTTGATAATATTAATAATGATATAATAATAGGACTTGAAAATGAAGATATAGATGATATTAAATATACTATGGAGAATATTGTGAAGTTAGCTCCCAAAAATATCACAATACACAATTTATCTTTAAAGAAATCATCAATTCTTAAAAATCAAATAGAATCATTTGTTTTTAAGGAAGCGGATATAATAGTAAAAATGAATGATATAGCAAAAAGTATATTATTAAAGAATAATTATATGCCTTACTATCTTTATAGGCAAAAATATACTCAAGGAAATCTTGAAAATATAGGATTTTGTAAAGAAGGAAAAGAGGGAGTTTATAATATTCAAATAATGTCCGAAAAAATTTCAGTTATCGGTTTAGGAGCAGGATCTTCTGGAAAAGCTTTTTTTTCAGATATAAATAAGTTAGAAAGAATGGAAACTGTTAAGAATATAGAATCATATATGGATAATATTGATAGCATATGTAATAAAAAGATAAAAGTCATAGAAAAACTACGAAATTGTAATTGAAACCTATTTATCTAAGATTTTTTGAAATAGAAACCAAGTTTAAAATAATAAAATATTTAGAAGGTTGAAATTTAATCATTTTTATTATTGTATATTGACATACGTATAATAAGAATTTATAATAAAAACAATTGCATATTAAGACGATGAAAAAGCAAGTAAATTGTGGCGAATCTATAGGGATAAGATGTCATGACTGGAAACATCTTTAGATTTTAGCATTTGAATAACACTTTGGAGTTTGTAGATAAATAATATTATTTATGAGTGGGTTTTACCAAACAGGGTGGCACCACGGGATATAAAATCTCGTCCCTGACATGATGTCAGGGACGAGATTATTTTTTTTATTACATAGGAGGTAAGTAAATGAAATCATTTTATAGGAGTCATATGTGTGGAGAGTTAGACTCTAACAATATTGGTGAAAATGTAAAGATATGTGGATGGGTGCAAAAGTGGCGAGATTTAGGAGGAGTAATCTTTATAGATTTGAGAGATAGAACTGGAATAATACAATTAGTATTTGATAACAGTATCGATGAAGAAGCGAGCAAAATTGCATCAACATTAAGAAATGAGTTTGTAATACAAGTTGAAGGTAAAATTATTGACAGAGAAGCTGATAATATAAATCCAAATATAAAAACTGGAAAGATAGAAGTTGAGTGTAATAAAATAGATATACTAGATAGTGCTCAAACTCCGCCTATTTATGTTGATGATAGTGATTCTTCAAAAGAAAGTGTAAGATTAAAATACAGGTATTTAGATTTAAGAAAATCTTTTATGCAAAAGAATATGATTTTAAGGCACAAAGTAACAAAATTTATAAGAAATTATCTTGATAATAATGATTTTATAGATATTGAAACTCCAATACTTATGAAACCAACTCCTGAGGGAGCAAGAGACTTTTTAGTTCCAAGTAGGACACAAAAAGGTAGTTTTTTTGCTTTGCCACAATCTCCACAATTATTTAAACAAATCTTAATGGTTTCAGGTTTTGATAGATATTATCAAATTGTAAAGTGTTTTAGGGATGAAGACTTACGTCAAGACAGACAGCCTGAATTTACTCAAGTTGATATAGAAATGTCTTTTGTAGATGAAAATGATATAATGAAAATAAATGAAGAAATGATATCAAGTTTGTTTAAAGAGATTTTAGACGTTGATATATCATTACCAATAAAAAGAATGCCATATAAGGAAGCAATGGAGAGATTTGGTTCTGATAAACCAGATGTTAGATTTGGCTTTGAATTAATTGATATAAAGGATGTCTTTAAAGAGACTGGGTTTAAGGTTTTTGCAGATAATATAAAAAAGGGCGGAGACATTAGAGCTATTAATGCAAAGGGATGTGGAGAGACTTTTAGTAGACGAGAAATTGATTCATTAGTTGAATTTGTAAAAATATATAAAGCAAAAGGTTTGGCGTGGATAAAAGTTACAGAAGAGGGGGTAAAATCTCCAATAGAGAAATTCTTAACCAGTGATGAAATAAAAGAATTATTGGTTAAAGCTAAAGCTGAACCAGGTGATTTAATATTAATGATTTCAGATAAATCAGAAATTGTATTTGATTCTTTAGGACATTTGAGATTAGAAATAGCAAATAAACTAGATGTAGATATTGATGATAAATTTGAATTTTTATGGATAACAGAATTTCCACTATTTGAATATGATGAAGATGAAAAAAGATATATAGCTAAACACCATCCGTTTACAAGTCCTAAAGATGAGGATATGGAAATAATGGAGACTAATCCTGGAGAAGTTAGAGCAAAGGCTTATGATTTAGTTGTAAATGGAGTTGAAATTGGTGGTGGTAGTATAAGAATCCATAATAAAGAACTTCAAGAAAAAATGTTTAAAATATTAGGTCTTTCAGAAGAAGAATCACAAAGACAGTTTGGATTTTTATTGGAAGCATTTAAATATGGTACGCCTCCTCATGGCGGTATTGCTTTTGGATTAGATAGGATACTTATGCAATTGCTTGATATTGATAATATTAGAGATGTAATTGCGTTTCCTAAAACTCAAAATCATAGCTGTTTAATGACTATGGCTCCATCAATAGCAGAAGAAAATAGGTTAGAAGAATTAGGGATCGAATTTAACATATAGAGAGGTAGTTCTATTGGAAGGGACTAAAAAAGAGATAATAAACCGTTTAAACAGAATAGAGGGACAGATTAAGGGTTTGCAAAGAATGATTGAAGAAGAGGAAGAATGCAAAGCAGTTTTAACTCAATTTAGTGCTGTGAAATCTGCCTTAGAAAGTGCTGCATGTGTAGTACTGCAAAACTATGCTAAAGAGTGTATTGATGATTCAATTGAAAAAAGTACAAATGAAAATATTGACGATTTAATTGAAGTAATGAAAAAATTTATTAAAAGGTGAAAAATATGAAGGAAATTGGAATAGTAAATTCTATTCGCGGAAATGAAGCAAAGGTA
>JBMNCR010000030.1:0-1062 GCA_049366695.1 Eubacteriaceae bacterium
GACCTCTTTGTAAGTTTCCAAAGTCATGCTGAATAAATTTCATGTTATATCTCCTTTATTGTTTCGGTATGACAAATCTTTAAAGATTCTTAACCTAACATAAGCTCTAATTTATTGATTCTAAAAATAATGGCTTTTATACGGATAAACAAAGGATTCCTTTATGTTAGTAATAAATTATTTGCCTTAATTGTAAGATTAATATGTTTAATTCATTCAGTCATGAAAAAGGGAATATTATTAAATCATATTCCCTAAAATTGACAAAGAAAAAAATACAATAAAATATTTTTCCTATACATTTAATATATCACTGACATAATTAAAAATCAAAAAATATGCTACAGAGGACGGTTATTCATAATGCACGGGGTTCAGCTCTTGAATTATAAGTTTTTCTATGAATGTTTTATTAAATTCTTCGATAAACTTCCTTTCTGTGTCTTATATAATAAATAACTATAATACTTTGTTGTTCATCTATAAGATAGATAATTCTATGATTACCGACTCTGATTCTGAAAATTTTATCTGTGCCATGAAGTTTGCGGATATTTTTTGGAAAAGGATTTGTTGATAGGGACTCAATCATACTTACAATTTTTGGGATTAATTTTTTATCAAGGTTTAATAAATCTTTTTCAGCAGACTTCTTCCAATATATTTTATAATGTGCCATTTTTCTTTAGCTTTTCTTTGATTTTGTTAAAAGAAATAGTTGGCTCATCCCGTCTTTCAGCAATAATTGAAAGATCGTGAAGATCTTCAAGTAGCTTTTCATATTTTTCTATAGGCAGAACTGCAGCAGTCTTTTTGCCTTTTTCATCAATAATATAATTTTCTTCTTTAAAAACTTTCATTTACATTTCTCCTTGATTAGAATTCAAAATGATAAATATTTAAATTATTTTTGTAGTTATTATTATAGGTTATTTAACAATAATTAGCAATAGAATGAAGGCCAACCCAAGCAAGGCAATGCATTATCTTAATGCTAATTTTTCCAATTATTTTTCTGACAGATACCCTATTTATGAGAAATAAATGGGGTGGGTCTTGAAA
>JBMNCR010000031.1:0-3748 GCA_049366695.1 Eubacteriaceae bacterium
AGCTGCTGTACCTCTGGTATGACGCGCTGGGGGAGGCGGGCGCGGACCACAGGGCTGAGGTTGACGCGTTTACCGAGGTCGCGAAGGCTGACGGGATCCGTTTCTCATCGCTGACCTATCAGGAGTTGATCATGTGGATGGCGAGGGAGTGCCGGGAGGAACATCCCAGGTATGTGACGTATCTGACGGAGAGGTATTTGTAGTATTGTTGGTAGAAATCGAGTTACTAAATATGGAGATGAATTATATTTAGGTTTTTTTAGAACTCAAGAGTATTATAAAGGAACGAGGAGTGAGAAAAATTTATAATTATAAAAATGTTATAATTATTATAAATAAATTTGATAGGTCTATAAATGAAGCACAATGGCTATTGGAGGAAATTGATTTGGAACTGGATTATTATAACAGGAATCGATTACATAGATAATTATGAAATTAACCCTCGTACACTTAAGTGATGTTCATATTGATTCTTCTATGAAAGAATCGATTTTAAATAGAATAAAAAAAATTACACGCGCAGTGCAGAGTATATCTCAAGGAATTAGTCATGCGTTAATATTATTTACCGGTGATTTTGTTTTTTCTGGCGAAAATATCCAATTTATCCAAGGAAAAGATTTTGTTAAGATATTGTATAAGGAATTGAGAAAGGATTTTAAGACTGTTAAGTTTTATATTGTTCCAGGAAATCATGATCTATTAATCAAAGATTCTAAATTAAGAGAAGAATTAATAGAAAAAACTGACAAAGAAAATTATTATTCGGATGATGAGATAAATGAATTATTGCAACCATTGAATAATTTCTTTCATTTTGCTAAGCAATTAGATGGAAAAAATCATTTTAAAAGTTCTGATATTCGCTTATATAATAGAGAAATTATTACTGTTGAGGATAAAAAAATAGTAATCAATCAGGTAAATTCGACATTGAAATATAATTTAGACAAAAATCAAGGAGAATTAATTTTTCCAATTAAGATCATAGACAATATAAAAAATATTCCTGATACTGACCTTTCAATAACTATACTTCATCATCCATTTAATTGGTTTCAAGCGGATAACTCAAGGATTTTAAATCAAAAAATCCGTGAATGCTCAGATATTATTTTAACAGGACATGAGCACAATGTTGATTCTTTTATTCATATTGATAGTGAGAATGAAGTGAATTATATAAGTGGTGGTGAATTACAAAGTCATAAAGGTTCATGTAAAGAAAGTGAGTTTAATGTAATAATTTCTGATTTCACAGAGGAAATAAATGAAGTATATAAATTTTATTGGGATTCAAATGGAGACCTTTATAAATATAGAGATATGCCTTTCAAAACTATATTCTTAAGAAATAGAGGAAGAAAACGACATGAGATAGATATATCTGAAAAATTTTCTCGCGACCTGGATGAACCAGGAATCATAATTAAGCATCCAAGAAAACAAAATGTAACAATGACAGATATTTTTATATTCCCTAGATTTGAATTGGTCGATTGTGGTGATCTAGAAAAAGCACATTATTATGAGATTGACGATTTAGAGAAGCAAGGATTATTTGATAATTCTTATATTATATTTTCAGGACCTTCAAATTCGGGTAAAACTTCTCTCTCGAAAATGATTTTTAAAAGATTGTTTGGTTTAAACAAGCTACCGATATTACTCAATGGAAGTGATATTAAAAGAGTAAAGGATGGGTCAATACGGAGAATAATTACTAAATATTTTGAGTCTGAATATAAAGACTCTGATATCCAAATTTTCCTTCAAAAAGAATTAGATGAAAAATTCATCATTATTGATGATTTCGATGAATCAAAAATTAATGATAATAACTATAATGACTTCATAGAATGTTTATTGGAATACTTTGGACATATCATCATTATCAGTGAAGAGACACCATTTTTATTCAATTTAAATCCAATACAATTAAGCTTGAATAAGTACATACGATTACGAATTAAAGAATTCGGGAAAGTAAAAACGAATGAATTAATCATGAAATGGGTTAGATTAGGACAAGAAGAAGAAATGAGTTCAACTGCGCTAATAGATGAGACAGATGAAAAACTCCGAATAATCCAAGAAATTATTACAAAGAGATACATACCATCCTACCCATTTTACTTGATAACTTTACTTCAATTAATTGAAGGGAGTTCATATCGAACTCATAATGATTCCTTGTTAGATTTTGTTAATACTGGAACAATAGGTTTTTTTTATGATGCTTTAGTCAGGATTGCATTTTCTAAGTCAATTGGACCTGATGTTGAAACAGAATTGAAATTCACGTATCTTTCACATTTAGCACATACAATTTTTATTACTGGAAATATTCGAGAAATCGATGTTAGAGAATGGCATAATAAATACTGTGCACTATATGCTCTTAATCTGCCATATACGGAGTTAATTGATAGCTTCATTGAAGCATCAATTATGGAAAAATCCGAAGATTGTCTGATTTTTAAATATCCCTATTTATATTATTATTTTATTGCAAAATTTTTCGCTGATAATATTTATGACAAAGAAATTAAACGAGAGATTATGGATTTAATCCAACAGCTAGACAATAAAGAGAACTCAGACATTATTTTATTCTTATCATTTTTATCTAAAGATAAATTTATTTATGAATCAATACTAAGCTTCTCTGAAAATATATTAGAAGACTATCAAGAGATGAATTTAGATGAAAAATCAAAAATCTTTGATAAATTAATAACGACTCCTTTCAGAATGCAATTAAATAATGAGAGTCCAATCCATGAAAGACGAAGAGCAGCCTTATTTATAGCTGATGAAATAGATGAAATTTCAAAAGACGATGAAACTGATAAAGATAATAACATTAACGAAAAATCGAATAAGGATGATAAGATAGCAAAAAAGAGGAAGAAAACAATAAGTGTTGCTTATAGGTCAATTGAGATTGTCGGACAAATCTTGAAAAACCATTCTGGTTCATTAATTGGCAGTGTAAAAATGGATCTTGTACAATATTCGTATGTATCAGGTTCTAAAATCCTTAATCTAATTCTTTCTAATTTTATAAAAGATAAGGATGATATGGTTGTTTATTTACTCAAACGAATTGATGAGGCAGAGTCTGATTTTTCTATGGTTCCTGAGGAAGATAAAATATCAATTATTAATAATTTTATTCTTAATTTAGCGGCATTATTTGTTATATCCATAATGAGATATGTATCTAAAAGTCTAGGACATGAGAATTTACAACCAATCTTTGAAAAACTAAATCAACAAAGTGATGATTTATATTTTGAATTGCAGGATTTGATAATATATATGACTGAAAGATTTCATGGATTTCCTAAACGAAAAATTCTTGATATCTGGAAAAAAATTCAACGTGATGAATTCATAAAATTAATATTACGGTATCTTGTCTGGAATTACTTCTATTTATATCCTGTAGACTATAAAATTATAGACGAAATTTGTTCAAAACTTGAAATTATTATAAAACCATCTCCTCAAATACCTGATAATTTATCTAGTTAATCTCACTAGTAATAATATTTATTCATTAAGGAATGAAATGTGATAATATTTTTGATTTATTAATTTCATCTGCAGACATTCAAAGTTTTTAGTAAGTTGTTTATTGTTAGGAAATATTCTTTGTATAGTTCATTTGTTTTTCTGTAAGATTTTCATATTTTACCTTAGATTTACAATTTCAAACATTAATGAAGGAAATATTTTT
>JBMNCR010000032.1:0-1839 GCA_049366695.1 Eubacteriaceae bacterium
TAATAAAGGTTTCAGGACTTTTACTATGTATTGAAAAGTGCGTACTTTTTTAATTTTTAGTTTGTTTAAAAATATTTTTCAGATGTTTTTTATTAAGGATTTGATAATCCGTTCTAAAGTCAAAAGCATCGTGTAAATCATCAGTAAAATCATTTCTGGTGTAAGTAGGAACAAAGCCTTCACTATCAACCTTGTAAAAATTCATATCCTTTAGATTATCGATAATATCACTGCAGGTATATTTTTTTTCAAGCTTTCTTTCAAGGAGCTTGTAGATAATTAAGGACATAAAGCAAGTAGTGAAATGAGCTTTAATACTATCATCGCGAGAAAGAAAAACAGGTCTAGATTTAAATTCGCTTTTCATAATCCTAAAGCATTCCTCAATTTGCCAGCGGTTTTTGTTAACCTCAATAATTTCATTAACACTAGAATCTAAATTAGTGCAAACAGCGTAAAAACCATCATATACCTCATCCTTTGAAATATTTTCAGTATGTATGGTGTAAATTTCCTTATCAGCTTTTTCTCCATCTTTAGTAACAGATGTTTTTTTAATAAATCTCTTGTAATCATTTTTATTTGACTTACCTATCTTTTTAGGATTTTCATCTATTAACTTTTGAGCTCTTTGTATTTGAGAATTTCTAATTTCTCTTTGGTAGTTTCTGTACTTTAAAGAAAAAGTAACAATCAACTTTTGTTCCAGATCATCTTCTTTAATCCACCTTTGTTTGTAAAAAATCTTATCAAAATACTTATCTTCATCAAGATTTGAAATATCATAAGTAGTATTATCATTTACTAGACGCCAACCCTTAGTATCAAGAGCCCAGGTTTTTAAATGTTTTTTTAACTTCTTAATAGACTGGGTAGTAATAAAGGCTCTATCATCTCTATCATTAAACTTTCTATTCTTTTGAGAAGCTAAGCCAGCATCAGTACAAACAACAAACTTAGAAAGGTTAAAATCAGACAAAATCTTTTTTTCTAAAGGTTTTAAGGTTAACTGTTCATTAGTATTACCTTTATTGATATTAAAAGCAAGGGGAATACCATCACCATCCATAAAAAGACCCATTTGAACAATAGGGTTAGGCCTGTGTTCCTTACTTATACCGTACTGCTTAAGACCACTTTCTTGTTCTATCTCAAAGAAAAAATTAGTGCAGTCATAGTACAAGATTTTGGTATTTCTCTTAGAAAGCTTTAAACTGTTAGTATACAGCCAAGACTGTATATTATCCATCTCCTTAGCTAATACCACCAAAGCTCTATAAATGTGATGACAATCAAAATTAGGTTGCTCAATTAATTTTTTAGAAAACTTAAAAGTGCTTAACTTAGAAGAAGGATAAAGAATTCTGCCGTAAATCAACCTAGATAAAATACTATTTAAATCATATCTAAATTTATATTTATCACTGATGTTTTTACAAAGTTTATCAATACCTAAATCATGGTAAATACTTTCTAAAAAAAGATAGCCACCATTAAACAAAAGTTGTTTATCCTTTTCAATAAATTTTACAGGAGAATACTTAATTAAAACCTCTCTTTTGTTTTCCTCTTCCTTTCTATTTAACTGTTCAATATATTCCCTAGCCCACTTGTAAGGATCTTTACCATTAAGTTTTTTTCTAAGGGAAGCCTCAGTTCCCAATTTCTCAACAATCTTTGATGTATTAGACTGAGTTTTAGGATTGTAAACAGATTTAATTACATAAAGTGATGCAGCATTTTTAGACTTAGATACCTTTAATCTCATACAAGTACCTCCAATTTATTATATTACTTATATTATAACACATTGCGAGATAGTACGCTATAATTATTTTC
>JBMNCR010000033.1:0-2216 GCA_049366695.1 Eubacteriaceae bacterium
TTATTAATGCTGAATTTATACACAGTATTAAAATAGATCATTAAAAAATTATTTAGTACGTATATTAAATAAAATGTGGCATTACATGACACATTATTTTATATTACCTAATATATACTATTATCGTGAAAAATTGTAGAGATACGCTACATTTTCAATACCATTTTTGGAGAATAATCTCTCATCTATTATTTCCTATCGCAATTAAAAAAACACCTATAAATTAATCGGCATATTAATTATTCTCTCAGTGGCGAACCTGTGTTGAGCTCGCATATTACAAGATATTGTAACATAGCAAAATCTTTGTATATTAATCCTTATGGCGCGCCCTGAGGGACTCGAACCCCCGACAAACTGATTCGAAGTCAGCCACTCTATCCAACTGAGCTAAGGACGCGTACATAGTACATTATATTTTAGCATTTTTATCACTTTAATACAATGATAATTATTCAATAATATCTTAATTTAATTTTTATTAAAAAATAAACTTTTGACTCTTTAGTTAAAAAGTGAATAGTATTAAATTTTTCTAGAAGATAAAAATACAGATAAATATTCCTTATCTATTTAATAAAAAAAGAACTGTTTCAAGTTCATCTATTTTAATGGAGCGAAAGACGGGATTTGAACCCGCGACCCTCGCCTTGGCAAGGCGATGCTCTACCACTGAGCCACTTTCGCATACTATATGTTATTTTTTGCTACCCTATTACCCTTTTACCCAATAGGAATACTTAATTCCTACTTCTTACTTCCCGCATCTCGCTTCTCAATTACCCCTGAGCCACTTTCGCATACTATATGTCATTTTTTGGGTGTCTTTTACTTTATTATCCAATAGCTGTTCTCGTTTTAAAACGCTTTTTAATTATAGCATAAATATATATAATTGCAACACTATTTTTAACTTAAGTATTTATTTGTTTAATTTACATTACCTTAAATCAAACAAATATATCCCTTACATATCAAAGAATATATTTGTTTTAATATTTATTAAATTAAAAACGCCTTCTATTTATCTTCATAAAAAACATATATTAGATCACTTTCATTTTTCGTAGTCTTACTATACGAATATAAATAAAGTTTATCATCATTACTTTCTCCCGAATATTCTACCTGAACCACTTCACCATCAATTTTCTTTTCCATTGTAGTAAATCGTATATCACTAATATCCTCTATGTAATATCGTCCTTTTGGAGCTGTCTCCATTTTTTCATCAATTAACTTTGTTGCTTCACTAGGTGTATAATTAGTTATAAACGTTATCACAAATGAATCTTTATAAAATTTTAAATATTTAAAGTACGTTTTCATCTCTGTATAGTATACTCCATTGTATTTTATGGTATTTGACATCATGATTTCTCGAATATTATCAATAGGCTGATATTTCATTAAACATACATCAATAAATTCTCTATAAAAGTAATTCCTACTTCCATGTGATTCTTCATATCTTTTTACAGCTTTATGAACTTCATATGGATCATATTTATAACAGCCAGTAACTACTACAAAGGTAAACACACAAATAGATATCGATAAAATTATAATTTTTTTAATCATTGTAACCCCCTTAAGAATATATGTAATTTTGTATATATATTCTTATGAGGTATTTTTAAAAGATATCACTATCAATTCAGTTTATTATATATGCCTCTATTATTTCTTTGCTTAATGTTTTACTTTATATATGGTATAAAGCTATATTTATCAACACATTTAACCTTAATGTAGTAGTTTAAGTAAGTATTTTGTTATATTTTATTCATTTACTTTTCGGGACAAAGATTCTTCGCTAAACGCTTAAAATGATTATATACAGCGTCCTATAAAGAATCGTTGTATCTTTATCCTATTTAACCTTTAAAACCTCAAATGACGCTACTCTTCTTCTCTTATTTTAGAGAATAGTCTCTCAGTTCGTTTATTAAAACATTCCTCTATTTCTTTTCATTTCTCTGCTACCTTTCCTCGTCCTCTTTGAGATTCTATTCCATCATACTTCAAACGCAAAAAAATACCCTCGTTTATCAACGAGGATACTTTTTTTGGTGCGGATGACAGGAATCGAACCTGCACACCGTAAGGCACTAGATCCTAAGTCTAGCGCGTCTGCCAGTTCCGCCACATCCGCACTTCTTAAATGGTGACCCATCCGCGACTCGAACGCGGGACACCCTGATTAAAAGTCAGGT
>JBMNCR010000034.1:0-13671 GCA_049366695.1 Eubacteriaceae bacterium
TTTTTTGAATAAGCAAGATATTTACGATTTGCTTGTGATTCACCAGCAAATGCTGCCATCAGATTCTCTAGTGTTTTATTATTTTTCATATTTTCCTCCTAAAAATTTAAATTATATCTATTATTAAATATACCTAAAATATTCTATATTAAACAAGTTTTTTAATATTATTTATTATGCATCGTGATTAATAGTGATTAATTGTTAAAATTGTTAAAAGACAAAATAATAATCCGTATTACTTCATCATAATTATTAAATACTAATCACTAATTTAATAAAATCATCAAAATCTGATTTGTATAAACTAAACTTCAGAATTTCCCCTTCCTTAGCTGTAGCCTGTAGAAAGATTTGATCCATTGATTTCATTATTATTTTATAATCAATAATATCCTCCGGTAATATTTTTTTCCCTTTCACAAATATAATTTGCTTATAAACATAAGAATAATCGCCAATCAACCAAGAACCAAAAATAAACGTAATTAACAAAAGAGATTGGTAGAAAATATTTTCTAAATAAATTCCCCTGGCAATTACGATTAATAAAAAATATAGTTTCCCCCAAATCAAATAAATACTATAAAATATATCACGAATAGATATCTTATGTTGTGGAGGATATTTTCTCACTATACTTATTTTCATATTAATATAAATAGACTGTAGAATAAACAATATAAATAAGACCATTAAAGAAAATTCATTAATATTTTTTATTGATATAATAAAAAATACAATTGAGACAATTAATAAAACTGAGTCAATATAATATATTTTCTTCACTGTTTAAATCACTCCAATTATTTTCTGTATTATATTTCTATTAAATTCTACATTTAATATCTAAACACCTTTATTTTTTCCTCATTATATTGAATACAATATACTCGCTTATAATTATATTACTTTTAATATATATTATTAGTTTTTCTTTTAAAGTAATTATATTTTATTTATAAATTAATTATTGTATTATTATATCTTTAATGTACTTGTTTTTATATATAAAACTGGTTATTCTCTCATATAATTCCATTAATATTTTCTAAACCTTTGATCAAATTAGAATACTATTTATAGAATATAGGTATAATTTATCACAATTTATATAAATTTCAGTATGAATATTCTACATATATATCCTTCTTTTTTTCCATATTTTATTTATTTACTAAATAAAAAAATAGTAAAATCCATTACTGAATAATACTGTATTTGTAAAAGTTTATTTCATTTTGTATAAATAATATAAATTTATTAATCCAAATTAACGATTTTTAAATCTGTTCTGTACTATGGATAGCACTTCACTAAATTCAGTATCTGCTGTATTCAATGGTATACATATTGGTGGATATTTTAATTTCATATTTGCTTTAATTGTATTTTGCTTCATGGGAGAAATGCCATTCATAAGTTTATCAAAATCATAAACAGTGATACCTATAAATTTTTGTACAAAAACTCTTCTTACTGAGACCGACTCAATTTCTTTCCATGCAACAAAACCTACGCTATTTGCATTTGACATATCAGTGATACCATCTTTTCCTATTATTAACAATGGTCTATTATTTGACATTCTTCTACTAATAAGAAAAAAGCAAGCACCAAAAAAAGTTATCCCCATTATTCCAATAACTAAATAAAGTAAATTAATCTCAATTATTCCTATTACTAAATTATACATGCTTACAAGCACTAAAATAATTGCTAATATTATAAGTTGTATCACTTTGTTTTTATTTTCTTTAATAATAATTTCATTCATTTATATACCTCCCTACGTTTTGCTCACATACAAATTATACCATATTTTTATAACATATGTTTTTTACCGTATTGTTCAGTTTTCATATATCAATTTTTATTGTGCATTTAATTCAGATTCTCAATTAATTTTGGAGTATTAAAGATTTAGAAAAACTTAAATCAAAGCAAAATAATATATAGAGTATATGTGTATTATTTTTTCACTTTGTTATTATAGAATACCGCGATAGCTCAACTGTTCTTTCCTTTGGTGTTGGCGTAAGAGTGTTTAGATTATATTAATAATAACCTAAATCAATTATGCAACCAAGTGCTAGGGTTATTTTTTCATGTCATTGCTCTAATATTGTTTGCTTTTCAAGTATCAACTATTACATATTTAAATAACATTCTGAACTAATGAATTTCGCAATCTTTTACAATAATAGATGATACTTTACTCTTGATTTTATCCATTTCTTCAATAATGAACTCCATTTTTTCCTTATTAGATATTGCCTCATAATATTTATACTTATAATAATATCCATAGTAATTAATCCCCACTTCTTTTGATTTTAGTAGTGGTTCAATAATATTTATATCAATTTTTGATAAATCTCCACATGCAAATTGATTTTCTGTCAATTTAAACAATGCAACTTCTTCATCTGCCTCTTGTCCCCCTTTGTGTAGTCTACTCCATCTTCCACCATCAGTATACAAAATGCCTGTTTTTAAAGGAACAGGAAGAATACAAACAATCCCCATTGCTAATGGCATTGCTCCTAAAAGCAACAACACAATATTTTCTGTAATAATCCCAAATGGTAGAAATATAATTCCCATTGCTATTGAAGCAAAAGGTCCACCTAATAAAACCTTTGACCATATTTTTATGTTATCTTCTTTAACCTCTTGCGGAAGAACACAACCAACACCTCCCCACATTACAGTCCGTTTTTCAAGATAGAAATTAATTTTTCCATGTTCATCTGACTTTACTCCAATTGGTCCAATGACTAATAAGTGAAATTTCCAACCATTAATTAATCCTACGATAATATGTCCTAACTCATGAATGATTCCAGAAACTAAGTAACATAATATTGAAATTAATATATAAATACCAATCTCCATTTTTTAGCCCCCTATATTTGATAATTACAAATCTAATGCTTATTCGCAATATAATCCAAGTTACTATAAATTTCTTAGTTCAAGACTTTATTTATATTATTAATTGATTAACCTTAAATAAAGGCAATATTTTAATAACTAAGATAAATATATTTAAGAAAATAGAGCTATATAAATAATAAATACTATTTGATAATAATAGCATTTGAAAAGGTAAAATACCTAATAAAGACAGAATTAATGACACTTTTTTATTTTTATGAAAATTGCTCATATATGTAAGTATAAAATACCATATAACATAATTAATGAATCCATCATAAAAAATTCATCAAAAATACGCATTAAAATCAACACAGATGAAATAGAAAAAAATAAGCCAATAAAAGTAAATACTAATTCTAAAGAATAACTATCATTTACTTCTAATCATTTTTATAATAAAAAATATTGCAAAAGCCAAACCCAAAGTATTAAAAATTACATTTTTGAATAAAATATATAGTATGCTACCAGCACCTACTGATATGCAAACACCTACTAAATACTTTTCTTTAATATTCATATATTCCTCCTATCAATTTAACATATATTTTACTAATCAAATTTTTTATGGTAAAGCAAGTCAATATATTCTTTTGATTCTTTTAAACCATGTCCAGTGACTTCTCTATATCGTTTTATTGCTTTAATTTTCTTACCATCTGTAAGAAGATTTTGCAACTCAGCATCAACACCTTCAATTATAGCGTCATCTATCGCAAAATTTTTAATTATTTTATCTAACTTGTTATTTATCTGCAACATACTATTTTCTACCTTAGTATCCAAACCAATTCTTATTATTATCATACCTATACTTAAACCTAAAATAAATTCAATGCTCATAGTTTCGCTCCTTTCCATTATATAATATAAAGATATAAACGTACTATAACATATACTAATTATACCACGATTTAATGTAATTATATGGTATTTATTAACTAGTTATGTTATGATAAATTCTTTTCATCAATACTAATTATTTCATCAGCTAAGTTTTCACGCAATAACGTAATAATTCTATTATAATCATCTTTTTTATAATAGTGAATATCGTACTGTAGATATCGATTATAAAATGTGACTTTAATTTTATTTTCTATAGTAACTTGTACTTTTTTTAAATTATTCCAGTTAGTCCAATATCCTAATCTCGCTATAGAACGAAAACCTTTAGTTGTTATTCCTTTACTTGCCCAACCAATAATTGGAATACTAGCACCTAAAATACCTATTATATTATGGAACCATGTGTTAGCATATAAATATGTAATACTCAATAAAATCACAGTAGAAATCAATACAATTACAATATCAATTTTTTGTTTTTCTGCTGAAATAATTAAATTTCGTATATCCCTAATACATTCTATAATAATTAAAAGTAAAAATATAAAAATAATCCCACCAAAAAAATCCATTTACCCTCCTATAATCATACATTAATAATATAAATCAACCATAAATTCACATATAAATTATACCATAGATTACCACTGCAATATTATTCAGTCATCAAATAACATTAGTTACTTTACGTTAGATTTTTGAATGCTAAATTAAAAATACCATAGATTCATTTTTGAATAATATGGTATTTTAAGAAAATTATTTGTTTTAGAATTTTTGTGATTCATAATAATACTATGTATATATTTTTTATGTTTATTTTAATCTACATGTAATTTTAATTTCTTATATGTTTCTTTTCTTAAGTTAATCAGTTTTTTGAGTTTTTTTCCAGCTCTTTTTACTTCCTCTGTAGCATCTTGATTTTGTTCTACATCTCCTTTTTTAAACAATTTTAAAATTTTAACAGTCTCTACGATTCTATATCCTAAACCTTCTAAAGGCATACTCATAGCTTCAGCAGTAAATCCCATATCTTTTTCATCATTTTGTTCACAAATAGATATAACTACCGCATATTTTCCTCCTATTACTTCATTGATACTTGACCAAACTGAGCGATCATCTTCTGAAAAGATTTGAAAGCAATATAACCTTTCAATAAAAGCTTTCATATCTGCCGTTATATTATAGAAGTATGTTGGTGAACCTGTAATAATAGCATCTGCTTCTAGTATACGTGGATATAATTTCTGCATATCATCCATTATTATACATTTGTATGTATCTTTACATCCTTCACACCCAGTACACCCTCTAATATTGTGATCCCGAAGAAAAATTAGCTCAGTTTCAATTTCATCGCATTCAATTGCATCTAGTGCTTGCTGCACTAAATATGCTGTATTACCGTTTTTTCTTCTACTCCCTACTATTCCTAACACTTTCATAATACTACCTCCATATGCACCATATTTAACGTATAAATTTGCGTAATATACAGATATAATGACTTCGGTATAAGAGATACCAACACTTGCGATTACCTCCTATTCACTTACAAATCATACCCAGTATATTGAATAAAATATATGATTTTAATATTATTCATTTTTCTGATACTCTCATGTACAGTAAAAAAACACTCGTATTAAAACAAGTGTTTTTAATAAATTAAAATGACTAAACCTATAAGCCGAGTTCTGTGTTAAACGATCATCTATCTAGGTTTACTGTTGCCAGTAGACTCCAGCGACCTACCATTGGACAGCAGCGGGCAACTGCCTTTCTTGGTCCGTTCTTGGTCTTGCTCCAGGTGGGGTTTACATAGCCGAATAGTTGCCTATCCGCTGGTGAGCTCTTACCTCACCCTTTCACCCTTACCAGCCAATATGCCGTGCATATAAGAGCATGCGCAGCATAGGTTAATCTTTCTGTCAGTCCTTTGTCCTTAGACCTTAGTACTTTGGATTTACTTTACTAAAGACTAATGTCAAAAGTCTGACCTATAAGAATATCCATAAACCTGCTTACTTCAAATATGCTAAGTATATTTGGTGGCGGTTTACTTTCTGTTGCACTTTCCTTAGAGTTACCTCCACCGGGGATTACCCGGCACCCTGCCCTACGGAGCTCGGACTTTCCTCGTGTACAACCTTGCGGTTTTGCACACGCGATCATCTGGTTTACTCATTTATTTAATTTTCGGAATTTAATATTATCATATTTATCTGTGTTTTACAATGGTATTTTGTGGTTTTACGCTTCTTGTAATTTGGGTACATATATTAATCGTCCACAGTTTTCACAAGCAAATATCTTATCTTCATTCTTTTTTAAATTTTGAGAAAATATTATTGAAAACTGCATTTTACATCCATCACATACATCTTCTTTGTAACACACAACTACTGGATAAATTTTTTCTTTTTTATCATAATAGTATTTTATATCTTCTTCCAACATTGTTTTTTTAAGCTTTTCTATACTATTGTTTATTTCTTGAAGCTTACTTTCGCTAAATTTTATTTTTGTATCTAATTCATTATTACGCTTATTAATTTCTTCCTTTATTAATTCAGATTTTGCCTTGTATTTTTTTATCAGTTTTATACTGGACAAATTTTCATTTTTATAATTTTGTATAGTTTCATTTTTCTCTGTTTTATTTTTATTATGATCGTCAATTTCTCTCTTTAATTGATTTAACACTTTAGCTTTTTTTATATTTTCATTATAAAGTTTATCTTCCGCTTTAATTATTTTTGATTCTAATTGATTTATCTCTTGTTTTAATTTTTGCGATGATACTTCTCTTTCTTTATACTCTTGTGCAATTTGTTTTGTCATCGATAAGAGTTTATTGTATGTGTTTTTGTGATTATCTATTTGAATTTTTAAATCAGTAATGCCTTCATCCTTCTCGATTTCTATGATTCTATCTTCTAATTGTTGAAGTTCCCATAGTTTATCTATGTTTTTCATTTTAACACTCCTTATTATTTTCGCCTGTCATATTTATATAAATAATTATTAATATAAACTCTATGGGATAATCATAAAATTTAACTATAATAATTGAATGTAATCATTATTACTTTTTGATTTAATAATATCAAATTTTAAATTATTTTTTATTCTAATTTTATTTAAATAATCTGCTAGACATTCAATCATTATTATTTCAGTATTATAATGGCCTGCATCTAATACAAACAAACCTAATTCATGTGCCAACTGCCCATCATGATACTTCAAATCTCCTGTAATAAATATATCTGCTCCACTAAATTTTGCTTTAGAAATCAAACTCGCTCCGGCTCCTGAACATATTGCTACTTTTTTAATTTTACTTGGTACCTTTCCACTTGCTCTTAAAGATTCAATACTTAGAGTATTTTTTACTTGTTTGATAAAATTCCGTGTATCAACTTCAGTGCTTAATTCACCTATAACTCCCAGGCCTTCACATAACCCTTTATTTATTAAAGGATACACATCATATGCAACCTCTTCATATGGATGTTTTTTTATTACTGCTTTAATAGTTTTAAATAAATCTTTTTCTTTTATTATTGTTTCAAGTCTGTATTCATCTATATTTTCAATTTTATTAACGGATCCCCTATATGGTTGTGATCCTTCTAATGGTTTAAAACTTCCGATCCCTAATGAAGAAAAACTACAATGACTATAATTACCCGTCCATCCTGCACCTTGTTTAGCCAATTCAGTTTTTATTGCGTCTATCTCTGATTTTGGCACAAATACAACAAATTTATACATTTTTTCTTCATTTATTTTTTTTAAAACTTGAATATCTTGTAATTGAAACATTTCAGATAACCAATAGTTTAGTCCATTACTACTAATATCTAAATTAGTATGTGCACAGTAAACTCCTATCTCATTAGTTATCAACTCTTTTATTAATTTGCCCTTATAATTATCCCATCTTATGTTTTGTATTGGTGAAAATAGCAAAGGATGATGGGATATTATTAAGTTTACTTTTTTTTCTATAGCTTCATTAACCACCTCTTCATTAATATCAAGGCATACAAGCACTCTTTCTATGTTCATATATGTAGTTCCAATTAATAACCCTACGTTGTCCCATTCTTCTGCAAGTTTTTTAGGAGCAATATCTTCAATGATACTAATAATTTGTTGACATTTTACAGACATTTTTTTACCTCCCGAAGTTTTTGCAATTTTTCTCGACATTGATTTTTTTTCTTTATAGCATTAGGACTATCTTGTTTGCTACAGTTATTTATTATTTTTTTTAGTTCATTTTCTTTAAATTGTATTAATTCTAATAATAATGGATGATTTTTTTTAATTAAGGGATATCCAATATCTAAATAAATTTCGTCCTTTATATCTTCTTTACCTTTAGTAGCAACAATTATTTGATAAATTCGTCTATCTTCTTTTTCTAAATCTTCATCAATAATTTTAAATCCATTATTAATCAAATACTTCCTTAACTCAGCTTGGGCAACCATTGGTTGTAAAATTAATTTTTCTGCTTTATTAGCTGTCTCTTTATTTTCATTTATTATCTCTGATATTAAAATACCTCCCATACCAGCTATAATAATGTTTTCTATTTCATATCCTTTTATAGGTTCTAAACCATTACCTTTTAATGTTTTTATATATTGTATATAACCATGACTCATAATTTGATTTTGCGCTATTTCCAAAGGTCCGTCATTTATATCAGTAGCTATTATTTGTTTAGTAATATTATTTTCTACTAGGTATATCGGGATAAAAGCATGGTCTGTTCCTATATCAGCTACTTTTGAACATTTTGATATATGTCTCACAATACCTTTTAGTCTAGGCGTTAATTGCATTTATTTCTCCTATGATTTTCTTTATTTTTATTATATCATATTTTCAGATGATATACCTTTTGTATAAATGTTAATTCTCAATTAGATAGTATTAGTTTATCTAAACTTAAATTTATTTATTATTAGTAAATATGCATCTTAATGAGTTAAGTAAAAAATATGAAGTAAAAATAAGAAAAGTAATCCTATTTATCCTTTGAGTGTAACTGAATCATAATGATAATTTTGAAAAACCATCTCTTTACTAGTCAATAAAAAAACCTTTAGTAACAAACTAAAGGTTGAATTATATTATTTCATTTTAATTTATTAAATGGCTCCTCAGGTTGGATTCGAACCAACAGCCTATCGGTTAACAGCCGAGTGCTCCACCGTTGAGCTACTGAGGAACAAATAATAGTGACATTATTAAATTATAATGATTTTTTTTACTTTGTCAATAAATTTAACTTATTTTGTTTAGAAATTTATTTCATAAAGTTATTTTATATAAAAAATTCATTAATTCGAACATTCTATTCATTGAAAAAGCAAAGTATACTGTATATACTTTGCCGTTATAACAACTAATCTAAATAATCTTTTAGTTTTTTACTTCTACTTGGATGTCTTAATTTTCTTAATGCTTTTGCTTCTATTTGTCTTATTCTCTCTCTAGTAACGTTAAATTCTTTACCAACTTCTTCTAATGTTCGTGCTCTTCCATCATCTAAGCCAAATCTTAATCTTAGAACTTTTTCTTCTCTTTCAGTTAATGTACACAACACTTCCATTAGTTGTTCTTTTAATAATGCGTAAGAAGCTGCCTCAGCAGGAGCTGGCGCATCATCATCAGGAATAAAGTCTCCCAAATGACTGTCCTCTTCTTCTCCAATAGGAGTCTCTAAGGAAACAGGATCTTGAGCTATTTTTAGTATCTCTCTTACTTTTTCTTCAGCAAATCCCATTTCTTCGCCAATTTCATTAGGAGTAGGTTCCCTCCCTAATTCTTGCAACAACTGTCTTGAAACTCTAATTAATTTATTTATTGTTTCTACCATATGTACTGGTATCCTTATAGTTCTTGCTTGATCAGCTATTGCTCTCGTAATTGCTTGCCTAATCCACCATGTAGCATATGTGCTAAATTTATATCCTTTACTATAATCAAATTTTTCTACAGCTTTTATTAAACCTAAATTCCCTTCTTGTATTAAGTCTAAAAAAGACATACCTCTCCCTACATATCTTTTGGCTATACTTACCACTAATCGCAAATTAGCTTCAGCTAATTTTTGCTTTGCTAGGTCATCACCTTTTTCCATGCGTTGCGCTAAGTCAATTTCTTCCTTAGCAGTTAAAAGAGATACTTTTCCAATTTCCTTTAAATACATTCTTACAGGATCATTAACACTTATACCTTCAGGCACTGCTATCTCAAAAGTTTTCTTTGAAATTTCTTCTATTTCTTCATCTTCATCTTCAGTATCAATATCTTGAGCAAAAATTTCTATACCATCTTCTTCAAACAATGAATATATTTCTTCAATTTGATCAGGAAGCAGTTCAATTTCAGACAACGAGCTCTCTATCTCTTCTCCAGTTAGAGTACCGTTTTTTTTGCCTTTTGTTCTTAATTCTTTAACCTTTGTATTTTCTCTTATATCCAATTCACAACCTCCTTCCCATGATTATATCTTTTCCAATTGTCTTTTTATTTCAATAATTTCATAGTAGATTTTATTTTTTTCTTCTTCTGATTCAGCACTCATTAGATGTTCTTGTAAAACAACTATATCGTTTTGCATCTTATTTTTTTTAATAGTATTTATGTAACTATTAATATTTTCTACCTCTATGATTTCTTCATTCATTGTAAATATTGACGATGCAATTTTCACATCTTCTTTATCTTCAATTGTAGTTATAAACTTAGACTCTTGAAAATTATTATTATTTCCCATATTTTTATATAAATAATTTGCTATTGTTTTATAAATACCTTTTGAAAAGTATTCAATTTCTAATGTTGTTTTGATATACTGTGAATACTCCTTGTTAGTTATTAACTGTCCTAATATTTTTTCTTGAGCTAAAATATAGGCATTTTTTATATGTTGTTTTTCATTCCTATAATTACCATAAGAATTTTTTTTATGCTTTTTTGCCTTTACTTTTTCAATTTCTACTTTTATTGCCTCTTTTGATATTTCTACTTCCTTCGCAATTTTATTTAAATATGCTTCAATTTCAATCTCATTATCTATTTGAGCTAGATAATTAGATACTTCCTTTGTAAAGTTAATTTTACCATCTATGCTTTTAGTGTTATATTTTTCCTTTAATTTTAAAATTTTATACTCTATATCAGTTAGTGCTCCATCTTTTTTTGTTTCAAAGGCCTCTTTACCATATGATTTTATGTATTCATCTGGATCTAATAATTCTGGTAACAATAATATTTTTACATCTAAATTACAGTTTTTTATAATTTCCATAGCTTTCACTGCTGCTTTTTGTCCAGCTTCATCACCATCATATGCAATGATTACTTCTTTTGCATATCGCTTAAGCAGCATACCTTGATCTCTGGTTAAAGCAGTGCCAAGAGAAGCTACAACATTTTTCACACCTTTTTGATAAAGACTAATTACATCCATATAACCTTCAGTAAGAATAATTTGGTCATTTGAAATATATTTTTTTGCATAATTCAAGCCATACAACTGTTTACCTTTCAAAAATACTACTGTTTCAGGTGAATTTAGATATTTTGGATATTTTTCATCATTTATTACTCTTCCTCCAAACCCAATAAGTTTTTCAGTAACAGTCTGTATCGGAAATATTATTCGATCTCTAAAACGATCATAATAATTCCCTTTTCCTTTATCGCTTTTTATGATCAGTCCAGATTCATTTATGTCATTTATGTCATATTTCTTATATAGCAAATACTTTAATAAACTATCACCCAAAATAGGTGCATAGCCTAAACCAAACCACTTAATTGTGTTCTTTTCAATACCCCTGATATGTAAATATTCTAATGCTTGTACATTGCTTAATAAATTTTTATAATAAAATATTGCTGCATCTCTATGTAATAAATATTGCTTTTGTTTTTTTTTATTTATTTTATCATCATATTTATAATCGTCAGGAAGTACTATCCCAGACCTATCTGCTAATACTTTTAAGGCATCAATAAAGCTTAGATTTTCTATCTCCATAATAAAGTTAATTACATTGCCCCCTGCACCACAACCAAAACAATGATACAATTGTTTATCAGGAGAAACTACAAAAGAAGGTGTTTTTTCATTGTGAAAAGGACATCTGCACTTTAAACTTGTACCTCTTTTAACTAATGTTACATATTGCGATATAACACCAACAATATCATTTTCAGTAATTATTTGTTGAATAATATCGTTAGAATAACTTCTATTCATAAAAGCACCTTACATCCTTACTACAATATTCTACAAAAATATTAAAATTCCTTCTTTAAAACACAAAAAAACAATGGTAATAATGTCCAATATTTTTTGTAATTATTTTCATAACATAATTTTATTATTATTGTTTTCTGTTTTTGCATTTTTCACTTAGCTTTATTTTTCCTTTTTATATAAAATAAATGTTATAAACATTAATATTATTCAGTATTTTTTCAATATATAAAAAACAACTTAATAACATCTATTTATTGCAACACATACTATATATTTTTTAATTATAAAAATTTTTTTATAGAAATCATTAAATTTTTACACTTAAATATTATCTGTATATATCGTTTTCTTAAACATTGTGTCGAATAATGATAATTAATACTAATGTAGTATATAACATTTATAGAATAATTTAAAGAGTTTTTTTTATTTCAATTAATTTCAATATACCCTCCATGTTCTAGGTATAAACAATTGTTGAAATTTATTTATCGCATATCTATCTGTCATACCTGCAATATAATCACATATTACCCTTTCTTTATCTTCATGATCCAATCGGTGGATATATTCAACGGATAATTTCTCAGGTTTTTTCATAAAATATTCATATAAACTTATTATTACGTTTTCAGCTTTTTCTTCTTCATCTTTTGCTTTTGATCCTATATATACTTGTGAAAAAAGATAACTTCTTAAATGCATAGTAGCGTCACGCACATCATTACTCATCTTTATATACTTTTTATTATAACTTGTATTTATTACATCATTAATCATAGTATTTATTCTATCTCTTTTTGAATCCCCTAGTACAGTAGTGCTCTTTTTAGGCAATTCACATTCAGCAATAATTTCACCTCTAACTGCATCGTCTATATCGTGATTTATATATGCGATTCTATCCGATAAATGTACTACTTCCCCTTCAAGAGTTTTAGGACATATTTCTCCTGAATGATGCAAAATACCGTCCATCACTTCCCATGTTAGGTTCATTCCTTTTCCATTTTCTAATATCTCTACCACCCTTAAACTCTGTTCATTATGATTAAATCCAAATGTGCAAATATCATTTAATACTTTTTCTCCAGTGTGACCAAATGGAGTATGTCCTAAATCATGGCCTAATGCTATTGCTTCAGTTAAATCTTCGTTAAGCTTCAGAGCCCTAGAGATAGTTCTAGCAATTTGTGATACTTCTAAAGTATGAGTTAAACGTGTTCTATAATGATCACCTTCAGGAGAAATAAAAACTTGTGTTTTATGCTTCAACCTTCTAAAAGACTTTGAATGAAGAATTTTATCTCTATCTCTTTGAAATTCTGTTCTTATAGTACATAATTTACCTGTTATTTTTCTTCCTTTTGTTTTACAACTTAATACTGCATATTTAGATAATATATCTTTTTCCAATAATTCTCTTTCTTCTCTAATATTCATAAGAGTCAACTCCAATTTACTTCAAACAACTTCCATATAACACACTCAATCTCATCGTGCACAATTTATATATTCTATATAATAATGAAATTTCCTTCTTTTCTAATACAATTTTAATAAATTACATATTT